>JAIQBT010000042.1 GCA_020035195.1 Methylotenera sp.
GGTTAAGGGCTTTTACCATTGTTGATAAAAAGACCGATTAAGGCAATAGTCTAGTTCATTAAAATGACAGTATTTGTTCTTAATCCTGTTTATGTTGGGATGGTCAATAAAATAGGCAGTTGCATGGTGATCACTGTGCCACCATCATGGCGAGCTTCAAATTTTAATTCGCCGCCCAACACGTCACAGACCTTAAACGCAAAAGGAATGCCTAAGCCGGTACCAAAGCGTTTGCTGGTGGGGGCGCTAATCGCACTTGGGTCTGGTTTAAATGGCATGCCACCGGCACGGTCCATGAGCTGCAGGCTAAATGCATCACGCTTTATATCCACCACGATGTCTATGCTGCCGCTTTTTCTGGAGGCGTCTATAGCATTGAGTAGCAGGTTGTAAATGACTTGCTCGAGTAAATGCTGGTCGGTATAGACCGCGTTATTTCTTGGCCATTTTGGCAGGTTTAATTGTATGGACTTGGCCTTGAGTTTTTGCTGCAAGGGGACCAAGGCGCCTTCCACGATGTCTTTTAATTGGGTGTGTTGTGGCTGCGGTTTCAAGGGTAGCAAATAGGCTAATAAGGAGCCGGTCCAGCGTTCTAATCGGTCCACGGTATCGATGATGTCCTTAAAGGCGCTGCGCGTTTCTCCGTCCTGTTCGGGGTCGTCCATGACTTGCGCGATGGCCCGTATGCTGGCCAAAGGATTGCGTATATTGTGCGCCAACATCGGCACCAACAGGCCTTGAGCGGCTTGTTTTTCACTGCGCACCAAGGCCTCTTGGCTGGAACTTAATTTATCGGCCATGGCATTAATTGCTTGCGATACCATGGCCAATTCAGCCACCCCTTCCTCTGGCGCTCTGTGGTTTAAGTTGCCGGTACTGATTTCTGCCGTGGCTTGCAACACCCCTTGTATCGGCTGCACAATGGCACGCTTTAAAAATATCCTAGAAAATATAAGCAGCAACAAGGCGACGACTAATGGAATGATGAGCAATAAAATGGCGATGCGTTTGGTGTTGCTAAGCTGTTTAGCTAATTCTTTTTGCTTTTGATTAAGCAATTTTTCGGTGTGCGCCAATAGAACTTCATAGCGATTAAACAAACCGGTCTCAATGTCGGTATTGATGGCCCGTTTACTGGCAGCGTTAGAAGACTGCTGGTATTCATCAAACAGGGCAGGCGCTTCGACAACAAATTTTTGGTAGTTGTGTTGCAAGGCATTAATGGCTTGTATTTCCGCTTCCCCCACGGAAATTTTTTTAAGTTGCACAAAGTGATTTTCAACCGAGGCAGTAAAGTTGTCGTATTCCTCCCTCGCTGTGGCGTCCTCTAAGAAATAAGCATCAAACAACTCTTTCATTTGTCGGTATAAGTCGCCCCGTGTCTGTTGCACTTCGGCGACCAATGAGCTGATGCGTGCGGCCTCTTGGCTGGATTTTTCCCAAAGGTGTATGCCAATGGCGCCGGCGGTGGCGGCTAGAATAATCAGTAAAATAAACGCCAGCTCATGGATCAGCAGTATGTCTTTTAATGATTTATTTTTTTGCATGGTATGGCTAGTTTTGGCCCATGGCCCTTATTCCAACTTGAAGGCTATCGGCACCTTGACGCTAAAGCTGCTGCCTCGCAGCACCTCTGGCGGCGCTGGAAAAGGCAGGGCTTTTTCCACCATGTCTAAGGCTTGTTTATCCAGTACGTCGTGGCCGCTGGATTGCACGATTCTTTTGGATTTCAGTTTGCCATTGCCATCGATTTGTAACTCCACGACGGCTTCACCTTGCCAACCGCGCATTTGTGCAATGCGCGGGTATTGTTTATGTTTGACGATGGCTGACCACAATGCGTTGTTGTAATTGTCTCGTGCGGCGCTGGTGTCAACAGGCACTACCACCGGTTTGGGTGGCTCACGTGGGGCTATTGCCACCGGTGGCGTAGTTGGCGGTGGGGCATCGACTTGCGGCGCAGCAGCAATGACTTCCGGCGGAGGTGGTGGCGTCGCATCGGTTTTTGTTTCGGTGGGGATTATCACCGGTTTCACTGCGGGTTTAATCAGCGGTTTGGGTGGCTCGGGCGCAGGGGGTGGAGGCGGCGGCGCTTGCTGCATTAATTCCACCACCAAGGTTTGTTGTTTGGGAGTGTCCGTAGCAAAGTTCGGCAAACCCAGCGCAAAAAAAGCATGCAGCATCAGGGAGGCAATTAAAGCCCACCTTAGCTTATCTTCGCTTGTATGACCGGGATGGCTGTTTAAGTTGTTGAGGGTGAAATTCAAAAGCAGTGTAAGGCCTAGTTTAAATTAATGGGTAGCCAAGTTTAAGGATGGAAAATTATACAACATGCCGCTTCAATATGCCGTTTGCGTGGGCTTAAACTGGGCTAGATAAGACCATGCAGAACCTGCACCGCCACCGTGGCACCTGCCCCAAGGTTGCCGACCTGTTCGTCTAGCACGATGAAGCAGTTGGCTTTGGACATGGAGCTCAATATGGCTGAGCCCTGCATGCCGGTAGGCTTTACTTTCCATGTGCCGTCTTGATCTGTAAACAAAATGCCGCGTTGAAACTCTGTGCGCCCCGTTTGTTTTTTGATCGCTTCTGTGCACACGACATGGAAGGTCGGTAATGCTAGAGGGTGGGCCTGGCCCATGAGTCGCAGCAGTGCTTCGCGTACAAATTGATAAAATGTTACCATCACTGCCACTGGGTTGCCAGGCAGGCCAAAGTAATGCGCATGGCCAATTTTTCCGTAGGCTAAGGGCCGGCCAGGCTTCATGGCAATTTTCCAAAACACCACTTGCCCGTGTTTACTTAATAGCTGTTTCATGTGATCGGCTTCACCGACAGACACACCGCCACTGGTGATGACGACATCGGCTTGTTGGGTGGCCGCTAACAAGGTTTTTTCTAGCAAGACGGGATCGTCAGCAATCGCACCTAGGTCTAGGATATCGACGCCTAAGCGACTTAACATGCCGTATAGGGTGTAGCGATTGCTGTCGTAAACCTGGCCTATTTTTAAGGCCTGACCTATGCCGGCCAATTCATCGCCAGTGGAAAAAAAAGCCACTTTAAGTTTGCGGTATAGCTTAACTTTCGCGATACCCAGTGAGGCCAGCAAACCTAAGTCGGCCGCTTGCATCAGGTGACCTTGCGGTAATACGGTTTGCCCTATGCTTAGGTCTTCACCAGCATAGCGCACATTCATTTTGCTGTTAGGCGGAGCAGAAAAACACACGCTGCCGTTCTCTAAGCTGACTTTCTCTTGCACCATGACGCTGTCCGTGCCGCTTGGCATCATGGCTCCTGTCATGATGCGCACGCATTGACCTTGTTGCACGGGCTGTTCAAATGCTTTGCCGGCGTAGGCTGTGCCTATCAAGCTTAATTTAGTCAGGCCGATTGCGACCAGGTCTAGGCTGTTAAAGGCGTAGCCATCCATGGCCGAATTGTCGTAATTGGGTACTTGGGCTGGTGATACCACCGCCTCTGCCAACGCCCGGCCTAAGCTGCCCTTTAAGTCCACTGTTTCGCATTCTGTTAGCGGGCTTAGGTATTGTTGAATGAATAATTTAGCCTTAGCCACCGACATGGCATTGGGATCGTAATCTTGCATGAGGCCGGCTAAACTATTTATTGGCTTGCGGGTATGGGGCATAGGGACGGTGGCTGCGGTATTATTTAGACAGCTGCAATTCTAAAGCAGCCAGGTCTTCTGCGGTATTCAAATTACTAAATGCCTGCTCATTCTCACTAAAATCTACCTCAACATAGGCCAGGCTTTTTTGCCAATCACTCACGCGTCGCTTGCCTTGTTGCAGGTAGGTGTCCAGTGTAGGCAACACCGTTTTTTTACATAAACAGAACACCGAATGGCTGCGGCCTTTGCAACTGGCCACTGCAATTTGCGCGCCATGCCCGATTAAGGCCGCGAGTAAGCGTTCGGCCAAATCCGCTGGTAGGCAAGGGCAGTCACAGGGAACGGTCAATAGGTAGTCATGTTCGGCGTGTTGCAATCCTATGCTGATACCGGCCAATGGGCCGGCAAAGTCTGGGTAGCTGTCTGCCAATACCGGGTAGCCCAGCGTGGCGTATTGCTTGAGTTGGCGATTGGCATTAATGAGGATGTTATCCACTTGTGGCGACAAACGCTTAATAACGTGGCTAATCAATGGGCTATTGTTCAATAAAGCCCAGCCTTTGTCTATGCCTTGCATGCGGGTAGCGCGGCCGCCTGCCAAAATGATGGCGCTTATGGCCATAAATTAGCCGCCTGTATGGGACATGAAACGAACGACGGCCGGCTGCGGGCGGCTTAAATCAAAATCGTGGCCCAGTGGTTTAATCGCCATGCTGGCCAATATGGCCGCAATGATGGCTTGGTCATCATAGGGATGCGTACGCAGCAGCGGCAACAGCTCAATTTTATCGTCTTGGCCTAAGCACAAGAAAAGCTCGCCTTTACAGCTAATGCGCACGCGGTTGCACTGCTCACAAAAATTGTGTGTGTGCGGAGAAATAAAGCCTATTTTGGTCTGGCTGTTAGCGACTTGCCAGTAACGTGCCGGGCCGCCTGAGGTATGCGTGCTGGCAATCAAAGGGTAGGCGGCTTGCAGGATTTTTAAGGTGTCGTCATTACTGCAAAAAGTCGATAAGCGGCTGTGTTGCACTTCGCCTATGGGCATTTCCTCTATAAATGCAATGTCTATGGCTTGGTCTATGGCGAATTGAACTAAGGCAGGGGCTTCGTCGTCATTGATCCCACGCATTAAGACCGTATTAAGTTTTATGCCTTCAAAGCCTGCTTGCTTGGCCGCTTGTATGCCAGCTAAGACTTGATCGAGATCACCGGTGCGGGTAATGCGTTTAAAGCGGACCGGGTCTAGGCTGTCTAGGCTGATGTTGATGCGTTTTACCCCGGCGCGTTTTAATCTGCCGGCTTGTTTCTGTAGTTGACTTCCATTGCTAGTAAGCACTAACTCTTTAAGCTTAGGCAGGCGACCAATTTCCTCAAATAACCACAGGGCATTTTTACGCACCAAGGGTTCGCCGCCGGTGATACGCACTTTGCTCACGCCCAAACCGACGAAGATTTTAACCAAGCGAGCGCACTCTTCTAAGCTCAATACTTCATCGCGCGGCAGAAATGTCATTTCTTCAGCCATGCAATAGGCGCATCTAAAATCGCACCTATCGGTAATGGATAACCGAATGTAATCGACGGTGCGACCGTGTTGGTCGGTTAATTGTTGAACGGTAGGCGGCACTTTATTTATCAGGTCTTGTCGTAATGGATAGCTTATTGCAAGTGTATTATACTTACGGCTAGAAAAATATAATGTAAGTAGTTTTGGAGAGTCATGTTGCAAGGTATTTCTATGAATCAAGAATTAAGCGTGCAGTCAGGCTGGACTGAAAAATTGGACCAATTGATCGCGCAACATAAAGCAATGGCAGGGGCACTATTGCCCTTGTTGCATGCTATCCAAGACGAATTTAGTTACATCCCTGAATCTGTTTATGAAAAAATAGCCAAAGGACTCAGTTTGTCAGTGGCTGAAGTGCATGGGGTGGTCACCTTTTATCACCATTTTAAGACACGCAAACCGGGTCGCCATGTGTTGCAAATATGCCGAGCTGAATCTTGTCAGGCCATGGGCTCTGAGGCTTTAGAAGCCCATGCCAAACAATGCTTGAATGTTGATTACCACCAAACAACAGCAGACCAGTCCATTAACTTAGAGCCGGTTTACTGCCTTGGTAACTGCGCGCTGTCGCCAGCCGTTATGTTGGATGATGAAGTCTACGGACGTGTCACTGCGGCGGATTTAGATGGCTTGATACGAGATGCAAAAAAAGCGGAGGCGCAGGGTTAGTATGAGCACAATCGTATACATACCTCGCGATTCCAGCGCGCTGTCGGTAGGGGCGGAAAAAGTAGCGGCGGCCATTAGTCAAGAAGCGGCTAAGCGTGGGCTTGCTGTCAGCATAGTGCGCAATGGTTCGCGCGGCCTATACTGGCTTGAAACGCTGGTGGAAGTAGCCACCGATAAAGGCCGCGTAGCATTTGGTCCAGTGAAAGCAGTTGATGTTGCCGGCCTGTTTGACGCGGATTTTTTAAACAGTTTTTCAGCCAGCGCAAAAGCCCACCCATTGAATCTTGGTTTAACCGATGAACTGGCTTGGCTCAAACAACAGCAACGTTTAACCTTTGCCCGTGTTGGCATTACTGATCCGGTTTCACTCGATGACTATTTGGCGCACGATGGTTATTCAGGACTAAAAAACGCCTTGGCCATGAAGGCAGCAGACATCGTTAAAACCGTGACCGATTCTGGTCTGCGTGGGCGTGGTGGAGCAGGGTTTCCGACCGGCATTAAATGGAACACCGTGCTGGGTTGTGCTGCCGATCAAAAATACATAGTGTGCAACGCCGATGAGGGCGATTCCGGTACATTTTCAGACCGCATGGTCATGGAAAATGACCCCTACGTATTAATAGAAGGCATGACTATTGCGGGCATGGCGGTGGGCGCTACGCAAGGCTATATATACTTACGCTCGGAATACCCGCATGCGCTTGCAATCTTAAATGAAGCCATCCTCAAAGCCGAGCAGGCCGGCTATTTAGGCGACAATATACTGGGCTCATCGCATAGTTTCCATTTAGAAGTACGCCGTGCTGCCGGGGCCTATGTTTGCGGCGAAGAAACGTCTTTATTGGAAAGCTTAGAAGGCCGTCGCGGCTTGGTTCGCTTTAAGCCACCTTTGCCAGCGATAGAGGGTTTGTTTGGTAAACCCACCGTGGTTAATAATGTGATTTCATTGGCGACCGTGCCCATTATTCTGCATAAGGGTGCGCAGTATTATGCGGACTTTGGTATGGGCCGTTCACGGGGTACCTTGCCCATACAGCTGGCCGGCAACATTAAACAGGGCGGCTTGGTGGAGTTGGCCTTTGGCATTACCTTACGCGAACTGCTGTACGATTATGGCGGCGGTTCAGCCAGTGGTCGAGCCATTAAGGCGGTTCAAGTAGGCGGTCCCTTGGGCGCTTTCTTACCGGAATCGCAATTCGATACGCCATTAGATTACGAAGCCTTCAGTGCCATCTGGGCCGTGCTTGGCCATGGTGGCATCGTGGCCTTTGATGATACCGTGGATATGGCCAAAATGGCGCGCTATGCCTTCGAATTCTGTGCCATAGAATCCTGTGGAAAATGCACGCCATGCCGCATTGGGTCTACCCGTGGCGTAGAGGTCATGGATAAAATCATTGCCGGCACCGACCGTGAAAAAAATATCAAGTTAGTGCGTGATCTGAGTGACACCATGCTTAACGGATCATTGTGCGCATTGGGGGGCATGACGCCCTACCCAGTGTTGAGTGCGATTAATCACTTCCCAGCAGATTTTAAAATTAAGGATGCCACGGTTTAGCTTGACTAAAACCGTGTAGGAGAGCGTCATGGATGACATTAAATACAGCAATACCCAAGCACCCGAGCACAGTCGCACCAATTACGATGATCAACTGGATTACGGCACGCCGGCCAGTTTAAGCGATAAGTTGGTGACACTCAGCATAGATGACAGGGAAATTAGCGTGCCTGAAGGCACCTCGATTATGCGTGCCTCCATCATGGCCGGCATTAATGTGCCTAAATTGTGTGCGACTGATAGCTTGGAGCCGTTCGGTTCTTGCCGTTTGTGCGTGGTGGAAATTGAAGGGCGCCGCGGTTATCCGGCGTCTTGTACTACGCCGGTGGCTGAGGGCATCAAAGTGCACACGCAAACGCTTAAGTTGGCTGACATTCGCCGCGGCACCATGGAGTTGTATATTTCCGATCACCCCTTGGATTGCTTAACATGCGCAACCAATGGCGATTGCGAACTGCAAGACATGGCCGGTGCGGTTGGTTTGCGTGAGGTGCGTTACGGCTACGACGGTGAAAATCACCTTAAATCCGTCAAGGACGAATCCAACCCTTATTTCACTTTCGATCCGAGTAAGTGCATAGTCTGCTCACGCTGCGTGCGCGCTTGTGAGGAAACCCAAGGCACGTTTGCGCTAACTATATCTGGCCGTGGTTTTGAATCCAAAGTGGCGTCCGGCATCAACAATTTCTTGGATTCCGAATGCGTGTCTTGTGGTGCTTGCGTGCAAGCCTGCCCTACCGCGACCTTGATTGAGAAAACCGTCATCGATCACGGCGTGCCCGAGCACAGCGTGACCACGACCTGTGCCTATTGTGGCGTGGGTTGTTCCTTTGATGCCGAGATGAAAGGCGAGGAAGTGGTGCGCATGGTGCCGAATAAAAACGGTGGCGCCAACCACGGCCATTCTTGTGTTAAAGGTCGGTTTGCCTGGGGTTATGCTACCCATCAAGACAGAATAACAACCCCCATGATACGAAAAAGCATCAAAGACGAATGGCATAAAGTGAGCTGGGAAGAGGCGGTTGATTATGCGGCCAGTGAAATTAAGCGCATAGAAGCCAAGTATGGCAAAGACGCGATGGGCGGCATTACCTCCTCCCGTTGCACCAACGAAGAAGTGTACGTCACGCAGAAGTTAGTGCGCGCCGTGTTTGGTACCAATAACGTTGATACTTGCGCCCGTGTCTGCCACAGCCCGACTGGCTATGGCTTGAAGCAAACCATAGGCGAATCCGCCGGTACACAAACCTTTGATTCTGTCATGCAATCAGACGTCATTATGATTATTGGGGCCAATCCAACCGATGGCCACCCGGTGTTTGCTTCGCAAATGAAACGCCGTTTGCGTGATGGCGCAAAGCTGATTATTGCTGATCCTCGTGCGATTGATTTGGTGGAAAATTCCCCGCACATTCGTGCCGATTACCATTTAAATTTACGTCCCGGCACCAACGTGGCCTTGATATCTGCGCTCGCCCACGTGGTGGTGACTGAAGGTTTGGTCAAAGAAGATTTTGTCAAAGAGCGTTGCGAGTGGGATTCCTTTGTATTGTGGCGTGATTTTGTGGCCAAGCAGGAAAACTCACCTGAAGCATTGGCCGATGAATTGGGTGTGGATGCCAATTTAATCAGAGAGGCCGCCCGCTTGTTTGCCACCGGTGGTAACAGTGCAATTTATTATGGCCTAGGCGTAACCGAGCATTCGCAAGGCTCAACCACCGTCATGGGCATCGCTAATTTGGCCATGGCTACCGGTAATGTGGGCCGTGAAGGCGTAGGCATCAACCCATTGCGCGGTCAAAATAATGTGCAGGGCTCTTGTGATATGGGGTCCATGCCACACGAGTACCCTGGCTACCGTCATGTGTCAGATCCTGCGGCGAAAGCCTTGTTTGAATCAGCATGGGGTAGGCCGCTCAGTGATGAGCCAGGCTTGCGTATTCCAAACATGCTGGACTTGGCTAGTGAAGGGCGCTTTAAAGCCTTGTATTGCGTGGGCGAAGACATCGTGCAGTCCGATCCAAATACCCAGCACGTCACCCATGCTCTAGAAAATATGGAATGCGTGATTGTGCAAGATTTGTTCTTAAATGAAACGGCCATGTATGCCCATGTGTTTTTCCCGGGCGCCTCATTCCTGGAGAAGAGCGGTACCTTCACCAACGCCGAGCGTCGCATATCCCCGGTGCGTCGGGTCATGGCGCCAAAAAATAATGCCGCTGGCCAAGGCTATGAAGATTGGGAAATTACTGCCCTGTTAGCCAAAGCCTTGGGTTATGACATGGCCTATCAGCATGCCAGTGACATCATGGATGAAATTGCCGCACTGACCCCAACATTCAAAGGGGTGAGTTTCGCCAAATTGGATCAATTGGGCAGCATACAATGGCCTTGTAACGATGACTATCCAACCGGTACGCCGACCATGCATATTGATGGATTTGTGCGAGGCAAGGGTAAATTTTTTATTACGCAATACGTGCCCACCACAGAAAAAGTTAATGCTAAATACCCATTGATCTTGACCACAGGCCGAATCCTGTCGCAATACAATGTGGGTGCGCAAACCCGCCGCACGAAAAATGTGGCTTGGCACCATGAGGACATGGTGGAAATACACCCACACGACGCGGCAGAAAGGGGCATCAAAGACGGCGATTGGATAGGCATAGCCAGTCGTGCAGGTGAAACCGTGTTACGCGCTAAATTAACTGAGCGCGTGCAGGCGGGGGTGATTTACACGACTTTCCACCACCCTGAATCCGGTGCCAACGTCATCACCACAGACAACAGCGATTGGGCGACCAATTGCCCTGAGTTCAAAGTGACGGCAGTGCAAGTGTCGCGTGTGAATCAATTGTCGGATTGGCAATTGCATTACAAAACCTTTAGTGAAGCCCAATTGGCTTTTGCCGGCAGGAATTTAGTAGCCGCAAAAATTGATTGATAGTGACTAAGCCCCTCGTTTCCGCGGAGCCTTCTGCTGTCGCTTCTGTGCAGCAATGGCGTGACGGTGAAATGCATGCCGTGCAAGATTGCTTAGCCGAAGAGACGCCGGTGGCCATGGTTTATAACGGCGTATCGCATGCGGTGATGTTAGCTACGGCGCAGGATCTGGAAGATTTTGCCTTGGGTTTTGCATTAAGTGAAGGCATAGTGCAAGATGCCAGTGAACTTTATGCCATCGAGGTGCAAGCGCAAGAGCAAGGCGTGGCCTTGCATTGCAGCATAGCCAGTGAACGCTTTATGCAGTTGAAGGAACGGCGTCGCACATTGGCCGGTAAAACCGGTTGCGGTTTGTGTGGGGCGGAAAATTTAGCGCAAGCCATGCGTTACCCAGTGGCATTGCATAATTCGGTTGTATTTTCTTCGGCGAGTATAGTGGCCGCTTTGGCGGCGTTGCCAGCCCATCAGTTGTTGCAGCAGAAAACGGGCGCCACCCATGCCTCTGCTTATGTCTTGGCTGATGGCAGCATACAGTTGGTTCGGGAAGATGTAGGACGACACAATGCGCTGGATAAGGTGATTGGGGCTTACGCTAAATCAGAGCTTAAAGACACGGTAGAAGCTAACCGCGGTTTTGTCATTACCACCAGTCGCGCCAGCTTTGAGATGGTACAAAAAGTAGCTAGTGCGGGGCTGAGTTTGTTGGTGGCGGTATCTGCACCAACGGCCTTGGCGGTACGCGTGGCTGAGGAGTGTGGCTTATGCTTGGTGGGCTTTGCCCGAGGTAGCCGTTATGTGGTGTATAGTCACGGCGATAAAATTTTACTTTGAATCAGTTTAGATTAAGGCTAGTGAGTACTTAAAAATGGACATACAGCGTTTAATTTCTATGGCTAATCAGATAGGCGATTTTTACGAGTCCTACCCCGATCTAGCGCAAGCGGAACAAGGCATAGCCGAACACATTAACCGCTTTTGGGCATTAGCGATGCGCCAACAAATAGCGCAACATGTTAGCCAGCAGGCCGGCGAGGGACTGCATTTGCCGGTGCAAAAAGCCATCGCGGCGCATTTAAAAATCTAATCACTGGGCTGGCCTGCACTGTGCAATTTAGCCGGCCACTAGTTTCGTTGGTATAGGTAAAAACTTTCTTTTCTGTCCGCAGGGCGTTTGCCCGACCAGCGTGTTTGCCAGTGCGTATCTGGCTCAAATAGCGGTTTACCTTTTCTATTGAACACCAATAAATAGTCGCATGAGGCAAGTTCACTGCTGGCCACTGGCATGAGGCGAATGCCGCTGTAATAGTTAAGTAGCAAGCTTTGTTGCCGTTCCACATTTAAACTGTTGATGCAGCCATTATGGCCGCTTAATCGTTGATCTAGGCTAGTAAAAACAGGCCTGTAGCTTTTGGCGGAATCTAGCAAGGGTAACCAAAGTGTCATTAGCAAAGCCCAAGCAAACGTCATGCCTACCGCCCAATTGCTTACGGTGGATTTGTTGGATTGTCTGGCGCGAATGCAAACAAATAGCCAAACAGCGGTGACAATCAGGGCGATGGTCAGTGCTAAATAACTGAAGTGCAATTCTTCAGCGCCCGACAAAAATACCATGCGTTGCTTAATTTTGCTTGGGTAGCCTGTCATCATCGCCAGGTAACCTAGCCAAATGAGACCACCAATTAAGCCAAATAAAAGTACACCGAACCAATTTAAAGCCGCCGCCATGCCTCGTTTTAGGTGCTCAACGCTCCCCGCCGCCAAGACGCTTAATGGCAGTAGTAAGGCCAAGGCGTTTATGTCTTTAGCCGAGGCCATGTAGCCTAGGAGAAAAACGTGGCAAAAGAAAAAAACCAGTATCAGTTGCAATGGCGCTAGCACATACAACCGCTGGCGATAATGCCATAAACCCAATAAGGCCAGTGGCAATGCTGGCCAAGCGTACCAAATTAAAATGCGTAAAAAATACAGGTGATTGCTGTGATTAAATCCGTTTAAATTGGCTAGCCACCAAGCATTAAATACAGCTAGGTGTTGTTGATGTAGCATGGCTAGCCATAAGGTAATGGGTAAGCTGCTAAGCAGTATGGCGGCGATGATTAATTTTATGAAGCTAAGGTTACGCCAGCGCTTAAAAAGAATACTTAGGAGCACTGCGCTGCAAATCAAGGCTAGGGCAGTGATCAAGCCATAAGACAGAAAGCCTAGACAAAGTGCGCTGGCCAATAATACGCAGCCGCGTATAGGGCGACGTCTAATCAGCGCTAGCGCATAAAATCCAATAGCGCTAGCCGTTAAGCCGGCTATTTCTGCCATTAAACTGTGGGCGCTGACCACCAAGCCTATGCTGCCCAGCATAATCAATGTGGCATGGCGTCCTGCCCCGTTGCCCCACAATTCCCTGCCACTCATGCCTACCATAAGCAACATCAATGACAGCCATAGCGCATTGATCAGCCTTGCGCCATCGTGTATGGCTAGCCAGGGGGATAGCAAGTGCGCGCTGGCTGAGGCACTTAGGTAATAAATGGGTGGGTTCTCTAGTGCCGTGGAGTCGCTCGTTAACGTGGCTAGCCAGTAGCTTTGGTCTAGTATGTTTTTAACGATATTAATGCCAGTGGATTCCAATGGTTTCCATGGGGCATGGCCGGTTAAGCCTAGCAATACCCATATAAAACATAAGGCCAGTAACAACTGGATTTTGACACTGTCTCCCAGGTGCGCACGCGGGGTCGACATATTGCCTTGCCAATCATGATCAAGTTGAAAACGCATAAAGTGATGAGGGCCTAATTTTCTCTGGTTCGCGGCTTAATTTTAACCGATAGCGGCTATTCGCCATAGGCTTATGCATGAGAGCTTATTTTATTGAAGGCGCATGGCTAGTTTTGGCAATAAAAAAGGCAGCCTAGGCTGCCTTTTCGTAGTACTTTTCTGGGATTACATACCGTATTTTTTACGGAATTTATCCACACGGCCTGCCGTGTCAAGAATCATTTGCTTACCAGTGTAGAATGGGTGTGATTTTGAAGAAACTTCAATTTTCACTAGTGGGTACTCTTTACCGTCTGTCCATTTAATGGTGTCTTTTGCCGCTATGGTTGAGCGTGTCATAAAGGTAAAGTCTGCGCCGATGTCTTGAAAAACAACGTCGCGGTATTCTGGGTGAATTCCGTCTTTCATAATAGTAGCCTCAATTTTGCCGAATGATACGGCACTTAATGGTTAGGTGCCGTTAGCGGTACCTGATTTTGTAAGAACCCGGCATTATATTTACATTTGCCTTGCTATGCAAGGATAGCTTGTAAATTAAAACCAGCTAAGGGATCAGCCTCTGCGCATGCTATCAAAGAAATCGGCATTATTTTTTGTGGCTTTAATCTTGTCGAGTAAGAATTCCATTGCCTCGATGTCGTCCATAGGGTAGAGCAGTTTGCGTAGCACCCAAATTTTCTGCAGCACGTCTTTTTCGATGAGTAATTCTTCGCGACGGGTGCCTGATTTGTTAACGTTAATGGCTGGGTACTGGCGTTTTTCTGCCATCTTGCGATCAAGATGGATTTCCATGTTGCCAGTACCTTTGAATTCCTCGTAAATCACATCGTCCATGCGAGAGCCAGTATCAACCAATGCGGTTGCAATGATGGTCAGTGAGCCGCCCTCTTCGATGTTACGTGCAGCACCGAAGAAACGTTTTGGCCGTTGCAAGGCGTTGGCATCGACACCGCCGGTTAAGACCTTGCCTGAAGATGGGATGACGGTGTTATATGCACGGGCCAATCGCGTGATGGAATCCAGTAAAATGACCACGTCTTTTTTGTGTTCAACTAAGCGTTTGGCTTTTTCTAGCACCATTTCAGCCACTTGAACGTGGCGGGTGGCTGGCTCATCAAAAGTTGATGCAACCACTTCGCCTTTAACTGAGCGCGTCATTTCTGTTACTTCCTCCGGACGCTCATCGATTAACAGCACGATCAAAATCACATCAGGATGGTTGGCGGTAATGGCATGGGCTATGTTTTGCATCATCACCGTTTTGCCGCTTTTTGGGCTGGCTACCAGTAAACCACGCTGACCACGGCCAATTGGCGCAATCATGTCAATCACCCGGCTGGTAATATTTTCTACGCCTTTGATATCACGCTCTAGAGTGAGCGGTATGGTGGGGAACAGCGGGGTTAAGTTTTCAAATAAAATTTTATGCTTAGTATTCTCCGGCGCTTCGCCGTTAACCACATCGACTTTTACCAAAGCAAAGTAGCGTTCGCCGTCTTTAGGAATGCGGATTTCACCTTGTATGCTGTCGCCGGTATGCAAATTGAAGCGGCGAATTTGCGAAGGTGAAACGTAGATGTCGTCTGGTCCTGCTAAGTAAGAGGTGTCAGGTGAGCGCAAAAAGCCAAAGCCATCTTGCAATACTTCCAGTGTGCCATCGCCAAATATGCTTTCACCTTTTTTTGCCTTGTGCTTCAAGATGGCAAAAATCAAATCTTGTTTGCGCATGCGGCTGGCATTGTCGATGTCATCGGCAATCGCCATTTCCACTAATTCGGTGACAGGAAGATGTTTAAGGTCGGATAAGTGCATGAAGGCTCACTAAAACAAGAATTTGCAAGGGAAGGGTGAAGCTAGGAATTGATTGGTAGGTAGGTTTGAAAGATGCTTGATTTGAGTAAGCTTAAATCAAGCATCTTCTCAATAATGTGCACAGCGTAATGGGTTTAAATGTTGCTGTCAATAAATGCGGTCAATTGGGATTTAGATAAAGCGCCTACTTTGGTGGCTTCAACGTTGCCATTTTTGAACAGCATTAGCGTTGGGATGCCACGTATGCCATATTTTGGAGGGGTCAATTGGTTGTCGTCTATGTTTAGTTTGCCCACTTTTAAGCGGCCAGCGTATTCTTTAGCGATCTCATCCAAGATGGGTGCAATCATTTTGCAAGGCCCACACCATTCTGCCCAATAGTCCACTAAAACAGGAAGTTGCGACTGGAGCACATCTTGCTCAAAACTCGCGTCGTTAAGGTGTGTTATATGTTCACTCATGAAAACCTCGATTTGTTTAATGCTTTAAATGAATACGTATCGTAACGAAAAAAACCGTTTTAGTGAAGAGCCAAAT
>JAIQBT010000073.1 GCA_020035195.1 Methylotenera sp.
TGCAAATCAAGGGGTCAATAAAATTAGGCTAGAACAGCTATTACCGCTAAGCAATGCTAATCGCCTGTATGCTGCCGGCGGCGTAAGAAATGAAGCTGACCTGGCATCACTAAAAGCGCTGGGAGTGCATGGGATTTTGCTAGCTACGGCCTTGCATACACAGCAAATCAAAGGCTCAAGTTTAAGCCAATTTAGCCAATAAAAAAAGCTCGCCGTAGCGAGCTTTTAATGCACCTAGAGGCTGTTTGTTACTTATTCTAAGTTAGCATGAATAGCGCGCATGCCTTCCTCAGTTAAGCCTTTAGCAAAAATCAAATCAGCAATAGCCGCTTCTAAGAAAATCAAGGTTGAAAGCTCAAACTGCGAACCCATAGGCATGCCTAGGGTTAATGGGAAACTGCTGTCGTTACCAATTTGTATGGTTAGATCAGCTGCATCGGCCATAGGAGAAGCTTTCTTCATGGAAACCACAACCAATTTAGCACCCACGGATTTCGCTTTTTTAACAAAAGGTAGCAATGTTTCTGTACCGCCTGAACCCGAGACCAATAACAATAAATCACCGGCTTTAATAGCTGGCGTAACCACTTCACCTATCATGCTAACGTTATAGCCGGCGTGCACTAAACGCATAGCAAAAAAGCGTGATACCAATAGCGAACGACCTGCACCGCCGATAAAAGTACGGCCAGCACCTTGAACCAACTTTAAAAGTTCGGCTGATTTTGAGTTATCTGTTTCAGACAATATACTGCTTAATTTGTCTAAAATTAATTTTTGACTGCTGCTCATAATTTTTTCCTTATAAATTTAATAACCGTGTATTTAACAGACCGTTAAAAAAAATCCCGACTCGATAAAGAGTCGGGATTTTTTAATTACTCATTTCAATAATTGCTTATTGAAATCGCTTAAATTAAGCGTGAGCAATAGCTGTGATTTCAGCAGCAGAAGCAGCTGGATCAGTAGCGCCGTAGATTGCAGCACCAGCAACAATGATAGTTGCGCCAGCATCACGTACTTGAGCAGTTGTAGCCGCTTTAACGCCACCAGCAACTGAGATTTCAACGCCTAATTTCAAACCAGCAACCAATGCTAGATCGGTAAATGGTGTTTGACCAGCAGCTTGTTGATCCAAACCAGTGTGAACGCCAATGATGTGCGCACCTAATTTAGCCACTTCTTTAGTTTTAGCCGCTTTATCAGCAACGTTGATCAAGTCAACTTGAGCTTTTTTGCCATATTTGTTAGCAACATCGATTACACCTTTGATAGTACCGATATCAGCACAACCTAGAACTGTACAGATGTCTGCACCAGCTTTGTAGAATGGCTCAGCTTCGTAGAAACCAGCATCCATAGTTTTTAAATCAACTAAGATTTGGTTTTTTGGGAATTTAGCGCGTAGTGTTTCTAGCAATTTGATACCGTTGTGCTTAATGCATGGTGTACCGATTTCAAGAATATCAACGTGCGGTGCAACTAGCGCTGCTAAAGCAAGTGTACCGTCAAAGTCTAATGAATCTAAAGCCATTTGGGTTAATGCCATGGTATTTCTCCGTTTAATAATTTTTTAAAATGTTACTTAATTTATTGCTATTTTAGTGATAAAAGTCCGTCAAAAAACGCCCAAAAACAGTTAGTTTATGGCCGTTAGGACGGCTTTTACACTGCAATTCTTGCCTTACAAAAAACTGGACACTTATAGTAAATGTCCAGTAAACATATGTCAATTCTAAACTTGGTAGATTACGCTTTTATTACAAAATACTTAGCCCAAGCTTAGCAATTGAATCTATACGACTACAGTTTTTCGCTTAATGCCGCTTCCAACTTGTTTTGATCCGCCACAAAACCACGGATGCCTTCTGCTAATTTCTCAGTGGCCATTGCATCTTGATTCAATTCAAAACGGAATTCTTCTTCGGTTAATTTAGCCGCCGGTTTTTTAGTTGCGCCTTGGTCTTTTAACACTTGCACCAAATTACCTTCAGTAGCAGCCAGGTCTTGCAACAAGTTAGGTGAAACGGTTAAGCGGTCGCAACCTGCAAGTGCAATCAATTCACCCGTGTTACGGAATGAAGCACCCATCACCACTGTTTTGTAACCGTGCTCTTTGTAGTATTGATAAATAGCACGCACTGAAACAACGCCTGGATCGGTTTCTTGTGTGTACTCTGTGCCTGGATTTTTTGCCTTATGCCAATCCAAAATACGGCCAACAAACGGTGAAATTAAAAACACACCAGCTTCAGCACAAGCACGCGCTTGGCCAAAACCGAATAGCAAGGTTAGGTTACATTGAATGCCTTCTTTTTCAAGAATCTCGCCGGCTTTAATGCCTTCCCATGTTGATGCCAATTTAATCAACACACGGTCTTTGCTTACGCCTGAATCTTGATACAACTTGATCAATTTACGGCCTTTAGCCACCATAGCATCCAAGTTAAAAGATAAACGCGCGTCCACTTCTGTTGAAATGCGGCCTGGCACCACTTTGGTAATTTCCGTACCAATTAGCACAGCCAATTTGTCTGCAGCATTGTCAATTTGCTCAGCTTTAGATCCGCCCTGCACTTTTGCGTAGGCAATCGCCGCTTCAATCAGAGGTGCGTATTGTGGCAATTGACTTGCTTTTAATACTAAAGATGGGTTAGTTGTAGCATCCACAGGTTTAACTGATTTGATCGCTTCAACATCACCAGTGTCTGCCACGATAGTGGTCATCGCCTTTAATTGGTCTAATAAATTTGCCATTACTTGCCTCCTGAAAATTAACTTAAAATCAGCTGACGCTGCAGTCTTATATAAAATCTAGTGCAATATTATATCTGAAATTTACCCACTGTCGTTAGCGCGGCGGATATTTACTTGCCGGTCCAGACTTGCAAAAATAAGCCCCTGGGCTTATTGCTGCAAATAAAATGCCAGCAGCGTTGCTACCGTCAGGTCAGCACTGGTGCCTGGATTGATGTTACGTTGCTTCAATGACGCGTCCCAAGCTAACAATTGCTTTTGCATCAATTTGGGATTGCTAGCCTTAGCGTAGTCTGCTTCGATTGCCTGGGCTTCCAAACTGATTTTTTTTGCTAGGGCCAGGCCGTGTTTACGCACAATATGGCTATCTGGGTAATGGGCAAGGTAAGCCAGGTAGACTGCCGTGGTAGCCCAAGCCTCACTGTCATTTTTTGCTTGCGCTTGCCAAGCTTGCTTAGCCGACACAAAGCGCGGCAAACCGAACTTTAAAATACCTTGGTAATCGTGTGCGTACTGCCATGCAATTAGATCTTTCTCTGCCGCTGCGGCCATCATGTGCTTAAGGCTTACCTCTATAATGGCTTGCACATCATGCTCAGGTGCATTGCCTAAACCCGCCGGCTTAGCTATTAAAATAGCTGTCGCCGCCAATCGACCATCCTCAATCGACAAGGTATTTAACACAGCGGCCAGTCTTGCTGGCAAATCAGCACTTAGCGATGACGCCAAAGCAGCTTGAATCAGCGGTGCGCACAACAAAATCAATCCTAGATTAGTGTTCATGGCCACCGCTGATTGAGTCGCTTGCACCGCCAGCAATATTCGTTCCCCTACCGACAAATCCGCTTGCGTGATAACAGCGGCCGTGGCGTCAGCACTCTTGATGAAATCGTAAACCGTCATGCCGTGGCCATCGGCAAACACATGCACATTGCCTGGCTTTATGGCCTGCAACTCGGTCATGCATGCACGCCGATACGCTTGTGCAACTGCGGCTGAATTAAGTGGCTGCGTGCTCATGGCAATTTAGCTAGAAAATCATCCACCAACAGCTGTGCGATATTTTGCTCGCATACGCTTTGCAAGCCCTTCCAGGCCGGTATGCTATTGACCTCAAGCACGTAATATTCGCCGCTTTGCGCCTGCATGATATCGACTCCGCAGTAATCGATATCAAGGGCTGATGCTGCTGCCAAGGCCAAATCCACCATGGCCTGATTAGCAACAAAGGCCTTAGCCTGGCCGCCAGAAGCTAAATTGTTCAACCATGCCGCGCCGGTACGCTTCATGCAGGCGACCACCTTGCCACGAATAACAAAGACCCGGTAATCATGGCTAGGGCTGCCGTCCTCGTCTATTGGCGGCCGTATCAATTGCTGAAAATAGTAAACACCATCGACGTATTGCTGCATAGGCACAGGCAAGGTGTCAGCGTAAGGCAGTTTACGTACGCCCAAACCTTGCGATCCAAACAAAGGTTTAATGACCAACAAGCGATTTTGAGCGTGAGCATCCTGCCTGATTTTTTCTGCTTCCTGCCTGGATTCACACACCCAAGTCGCAGGCGTCATAACACCGTGCGAAGCCAGCAAAAAACTGGTCATAGCCTTGTCCACGGTGCGCTCTATGGCTTTGACATCGTTGTATACCATCACCCCTTGCATGGCCAGTATATGCAATACATTTAAACGCGTCACCACTTGCTGCATGCTGCCACCAGCAATGCCTCGAACAAAAGCCGCTTTAGGCAAAGCCGGACTTGCAGGTATTTGAATGCTGGGTTTAGTGCCGGCTAAAACCAGCAAACAATCTTGCAGCGACACAAAATGCGCATCGACCCCACGCGCCTTAAACGCCAGCTTTAATTGCGCGCCGTGCCAACCCGCATCATCGGTAAAAATCGGGATTTGCAAATCACTGCGCCCTGGGCATTAATCGCTAAACGACTGCGTCAGCAAGCCTGCATCTAATTGGCCAGCCGTGAAAACGGCACCCGTTTTCCGACTGGTGATGCTGACTTTTGCTGGCGAAAATAGCATGGGGTCGATTTTATAAAAATCCATATTGGCCGCCTTAAACACCTGCGCAAAAGGCAGGCCGTAATCTTTAGATGCGCTGCTGGGCAAGTTGTTAGCCAATTGCTGAGCAGCCTCTTCTTCACCATCCACTAGCAGATTCACGGAACCGCCGAATAAAATGGCGTCATTGGTGCGACCCATGGCCGTCATAAAATCCTTTGCCAGTGGCGGCAATACCGCCACCCCACTGCCACTGACAATATCAGTCAGCGGAAAATGCAGGGTATGCGCCTTATGCAAAGCCACTTCCAATACCCGCGCTACAATTTGCACCACCCCGGCGATGCTGGTAGTGGGCGTCAAAATAAGCGTCAAATTCGCCGCGGGTACTTGCGTGTCATGCACGATCTTGCCGATTACTTGCTCGGGTGGCATGCGGTCGGTTTCTAATACGATGCAAGTGGATGGAGCGGCATCCTGGTAAGCCAAGTCCGCAAACAAGGCT
This sequence comes from Methylotenera sp., assembly GCA_020035195.1. Classification (GTDB taxonomy): domain Bacteria; phylum Pseudomonadota; class Gammaproteobacteria; order Burkholderiales; family Methylophilaceae; genus Methylotenera. Next base: position 5,281 of record JAIQBT010000073.1, read on the forward strand.
TCACGCTGCGCCAAAGCGCGTGCCGGCCCAGAACCCATAGAAAAAAATCCGTCGTGACTCAACGCCCAACCGGCGTACTGACTGGCCAAACAAGCAAGCACAGGGTGCTCGCTCGTCACCCTGATTGCCGTTGGCCACGCCAACATAGGCGGGGAAAAACGCGCATCCTTTAGCAACTGCACGCTGGCCAAGCCACCTAAACATATTTCCGCTATCAAGCGACCAGCTTCCAAACTTCCAGGATGCGCTATGCCTGCATCAATCACGGTGCAGCCTAGCTTGTGCTTACTCACGCCCACTTGCAAAGCCTGCGCTTGTTCTAAAAGCGCCACCACCAAAGGCGCACTTAACTGATTCACACTTAAATGCTTAGGCGCGCTAGTCGGTGCGAGCATCTTCATCTTCTTTCAAATAATTAGCCAATAACTGGTTGAGCATTTTAACTCGAATTGTTAGCAATTGCTTTGCCACATCCGCACACTCGGCCTTAGCCTCTACCGTACACACTGGCTGCTCCCTAGCAATCAGATGGGCGTATTCGGTTGATGGATAATCCTGCACCCACTCCGGCCAAGCAAAATCAATAGGGATGGTGAGCTCAAGCCAACTGTATACCACCGCTTGCGCCCTACTTGCTGGCATCACGGATACGGATGGCACCAAGGGCTTAAGCTGGCCATGCTGGCATGTTGCCAGGTGCATGGCCAACAAATTTAATTCGCCGCCGGCGGTGTCATACAAAGCCACGCTTGCGCTTAAGCGCGGATTGACTTCCAGCACATAAGCAACACCGTCATCTTGCAACACAGCATCCAAGCTGTTTAAGCCTAGCAAGGCGAACTCTGCCGTCAGCTTCTGCGCGGCCACAAGCAGTTGATGCTGCACGGCCATGGGTAGGCTTAGCTGACTCACCGCCCCACCGTAGCGGTAAGGCATGGCCTTGCTTGGCGCAAGCAACAGCTCATTAAAACCCACCAGCGCAACATCTTGACCATTAGCTAAAAATAAAATAGACACAGGCAGGCCATGAAGCGCTTGCTGCACATAGGTTTTTTCGGAGATCAAAGTCTCGTTGTGCTGGTAGCGCTTGATGTGGCCACCACCGCTGCCCCCCACCGATTTAAGCAAAGTCGGCTTAGCTAAAGCTTGGTTAACAATAGCCTGGCTTGGCAAGATTGCATTGGCATAAGCCCATGTCTTGGGGTGGGCAATGTCTAATCTGGCGCAGACTGAAAAAAAATGTGCCGGGGCTTTTATTAAGGCCACCGTGCCGGGCAGGTTGCCTAACATGGGTATGCGTTCAGCAATTTTGGCCAACAATGCTGGCCGAGCTTCAAAACCACTGCCATAAATAAAACCAAGGTACTGACTGGCGTCGAGTTTAGCCACAATAGCCAACATGGCTTCTTCTTGGAATCCGTCCTGATCGAATGGCGCCAATTCGGTCGCACTAGCCATGGCCAGGGTTTGACTGTCAGCAAAGCCATCGATGGCGGTGACCCGGTAAGCTGCTTGCACTGCGGCAGCTACAAATGGCCGAGCCGAAAGCGCGATAATTAATAAGGCTTTATTTGGCAAATGCGCTGATTTAAGTGGGTAGGGGCTTGCTTAGGATGTCACGGGCAAGCCGGTATGCCGCGCCAAATTCTAGGTAGACAGGCTTGTCAGCCATCAGCATGCGTTGCAATAATTGCAGTTGCGTTTGGTATTTAAGCTGGCCTATGGCCAAGGCGCCAACAGCGAAAGCCTTAGCAGTAAAAATCTGGCCATCTTGATCTGAGCCAAGCCCTTCAACAGCCGTGGGAGGCACGGCATTAACGTCCGCCAAGCCTTTTAAGTTTTTAGCCGATTGTAATTGTGCTTGGCTAATCAGCCTAACACCTGCCGATGCCGCGCACACCATTAGTTCAGCCTGTTCCAACACTTGCTGTCTGGCTTGTTCGGTAGTGCCGTCCACCACTTGCATGGCAACTTGGTATTGGCTATTCCAACGCCCTACTTTTTCACTCAACTCGGCCACCGCTTTGTGCGTCAGCAATTGCACCTGCATGCCTTGTTGCGCAGCAATAATAGCGGCACAACCACCAACCGGCCCATTGCCGCCTAATATGCACAAGGTTTTACCGGCCAACCCTTGTTTAAACTGCTTTTCTAAATGGAATTCCATCTTAGCAACGATGGCAGCCGCAGTGGTAAAAGCGCCAGATGGGTCTGCAAAAATAGAACAAGCAAAAGGCTCAAACATGGTATTTTTGGCCGCATCCATCATGGCTATGGCCAGGTCAATATCGCGCCCGCCAATAAATAAGGCCTCCCGTTTCACGCCGGATGGGCTGCGCGAAAAGATGGCATCTTGCGCCAAGCCAGCCACATCGGCCAGTGCGAGATTGGTGTAGGGCATGACTTTGTCAAAGCCGGCATCAAACGCCATGTTCACGTCAAACGGACTGGCGTTTTTAGCGGCTGTCATTAAATGTAAAATACTGGGCTTCATGGTGTGCATACCTTGCTATTTCTCTCTGGGTTAAGCTACTTAAATTCCACCCACATTGCCCGCCAGCGACAATTGAGCACCTCGATTATAGCCGCTGCAGATAAGCCAGCTAAGCCCACTTTTGGAAAATTTTGTTTTCAACTGAGCCAGATACGCTTCGGCAGAGGCCGCATCGGCAAACACAGCAAAGCCGGTTGGACCCCATGAGCTTTGACCAAAACACGCTACGCCTTGGGCTGCCAAATATTGCAACACAGCAGCCACCTCTGCATTTGCATAACGGCCACCTTGCGCAGGCGCAAAATAGTCGCCTACGCTAGACTGCAACACTTGTATCGCCTGGCCAAAAGCAGTTAGATCCTGCTCCAGCAGGGCTGGCATGGCTTGCATCAACACCTGCCTGCACAAATGCGCCGCCAAGCTTTCTGGAAATGGCGGCAATTGATCAAAGGCAGCAAGCTCATGCTCGCCATGAACGCCGGCTTGCCTGTTGTCCAACACCAATAAAATTCGCCACGCCTCAGGAAAATCATACCTTGCCAATAAGGGCGGCGGCGAATCAACCTTAGTGCTGCTGGCAGACTTAAGCCGCCTACCGCCGTCTATGAGCAAGCCGCCGTGGTCAAAAGCCGCTATGCCTATGCCTGAACGCGCCCCCCTGCCACTAAGCACGGCTATTTCCTGGGTGCTTAAATTCAACTCGAATAAATGGCTAATAGCCGCACCCACAGACAAAGCCAACTGCGTGCCTGAGCCCAAGCCGGCATGCTCAGGCAAACCGTGATCAACAGCTAGCTTAAGGGCACCCTCTATGTTTAATTTTGCCATCAATTGCTGAGCAATGACTAAGGCACGCGCGTTGGATTCATGGTCAGCATGCCAACTGTCGTCCAAGCTCACAGTCAGGGTTTGTGCTGGCGCCGACAGACTTAAGCCTATGCCGCCGTACTTACGGCCCAAGCCGCCATGCAAATCAAAGAAACCCATGTGCAAACGCCCACGGCTAGTGACTTTAACTTGCTTGGCCTGTGCTGATTGCATAAGTATTATCGCTATTTTCTATCAGTATTTTTATCTGGGGAGCGCTTGTGGCATGGCCGTTACGGAACCCTGCCGAATGCATTCTAGCCGAGCGGATTAATTTTTGATAGGTTTATACTTTTGCCAGCTTAATTTTCAACCCTAGCATGCTATTTCAGGTGACAGCACCTGTTAATTTAGGCAAAATGTTAATTAATCATAATTTACTCCCAGATAGAACACTTAAGGAACTCACATGTCTGCCCACGTAATTCCATTTGAAAAATTAAGAAACGTCGATGTACCTTCTGTAGGCGGCAAAAATGCCTCTTTAGGTGAGATGATTTCTCAGCTATCTGCGAAAGGCGTGCGTGTTCCGACCGGCTTCGCAACCACAGCTGACGCTTTCCGCGAATTTTTACAGATGAATGGGCTGGACGTTAAGATCAACGCCGCCTTAGAAAAACTCAACGTGGACGACACACAAGCCTTGGCCATCTGTGGCAAGCAAGTGCGCGAATGGATCATGGCTGCGCCGTTTTCAGCCACTTTAGATAAAGCCATCGCCGAACACTACGAGACCTTGATTGCCAAATCCGGCAAAGGCGCAACCTTCGCGGTTCGTTCTTCTGCTACGGCCGAAGATCTTCCTGACGCCTCGTTTGCTGGCCAACAAGAATCTTTTTTAAACATACACGGCCTAGACAACATTCTGCACGCCATTAAAGAAGTGTTTGCTTCTTTATACAATGACAGAGCCATTTCTTACCGCGTACACAAAGGCTTTGTGCACGCCGATGTGGCTTTATCTGCCGGCGTTCAACAAATGGTGCGTAGCGACATAGGCTGTGCCGGCGTGATGTTTACCATAGACACTGAATCCGGCTTTAAAGATGTGGTATTCATTACTTCGTCTTACGGCCTAGGGGAAACCGTGGTGCAAGGCGCCGTTAACCCGGACGAATTTTACGTACACAAGCCTACCCTGGCGCAAGGCAAAGCCTCCATCGTGCGCCGCACCATGGGTTCAAAATTAATCAAAATGGTGTTTTCTGACGCCACTCAAGCAGGTAAAAGCACCAACACGGTGGATGTGGATGCGGCCGACAGCGACCGTTACTCATTAAGCAACGAAGACGTGCTGGAACTGGCCCGTTACGCCATGACCATAGAAGCGCATTACGGCTGCCCTATGGACATAGAATGGGGCAAAAATGGCATAGACAATAAACTGTACATCTTACAAGCACGTCCTGAAACTGTGAAGTCGCAAGAGTTATTGAACAATGTGACCGAAACCTTCAAGCTAAACAAACACCAAGCAACCCCCTTAGTCGTAGGCCGTGCCGTGACGCAAAAAGTAGGCGTAGGCCCGGTGCGCATCGTGCTCGATCCAGCCGACATGCACTTAGTCCAACCCGGCGACGTCTTGGTAGCAGACATGACAGACCCCAACTGGGAACCGGTCATGAAACGTGCCAGCGCACTGGTGACCAACCGTGGCGGTCGCACCTGCCACGCGGCCATTATTGCCCGTGAATTGGGCATTCCAGCCATCGTGGGCTCAGTCAATGCAACCGACATTCTTCGTGAAGGTGAAGTGGTCACGGTATCCTGTGCCGAAGGCGAGTCCGGTTTTGTCTACCATGGCGCATTGGATTTCGAAGTCAGCACCCAAGCCACCGCTGCCTTAAGCAAAGCGCCGTGCAAAATCATGATGAACGTTGGCAACCCGGACATGGCGTTTGGTTTTGCTAAAACGCCTAACGATGGCGTGGGCCTTGCCCGTTTAGAATTCGTGATTAACAACATGGTGGGCATACACCCTAAAGCCATACTCAACATGGAGGCCATGCCAACTGCAGTGAAGGCCACCATTAAGAACCGTACACGCGGCTACGCCAATCCTAAACAGTTTTACATAGACAAAGTGGCCGAGGGTGTGGCGACGATTGCCGCCGCTTTCTACCCTAAACCAGTCATCGTACGGACCTCGGATTTTAAATCCAATGAGTACAAAAAATTGGTTGGTGGCGACATCTACGAGCCGGACGAAGAAAACCCAATGATAGGTTTCCGTGGTGCGGCTCGCTACATGGCAGAAGATTTCAAAGAATGCTTTGCCATGGAATGCACGGCCATGAAAAAAGTACGCGATGAAATGGGTTTAACCAACGTGGAACTGATGATACCGTTTGTCCGCACGCTAGATGAAGCCAAAGCAGTGATAGACATCATGGCTGCCAACGGCCTTAAACGCGGTGAAAACGGTTTGCGCATCATCATGATGTGTGAGATTCCATCCAATGCATTGTTGGCTGAGCAATTCTTAGCGCATTTTGATGGCTTCTCCATCGGCTCTAACGATTTAACGCAACTGACCTTGGGCATGGACCGAGATTCAGGCATCTTAGCCGACGGCTTTGATGAGCGGAATGACGCGGTAAAAGCCTTGATTAAAATGGCCATTCAAACCTGTAACCGTTTGGGTAAATACGTGGGCATATGTGGTCAAGGCCCATCAGACCATCCCGACTTTGCGGAATGGTTACTGGCTGAAGGCATACAATCCATGTCACTGAACCCCGACACCGTAGTCAGCACCTGGCAACGCCTTACCAAAAAATAAGTTTGCAAACCAAGCTGATTAAGCAATCCAAACAAACCAAGCCATGATAAACCGGACCGTATTTTTTATCTCAGACGGTACCGGCATCACTGCCGGCGCCTTGGGTAAATTACTGGAGCATTTTCCTAGCACCAGCTTTAGCCAAGTGCGCATGCCATTTACCGACACCCTGGATAAAATTCTGCTAGCGCAAGAGGCCATACTGCAAGCCGCAGAAGTCAATGGCGGCCGACCGGTGGTCATCATGTCGATTGGTAGCATAGAGCTGCGCAATGCCTTGAAAAAATCCAACGCCTACTTTATCGACTTGTTCAGTACCTTTATTGACCCCTTGGGAGTAGAGCTAGCACAACAACCGCTAACAGGCGCCGGCATTGCCCACAGTGTCATGGGCACTAAATACAACGACCGCATGGAAGCAGTAAACTTCACGCTTAATCACGATGACGGCATGACCAATTCTGGCCTAGAAGAAGCACAAGTCATATTGGTCGGCGTATCGCGTTGCGGCAAAACCCCTACCAGCGTTTACTTGGCCATGCAATTTGGCATCAAGGCGGCCAATTACCCCCTCATCCCAGAAGACTTTGAACGCGGCACCTTGCCGGAAATTCTGCACAAACATTTGGATAAAATATTCGGCTTAACCATCAAAGCAGAGCGCTTGCATGCGGTGCGTAGCGAACGCCGCTTCGGCAGCTTTTATGCGTCCCTGGAAAACTGCCGCCAAGAAATTGCCACGGCTGAAAATCTGATGCGCAAGGCCGGCATCACTTGGGCAGACTCCACCAGCCGTTCGGTTGAAGAGTTGTCTGCCATCATCATGGAAAAAACCCACAACCTAACGCAAGCTTAAGTCGTCACCCAATAAATAAAGGCGCTGTTAGCGCCTTTATTTTTGCAAAACCCAAGCCTACTTCAAGTTGGCTTTTATTTTACTCAAAATGTCCGATGAATCCGGTTGCGTCATGCTGCCGTAAGCATAAACTTGCTTGCCGCCTGGCAAAATTAGGTATTTGTAAAAATTCCATTGCGGCGCTTCACCGGTTTTTGCCAACAGTTGTTTGTACAATGGATTGGCATTGGCACCGGTCACCGAACTCTTGCTCATCATGGGAAATTTGACGGCGTAGGTCAGTTTACAAAAATCGCCAATTTGCTTGTCATTGCCCGGTTCTTGCCTAAAGTCATTAGAGGGGAAACCCAGAACCAACAAGCCTTTGTCCTTGTATTTGCTATACATCCCCTCCAGCGCATCAAACTGCGGGGTAAAACCGCATTTACTGGCCGTGTTGACCACTAGAACAACTTTATCCTGATGGTCACAAAGGTTAATTTTCTCTCCTTGCAAGGTGCTGAATTGGTGATTGTACAACTCGTCACAAGCGGCATGGGCCATGGTTGTCGCTCCGAGTAATAGCATGGATAAAAACAGTTTTTTCATAAGGTAACCTTAGTAAAGTTTTGCCTGAATAAACCAGCAGGCTAAGTGTTAAAATTAAAACTATTGACCAACTAAAGACTAAAGACGCCGAAATTGGTTCGTCTAACAAGCAACAATAGCCATGCGCCACCGCCATCACTCATGTTAACCTACTCGCCCACATTGAGACTCCCTTATGACCCTTATTAGCAAAAATGCCTTTAAACTCAGCCTCTGGCTAGTCGTACTACCCACACTGTTATTTGCCCTGTATACCTGGGCCAGCTTAAGCTGGGTGTACTCCACGGGTGAACGGGCCGGCTTTGTGCAAAAGTTCTCACTCAAAGGCTATGTATGCAAAACCTGGGAAGGTGAAATCGTTTTGGTAACCATGCCAGGCACCCAGGCTGAAAAATTTGCATTTACCGTGCATGACCCAGCCGTGGCTAAAAAAGTGAATGACTCCATGGGCTTGAGGGTGAAGTTGGTTTATGACGAGCACAAAGGCATCCCCTCTTCTTGCTTCGGCGAAACGGCTTATTTTGTAAACGACCTAAAGGTATTGGAAAAATAAGCATGGCAGCCGCGCCGGAAAAAGTAGTCGATGAAAAAAACTACATCACGCCACAAGGCCATGCCGCGCTAGAAGCTGAATTCCAAGCACTGCTTAAAGTGGAGCGACCGGCTTTGGTGAAAGTCGTGTCATGGGCGGCCGGCAACGGTGACCGTAGCGAAAATGGCGATTACATCTATGGCAAACGGCGCTTACGGCAAATCGATAGCCGCCTACGCTTTTTAATGCAACGCATGGATGCCGCCGTCATCGTCGACCCGGCCACGCAACAAGGCTTGGAAAAAGTCTACTTTGGCGCTTGGGTGAGCTTGTATGCTTTAAAAACCGACACCGAGCACAGTTACCGCATTGTAGGCAAGGACGAGCTGGATCCGTCCACAGGCTACATCAGCTGGGTGTCGCCACTGGCTAAAGCCCTATTAGGCAAACAAGTCGGGGACACCATCAACGTGCCCACCCCGGTCGGGGTAGAGCAATACGAAATCACAGAGGTCAGCTACCAAGCCCCTGAGCAAGTCGAGAATCGCCCCACTGCGCCATGACCAAGCCCGCCTTATTCAGTTGGGATGTATTTTGCAAAATTGTCGACAACCACGGCGACATTGGTATTTGCTGGCGCTTATGCCGGCAACTGGCGAGCGAACAAGGGCTAAGCGTGCGACTGTTCGTAGACGACTGGCTGGCTGCCAAAAACATCATCCCGCAACTAGACCCCACTATTGAGCAACAAAGCCTAGCCGGCGTGACGGTGTGTGCCTGGCCGAACGACACCACCCTACCTTCTGCCACCGTGTTAGAAACCTTGTCTTGCGGCTTGCCCCAAGCATACTTAGAAAAAATGGTGGCGCAGCAAGCGCATTGGATTAACCTTGAATACTTGTCCGCCGAAGATTGGGTGGCGTCCTTCCATGGCAAACCCTCCCCGCAAGCGCAACTGCCCATCACTAGGCATTTTTTCTTTCCTGGCTTTGAATTAAATACCGGCGGCTTAATACGCGAAGCATCCTTATTGGCACAGAGCAACGCATTGATCAACAATACCAGTGAACAAGCACGATTTTGGCAAACGCTGGGTTGTGAGCAGACCATAGCAAACGATCCAACCTGCCTGCGCATCTCCTTATTTTGCTACCCGCAGGCCAACATCAAGAACCTATTGGAAAGCTTGCAACGCTTAGACCAGGCGGTCACCCTGTTTTTCCCAGCCAGCTTGCTAAACAGTGCCGACAGCCTCTTCCCCGATTTTGAAAAACAAGACGGCCAGCGCCTCAGAAAGGCTAAGCTCAGCGTGCAATTACTGCCTTTCCTTAGCCAAACCGATTACGACCGCTTGCTTTGGTCTTGCGACCTCAATTTTGTGCGCGGCGAAGACAGTTGGGTGCGCGCCATATGGGCAGGCCAGCCATTTATTTGGCAACCTTACCTGCAAAATGAGGGTACGCATCTAAAAAAAATGCAGGCATTTTTGCAACGCTATACCCAGCATGCCAACACCGATGTGATCGACTTACTGCTTGGTGCGCATAACACTTGGTCGGATGCCCCAGGGCACGACGGACTGGCTATTTTTAATGCATTGTTGCACATGGCGGAGCTCAAAACCTACGCTGCACAGGAATCAGATAGGCTAGCTCAGCAGCCTGACCTAGCCAGCAAATTGCTGTGCTTTAGTGAAAATTTAAAAGAAAATAAGGTATAATTCGCGCCTTTACTGCTTAGCAAGCTTGTTTTACGCCGCGTTTTTACACCTAAAAACTGCACGGGCTAAGCG
>JAIQBT010000015.1 GCA_020035195.1 Methylotenera sp.
ACTTTGGAAATTCCAAGTGGGTTCTGGCGTGATTGGTAATGCATTCACATACGGTAACAAAGGTAAACAATACGTTGGTGTATTCTCAGGCATTGGTGGCTGGGCTGGCGTAGCGATGAACCTTGGTATGACTAACCCAACAGACGCTTTAGGCGCTGCTGGTGGTTATGCTGAATTGGTTAAATACAACGCGGCTCCTGGCGGCGGTGCATTAAACGTGTTTAGCCTATAATTCACAGAAGAAATTCTGTTGAATTAGCTAAGAGTATTCTTAGTATGCCGTAAACAAAAAACCTCGCCTAGGCGAGGTTTTTTGTTATACCGCGTGGCTTACGCTTATTTATTAAACGCGATACCGCCAAGCAAGGCCGCCACAGGGGCTTTTTTGCTATTGGACGGTGCTTTAACGGCCGCTTGTTTCTGAGCTACTGCCGCTTCATAAGGCTTATCAAACCAGGGGTCGGTGTTTTTCTTTTTAGGTGCCGGCCTTCTGCTGGCAGAGGCATCTTGACCTGCAGACGCATGGTTTGTGCTGGCATGGCTTGCTGCAGGCTTGTGTGCGCTGCGGCTGCGTGCGCCAGCTCTATCAATTTCTATGCTTTCTTTAGGAATCTCGCGCTTAATCAGTTTTTCAATTTCTACCAAGTATTTCTCTTCTTCAGGGCTGACAAAGGAAATGGCCACGCCCAATGCACCTGCTCGGCCAGTTCGGCCTATGCGGTGCACGTAATCTTCCGGGGCACTTGGGATTTCATAGTTAATCACCATGGGCAATTGGTCTATGTCTAAACCGCGCGCGGCCACATCGGTGGCCACCAATACTGTGGCTGTGCCGGATTTAAAGGCATCCAAGGCTTTGATACGTTCTTGTTGGGACTTGTCACCATGGATGGCATCGGCGGCGATGCCTACCTTGGCTAAACTGCGACTTAAGCGACTGGCAGTGATTTTGGTTTTAGTGAAAATCAACACTTGCTTGGAATCGCTGTTTTTCAACAGCTGAATCAACAAGGCTTCCTTATCGCTTTGTGCGACCGGGTAAACTTTTTGCGTCACGTTATCGTTAGTGGCATTGCTGCGTGCCACTTCGATGAGTTGTGGATTGTTTAAAAAGTCGTCCGCCAGTTTTTTAATCTCATTCGAAAACGTGGCTGAAAACATTAAGGTTTGTCGCTGTTTAGGCAGCAAAGCCAATATTCTTTTTAGATCTGGCATAAAGCCCATGTCTAGCATGCGGTCCGCTTCATCCAGCACTAACACTTGCACTTGATTGAGTTGCAAGGTTTTTTGTTCGATATGGTCCAGCAGACGACCTGGGGTCGCGACTAACACTTCAACGCCAGTTTTCAAATGCGGGGTTTGCGTTCTAATGTCTACGCCACCAAAGACCACCAATGAGCGTAAGGGCGTGTGTTTAGCGTAGGCTTTAACACTTTCCTCTACCTGGATCGCCAATTCGCGTGTGGGCGTTAAAACCAGTGCGCGTATCGGGTGTTTTGCCGGCGATGCGCCGTTATTAGCAAACGGCAATAATTTCTGTAATAAGGGTAGGGAAAACGCCGCCGTTTTACCGGTGCCTGTTTGTGCGCCTGCCATTAAGTCGCCGCCAGCTAAAGCCAGAGGAATAGCTTGCGCCTGAATCGGGGTGGGGGTGGTGTAACCGGAATCGGTCAATGCTTTGAGTAACTCGGGCGCCAGGCCTAAGCTGTCAAACTGTACAGTTTCTGTCATTGTTTATCTCTAGTTAGGGGCTAGGATTTGAAATAGGCCAAACACCACCGATTTCATTCCTAGCCGCTAGATTCTATCCTTAATTATGCGAAGCTACGTGGGCGACGCGGTGCATTGCTGCCTGCATTGGCATTGCCGAAGCTACGTGATTCTGTGTTGGCACGGGCAGGACGGCTGTCTGGACGGGCGGCGGCTGAACGTTCAGCACGCGCGCCATCATTACGGCCTTCGTAACGGGCGCCCAATACGCGGTTGTCACCACGGTTGGCATCTTGACGGTTGCCACGGCTATCGCGATCGCCGCGGTTGCTGTCACCACGAGGTGCGCTAGCATTGTCACGTGAGTAAGGCTTTTTGCCAAAAGCGACGCTGTCGCCAAAGCTACGGTTAGGCGCACCTGCCGCTGGACGGTCGCCTTGTGGGCGCGCCGTGTTAGGTCGGTCAGAAAATTGGCGTGGGCGATCGCCAGTCGGTCTTTCAGTGCGGCCAGCATAAGCATTACCGTTTGCTGGACGTGCCACTGAGTCACGGTTGCCACGATTTTCATCACGGCCAGCGCCATCGCGCGCTTGGAAGCCGCCTGTGCGCTCTGTGCGTGGACCACGGTCATTAAAGCTGCCACGGTCATCACGCGGCTTAAAGCCACCGCGACCGCCTGGTTTGTGTGCATCACGGCGGATATCACCGCGATCACCACGGCCGTTGCCTGGACCGTCCATTTTCATGGCGCGTTTAGGTTCAAAGCCTTCTATGGTAGACGGCTCTAAGCGGTTGCCGGTGAATTGTTCAATTTTGCGCAAGATGTGACGGTCTATATTGGACGCAAAAGAGATGGCAATGCCGGTGTTGCCAGCGCGGCCAGTACGGCCAATGCGGTGCACGTAATCTTCAGCAAATTTTGGTAGGTCGTAATTGATTACATGGGTAATGCCAGCTACGTCGATACCGCGGGCGGCTACATCGGTAGCCACCAATACTTTAACGTCGCCTTGGCGCAATTTAGTCAAGGTGCGGTTACGCGCGCCTTGGGTCATGTCGCCATGCAAGGCCGCTGTTTTATGGCCAGCCGCGTATAAGTCTTCAGCCAATACATCGCAATGGCGTTTGGTGGATGTGAAAATAATCACTTGGTTAACTTCAGGCGCAATCAACAAATGCTCTAGCAATTTGTTTTTATGCGTCATGTCGTCCACGTAGTGCAAGCGTTGCTCAATGTTGGCGTGTTTTTCTTTTTGCGTAGCCACTTGTATGGTTTTTGGGTTTTTAAGAATTTGTTTCGCAACGCGTGCAATGTCACCGTCTAAGGTGGCAGAGAACAACAGCGTTTGACGCTCAGCCGACAGTTGTTCGCAAATGCGCTCTACATCTGGTAAGAAGCCCATGTCTAACATGCGGTCAGCTTCGTCTAGTACCAACATTTGTAAGCGTGATAAATCGATACGGCCACGCTCCATGTGATCTAACAAACGACCGGGGGTAGCAACCAAGATATCCAATGGCTGGGACAATAATTTGTTTTGTAGTGGGTACGGCATGCCGCCCACGATGCTCACGGTACGAGCGCGAATGAATTTGCCGTACTTGCGTGCGGCTTCATTCACTTGGGTAGCCAATTCACGGGTTGGTACCAAGACCAAGATGCGTGGACCACGGCTTTTTAATTCGTGTGGGGTGGCCAGTAAATTTAAGGCAGGCAACATGAATGCGGCGGTTTTGCCGGTGCCGGTTTGCGCAGACGCCATTAAGTCATGACCTGCGGTCACAACAGGGATGGCCTGTGCTTGAATAGCGGTTGGGGTGGTGTAGCCAGATTCTTCAATAGCACGAAGTAAGGCGTTATCAAGATTTAATGATGCAAAAGACAAAGTAGACCCTTTCTTAAGTTATCACTCATAAGTGATAACCAATAGTAAATAAAACAAAAGGGCGCTAAGTAAAAACGGGCATATCCTTTGCACACAAGCTAAATTTGCTTATGCCTCAAAGGCAATATAAACGCAGAGCATATTGGGTGTTAGTTTGATCAATACTTATGTCGATGTATCGGCATTAAATTTTGATGACAACAAGCTAATATAATCTTTACCAGCGCACGGGCACAGCCGCTAACCAGTAAAAATCAATAAAGCTGATTTCTTGATAGTTGCTTCAAACGTTCACGAGCAACAGAAGGGTCAGGGCGATGATTCAAGCATTACAAAACTAGCCGTAATGCGAATGAAGCGCGCAGTATAAACAATTAATTGGGATTGTCAAATTAATAATTGATACGGGAAAATTAATTAGGCGCTAAGTATGTTAGAATCGCCGCCTTTCAATACTGGCTCCAAACTATGTCAAGCACCCCAAGCAGCAGAAATCTTAGAAACGTCGCAATCATCGCCCACGTTGACCACGGTAAAACCACCATGGTGGACAAGCTGCTTCAGCAAGCAGGGACATTCGCATCCCACCACGCCGTGGTTGAACGTGTGATGGACTCGAACGACTTAGAAAAAGAACGCGGCATTACGATTTTAGCTAAAAATACCGCACTAACTTATGAAGGTACGCACATTAACATTGTTGATACACCGGGCCATGCCGACTTTGGTGGGGAGGTTGAGCGCGTATTGGGTATGGTAGATGGGGTGGTTTTATTGGTGGACGCCGTAGAAGGCCCTATGCCACAAACCCGCTTTGTGACCAAGAAAGCCTTGGCTTTGGGTTTAAAACCTATCGTGGTGATTAACAAAGTAGATCGTCCTGGTTCGCGTACGGATTGGGTGATTAATCAAACTTTTGATTTGTTTGCCAACTTAGGTGCCACCGACGATCAGCTGGATTTCCCTATTGTTTATGCGTCAGCCATCAATGGTTACGCCATGCTGGACATGAAAGCACCTACCGATAACATGCGCGCCTTGTTTGATACGATACTTAGCCATGTTTCACCACCAGCCGGTGACAGCAAAGCGCCGCTACAAATGCAAATTTCTGCGTTAGATTACTCGACATACACGGGTAGATTAGGCGTGGGTCGCGTCAGCAACGGTAAAATTAAAACCGGTCAATCTGTGACTATCATGAATGAAGATAAACAAGTAGCCATGGGTAAAATTAACCAAGTGTTAGGTTTCCGTGGCTTAGAGCGCGTGCCGGTTGAAGAGGCTGAAGCGGGCGACATCGTTATTATTTCTGGCTTAGATGACATCGGCATAGGCTTCACTATTTGTGACCGTGAAAACCCAGTGGGCTTGCCGCATTTAGGTGTAGACGAGCCTACCTTGAGCATGGACTTTATGGTAAACACCTCACCATTAGCCGGTACCGAAGGTAAATTTGTGACGTCCCGTCAAATTCGTGACCGCTTAACCAAAGAACTGTTGGTTAACGTGGCCTTGCGCGTTGAAGAGACCGAAGACGCCGATGTGTTCCGCGTGTCTGGCCGTGGCGAGTTGCACTTAACCATCTTGTTAGAAACTATGCGCCGTGAAGGCTTTGAAATGGCCGTGGGTAAACCAAAAGTAGTGTTCCGCGAAATCAACGGTGAAAAATGCGAGCCGTATGAAATCTTAACCGTCGATTTAGAAGACGAGCATCAAGGCGCAGCCATGGAAGAATTAGGTCGCCGCCGTGGTGAAATGCTTAACATGGAATCCGATGGTAACGGCCGTACACGCTTGGAATACAAAATTCCAGCGCGCGGTTTGATTGGTTTCCAAGGCGAGTTCTTAACCATGACACGCGGTACTGGCTTAATGGGCCACGTGTTCGATGAATACGCACCGGTTAAAGCCGACATGCCAGGTCGCCGCAATGGCGTATTAATTTCTGCCGAAAAAGGCGAGGCCGTGGCTTACGCCTTGTGGAAATTGCAAGACCGCGGAAAAATGTTCTCCGTACCGGGCGACAAATTGTACGAAGGCATGATCATTGGCGTGCACAGCCGTGATAACGACTTGGTGGTTAACCCGATTAAAGGTAAACAACTGACCAACGTGCGTTCATCCGGTACCGACGAAGCGGTGCGTTTAATTACGCCTATCGCCTTGTCATTGGAATCGGCCGTGGAGTTTATTGACGACGATGAGTTAGTAGAGATTACCCCAAAAACCATTCGTATTCGTAAACGCCACTTAACGGAAAATGAGCGTAAACGCGCAGGCACTAATAAAGCCTAAGTAAACAGCCTCAGGCTTAGCAGCAAATCTAACCCAGCTCACGCAAGTGGCTGGGTTTTTTCTTGGCTGCTGTTTATAGGAGTTGGTGGTTTTTAACAACCAACTCTGGTTTATATAAACCACATGACTTACCCCCCCCAGTGAATAGTTTTATTTAACTTGATGAATTTATTCAATTATTTTATATAAAAATAAAATTGGCATGTTTAAGGTGAACAACGTGTTTGATAAGCATTACTACACAGGCGGTATGTTGGGCGCCAATGTATTTGATGCCAACCATACACCATTAGTTAGTACTTCTTCGACTTCTTCGACTTCTTCTTCTGGTACAACATCAAATTATGGTGGATCTGCTATTTAAACCTTTGGTTACGCCGGAGCGCCTAGGGCGGCATGGGTAGGAATGCGCTATACCTTTGATGACCCTAAAAAGGCAGCGAAGTAATACAGAAGTTTGATTAAAAAACGGCTCCTTAGGGAGCCGTTTTTAGTTTAAGGGTTTATTTTAGGCCGGCATTCTTGGCATCTTGATCCATGTGGCGTTTGAAATACACGAAGAAGAACACCACCATGACTAAGACAAAGGCAATAACAGCCACGCTTTGTAAACCGTAGTCGGTGGATAGTAAGTCGGTTAATAATTTCATGAGGAAAGTCCTATCGCTAATACTGCTTTATTGCAGTCACAGACAATATGATCTTTTCACCTTGCGCCTGTATTGATATACATCAAGCCAGGCCATTATTGCTGCTTACTCGACACCTTGGCTGGCTAGGTAGTCTTCGTAGTTGCCGGTAAAGTCGACGATGCCATCGGCCTTAATTTCGATGATGCGGGTGGCGATGGAGCTGACAAACTCGCGGTCATGGCTGACGAAGAACAGCGTGCCTTTGTATTTATCTAAGGCGGTATTGAGAGCTTCGATGGATTCCATGTCCATGTGGTTAGTCGGCTCATCCATCAACATGACGTTGGTACGACCCAACATCATTTTGCCGTAGAGCATGCGGCCTTTTTCACCACCGGATAAGACTTTGACGGATTTCTTGGTGTCGTCACCACCAAACAGCAAGCGACCTAGCATGCTGCGTACCACTTGATCGTCGTCACCGACTTGCCTAAAGCGTGACATCCATTCGAACAAATCTTCGCCTTGATCAAATTCGTATTCGTGGTCTTGTGCAAAATAGCCTATGTTGGCTTTTTCTGCCCATTTCACTTCGCCGTGCTTAGGCTGTAAATCGCCCGCTAGGCAGCGTAAAAACGTGGTTTTACCTATGCCGTTTTCACCAATGATGGCGACTTTTTCACCGGCTTCAAACATCATGCTGACGTCGTTGAATAAGGTTTTATCAAAGCCGTGGCTAAGTTTTTTCAGCTCCACGGCGTTGCGGTATAGCTTTTCGCGTTCGTCGTACTCAAAGCGTATGAAGGGGTACTGGCGTGAAGAGGGTTTGAATTCTTCGATTTTAATTTTATCGATTTGCTTAGCTCGGCTGGTGGCTTGCTTCGCTTTGGACGCGTTGGCTGAGAAACGACGGACGAAGTCCTGTAAATCCGCCACTTGCTGTTTGGCCTTGTCGTTGTCTTTGGCTTGCTGGGCGCGTGCAGCGGTGCTCGCTTCCATGTAATCGTCGTAATTGCCTGGGTACATTGCAATTTTGCCGTAGTCCATGTCGCAGGTATGGGTGCACACTTGGTTTAAAAAGTGGCGGTCATGCGAAATGATGATCATGGTGCAGTCACGATTATTCAACACGTCTTCTAACCAGCGTATGGTGTTGATGTCCAAGTTGTTGGTTGGCTCATCGAGTAGCAATATGTCTGGGTTAGAGAACAATGCTTGGACCAATAATACACGCAGTTTCCAACCAGGGGCCACGGCACTCATCAACCCATTGTGTTGCTCAATCGGTATGCCCACGCCTAACAACAATTCGCCGGCGCGCGCTTCAGCGGTATAGCCGTCGTATTCAGCATACACGCCTTCAAGCTCTGCGGCGCGCATGTAATCGTCTTCCGTGGCTTCTAAATTGGCGTAGATGGCATTTTTTTCTTGATTGGCTTTCCACATTTGTTCGTGGCCCATCATCACTACGTCCAGCACGCGCTGGTCTTCGTAAGCGAATTGATCTTGGCGCAGAAAGGCCATGCGTTCATGGCTGTCTATGGCCACGTTACCGGCGCTGGGTGTGAGCACGCCAGCCAATACTTTCATGTAGGTGGATTTGCCGCAGCCGTTGGCGCCAATTAGCCCGTAGCGGTTGTTGTCGCCAAATTTAACGGAGACATTTTCAAACAGCGGCTTGGCGCCAAATTGCACGGTGATGTTGTTGCTGATTAACATTGTTGCTTTCTCTTTATTGAATACTTATAGATCGGGTTGCACCCGACCTGCCGTTTATTAGCGGCTTTGTTATGTAGGTCGGGCTTTAGCCCGACAGATAGTTAAAACTGGTTGTAAATGACGACTTCATCCATGGCTAATTGGCCGCCGCGTGGCGCTGCTTCTTTTAGCGCTTTGCCGACCACGACAAATAGGGTTGGCGTGTGGTCAGCCGGTAAGTTAAGCAATTTACCCACGGCGTCAAAATCAAAACCGTCCATGGGGCAGGTGTCGTAGCCCATTTCTTTGGCGGCTAGCATGATGGTCATGGCCGCCATGCCACAAGAGCGCATGGCTTCGTCGCGTTGCACTTGTGCGTTGTTTTGGTAATACTGGCCTATCATGGGCACCAGTACATCGGAGGCGGCTTTGGGTGCGTTTTGCCAATAGCGCTCGGGTTGTTTAGCCCAAGCGTTTAAATCCGCCGTCAATACGATCAGCAGAGAGGCTTCTTCTACCTGTGCTTGATTCCAGCTAACCGCGCGTATTTGTTGACGCAATACGGGGTCGGTCACGATCACGAAGCGCCAGTTTTGAATGTTAAAGGCGGTAGGCGAGAGCATGGCTAAAGCCATCAGCTCGCTTATTTCCTGTTTGGTCATTTTGTGTTGTGGATCGTAGGCCTTAACCGAGCGGCGTTCTACTATGGCTTGATTAACGTTCATGCTGGGTAGTGTATGTCCAAAATTTCTAAATTAATGTTACCGACTGGGCGTTGCCAAGTGACGGTGTCACCCACTTTTTGGCCGATTAAGGATTTCGCCAAAGGGGACACGTAACTGACTTTATTGATGCTGGCATCGGCTTCGTCCTCACCGACGATATGAAATGTACGTGCTTTGCCATCGTCGTCTTGCACAGTCACGCCGGCACCAAACAGCACACTGCCATGATCTTGTGTGGTGGGATCGACTAAAATTGCACTGTCCAACCTGGCTCTTACATAGCGTAAATCGCGGTCAAGTTCAGCCACTTTGTCTTTATTGAAGGTGTCTTCAGCTGATTTCTTTAAGGGGGCTAGCTCGGCCATCAAGGCGGCTTCTAGGGATTGCAATTCCAAAGCACCCGTTGGCGTCACGTAATTAGCAAATTCGCTAATCGGACGGTCAACTAATTCCTCGCCACCGGCTTGCTCAAAACGTTCTTCGTTAACAAAGGCACGGCTCATGATTATTCCCACTCTATGGTGGCAGGTGGTTTGCCGGAAATGTCGTACACCACGCGGTTAATGCCCGGCACTTCGTTAATGATGCGATTGGATACCTTGCCTAATAAATCGTAAGGCAATTCTGCCCAATGCGCGGTCATAAAGTCGCTGGTAACCACAGCGCGAAGAGCCACGACGTAATCGTAGGTGCGGCCATCGCCCATCACGCCTACCGA
The DNA here is from genome assembly GCA_020035195.1 of Methylotenera sp. GTDB lineage: Bacteria > Pseudomonadota > Gammaproteobacteria > Burkholderiales > Methylophilaceae > Methylotenera. The sequence goes on from JAIQBT010000015.1 coordinate 9,668, forward strand.
TTTAACCGGTAGAAATACCGCAAAGGCTTGGCTGGTTAAGGCGTACCATGTCTGGCCGGTTTTGGCGTCTACGGTGTTGCGTAATTCTTCTATGAAAATGGCATCGGCACGGCGCAGCAAGTCGGCGTAATTTTGTTTTACTTCGCCCAAGATGCGCACACCTAGGCCTGGACCTGGGAATGGGTGGCGGTATACCATGTCATGCGGTAAACCCAGGGCCAGGCCTAATGCGCGTACTTCGTCTTTAAATAAGTCGCGCAAGGGCTCCAGTAATTTTAAGCCCAAGGTTTCGGGCAAGCCACCTACGTTATGATGACTTTTAATGATGACAGCTTTTTTCGATTTCGCGCCGCCCGATTCTATGACGTCTGGGTAGATGGTGCCTTGGGCTAACCATTTGGCATTGGCCAGTTTTTTTGCTTCGGTTTGAAACACTTCGACAAACTCGCGGCCTATGATTTTGCGTTTTGCTTCGGGCTCACTGATGCCGTTTAGGTGGCCCATGAATTGGGCGCTGGCATCAACGCGTATGACTTTAACGTGCAAGCGACCGGCAAACATATCCATGACCATGTCTCCCTCGTTGAGGCGCAATAAACCGTGGTCAACAAACACGCAGGTGAGTTGATCGCCTATGGCGCGGTGTATCAGGGCTGCAGCTACGCTGGAATCGACGCCGCCGGACAAGCCCAAAATCACTTCCTCGTCGCCCACTTGCGCTTTAATCTTGGCCACGGCTTCGCTGATGTAGTCGCCCATAATCCAATCCGGTTTGGCTTGGCAGATACTAAGGACGAAGCGCTCTAACATGGCTTGACCTAATTTAGTGTGGGTCACTTCCGGGTGAAATTGCACGCCGTAAAAGCGACGCTCTTCATCGGCAAAGGCGGCTATAGGGGTACTGTCGTTGCTGGCAATGATTTTAAAGTTGGGCGGTAATTCAGTGACTTTGTCGCCGTGGCTCATCCATACATCCAATAAGCCGTGGCCGTCCGCATTGCTGCGATCTTGTAGGTCTTTAAACAGCGCCGAGTGCCCATGGGCACGAATTTCGGCGTAGCCAAATTCTCGTTTATGGCCGGCTTCTACCTTGCCACCCAGTTGCTGCGCCATGGTTTGCATGCCGTAGCATATGCCCAATACCGGTACGCCTAATTCAAAGGTGGCGGCTGGGGCTGTGTCGGTTTCGTCTTCATAAACACTGGCATGACTGCCGGATAAGATGATGCCATCGGCACCAAACTGGCGAACGAAATCATCGCTCACATCGCATGGGTGAATTTCGCAATAAACGTGCGCTTCGCGTACCCGCCTGGCGATCAGTTGAGTGACTTGAGAGCCAAAATCGAGAATAAGTATTTTTGAGTGATTGGTCATAAGGGCTTAAAGAAAAAATCTCACCATAGAGGCACGGAGAAGAGCAAAACGCTATTGCATGTAATCCGCAGAATAACTGCCTCCTCGGACTATGCAGTGTTTAAAAAATTTTTTCTCTGTGTATCTGTGCCTCTGTGGTGCAGGGTTTAATCAACGCGATAGTTCGGCGCTTCTTTGGTGATTTGTACGTCATGCACATGCGACTCACGCATGCCAGCAGATGTGATTTGCACGAATTCGGCTTTTTCACGCATTTCACTGATATTGCTTGCACCCACGTAACCCATGGAGGCGCGTAAGCCGCCCATGAGTTGGTGTATCACGGCAATGACGCTGCCTTTGTAAGGTACGCGTCCTTCTATGCCTTCTGGCACCAATTTGTCTGCACCGCTGTTGGTGTCTTGGAAGTAGCGATCGCTTGAGCCTTTTTCCATGGCACCAATTGAACCCATGCCACGATAGGATTTGTAAGAGCGGCCTTGGAATAGCTCGATGTCACCAGGGGCTTCTTCGGTGCCGGCAAACATGCCGCCCAGCATAACGCTGTAAGCGCCAGCCGCGATGGCTTTAGAGATGTCGCCAGAAAAACGTATGCCACCATCCGCAATAAACGGTACGCCGCTTTTGGATAGGGCATTCGCCACGTTTGCAATCGCGCTTACTTGCGGAACGCCTACGCCAGCAACGATGCGGGTGGTACAGATAGAGCCAGGGCCTATGCCCACTTTTACGCCGTCAGCGCCGGCGTCGACTAAGGCCAATGCGGCGCTAGCGGTAGCGATGTTGCCGCCTATGACTTCTATGTGCGGGAAATGTTTTTTCACCCAAGTGACGCGGTCTAGCACGCCTTGTGAATGGCCGTGCGCAGTATCCACTACGATGACATCGACGCCTGCCTCAGATAAGGCGGCCACGCGTTCTTCTGTGCCTTCACCCACACCAACGGCTGCACCCACGCGCAATCTACCTTGCGCATCTTTACAGGCGTAAGGGTGGTCAGTGGATTTTTGTATGTCTTTAACGGTGATTAAGCCTTTAAGGGTGTCGTTAGCATCTATCACTAACACGCGCTCTAGGCGGTGTTGATGCAATAAGCGTATGACATCGTCTTTAGCGGCACCTTCACGCACGGTCACCAATCGGTCACGCGGTGTCATGATGTTTTTGATGGGTTGATCTAGTTTGGTTTCAAAGCGTAAATCACGGTTAGTGACGATGCCAACAATTTTGCCATTATCAACCACCGGTATGCCAGAGATTTTGTGCATGCGGGTGAGTTCAAGCACGTCGCGCACTGTTAAATGGCTTTGTATGGTGATGGGGTCATTTACAACGCCAGATTCGAAACGCTTCACCCTGGCCACGTGCGCTGCTTGCTTCATGGCCGTCATGTTTTTGTGGATGAAGCCTAGTCCGCCTTCTTGGGCCAAAGCAATGGCCAAAGGCGCTTCCGTCACGGTGTCCATGGCAGCAGACAGCAGTGGTATATTCAGTTGTATTTTGCGGGTGAGTTGTGTGGCGAGTGAAACCTCGCGTGGCAGCACATTGGAGTAGGCCGGCACTAATAAAACATCATCAAATGTGAGAGCTTGTTGCAATAAACGCATGCGTAAATCCTTGTAGCCAAAACGAAATTATACAGATTTCAAGACGCTCGCGCGAGTGCTAGCCGCATAAAGTTTTAAAATTGCTTGCCTACCCTTATCAAGCGGCCCTACTATTATTTTTTAGCGAATTGCGCGAAGGCGCTTAAGGATAGTGAGATGGTGTTACGCACAGTGTTGTTGAGCTTGCTGCTGTTGCCAAATTTGGCAACAGCAGAAGTGTACAAGTGGCGAGAAAGCAATGGCATCATGCGCTAAAGCGATGTGCCACCGCCGTCCAATGTTAAATTGGAGTCGTTGCAAGGTAGGCCTGTGGAGGAATTAAAAGGCTCACATCCTTTAGCGCCGGTAGCCGGCGATGTGTCGACTGAGCTTAAACGCAGCAAAACCCAGCTTGGCAAACAAACCGCGGCGAAACCGAGTGAAAAGTCGGACACATTGTCCGCAGAAGCGTTAAGCCTGAAGCAAAAAAATTGCAAAGCGGCGCAAGCCAATTTGATCACTTACCAAATGGATGGCCGAATAGCTAGGGTGGACGATAAGGGTGAACGGGCTATTTTGTCCAGCTCAGAGATTGCTCAGGCTAAGATCGAAGCCCAAGCCGATGTTAAGCAGTATTGTGAATAAGCAAGCGTAAGCTTGTTGCTTTATTCTTCAATCGCGGTGTCGCCACCGCCTTTTTTCATGACCTTGCCATCGGCCACGCGTTGCTTACGCACTTCTTTTGGATCGGCAATCAGCGGGCGGTAAATTTCCACGCGGTCTAAGTGGCGTAAGGGCTGATCCAATCTAGAGAGCTTGCCAAAAATGCCGATTTTGTTTTGGTTTAAATCGATTTCCGGGTATTTCTTGACGATGCCAGATAGGGCGATGGCTTGCTCGGCAGTAATGCCTGGCGTGGCCTTGACCGGCACGATCAATTGCTCGTGGGCTAAGGCATAAGCGACTTCAACCAGTATCTCGTTGCTGTTCATGGTCAATCCTATTATTGGTTTTTATACACATCATCGGCTCTGCTCACAAAGCCATCGACAAAGGTGTTGGCGATGTGGCTAAAAACCGGGGCGATTATTTTCTCTAAAAACGCGTTGGCAAATTCATAATTAAGCACAAATTCAATTTTACAGGCATTTTCATTGAGTGCGATAAAACGCCATGACCCGTCTAAGTGCTTAAATGGCCCGTCTTTCAATTGAATGTCCATGGCGTTCGGGTAAGTTTTGCTGTTTTCGGTGGTGAATTGCTGTTTCAAGCCATGGTAGGCGATATGCAGTGTGGCGATCGTGCTGTGTAGGTCTTTTTTAATGACATCGACACCGCCGCACCACGGAAGAAATTCGGGGTAGCGGCTGACGTCATCCACCAGCTCGAACATGCGACTGGCTGAATGGTTAATCAGAACGGATTTGTGTACTTGCGCCATGCTTGGTCTTCAAAATAAAGGCTGCTCTGCAGCTTGGTTAAAAGAGAACAAGCGCAGAACTGAGGTAAAATGATATTTTAAGGCATACACCAAGAAATAATTCGTTTTATGAGCATCGCACAAAATAAAAAAGCGTTTTTTGATTACTTCATTGAAGACAAATATGAAGCCGGCGTGGTTCTAGAAGGCTGGGAAGTGAAAGCCATACGGGACAACCGCGTCAACATCAAAGAAGCCTACGTCATTATTCAGCGTGGTGAAATTTACCTAATAGGTTGCCACGTGCCTCCATGGGGCGCGGCTTCTACGCACATCCGTCCGGACGCCATACGCACCCGTAAACTACTATTGCATAACGAAGAGATCTTGAAGCTCATTGCCAAGGTTGAGCGCTCTGGCTATACCATCGTGCCGCTGGATTTACATTTCTCCAAGGGTAGGGTGAAGGTGCAGATTGGCTTGGCCAAGGGTAAAAAACAGCACGACAAACGCGACACGGAAAAAGAGCGCGATTGGGAGCGCGAAAAAGGCCGCATCATGCGGGCGCACAATAAATAGGCCTAAGTAATAAGCCGCTAAGGTTTTTTAGCTAAGCAAGCCGGCAATCCCCGTCTACTTAAGACTGGTATTAGCGCGTATAATAGAAACATCAAGCTAACCAAAGCCATGGTTGGATTGATGGCAATAAAACTGATTTGGGGCTGACCAGGTTTCGACGTGGGTTACAAAGCAGCGCAGGG
>JAIQBT010000067.1 GCA_020035195.1 Methylotenera sp.
AAGGAGATAGCATGAAAGCATTATTATTAGCAATCGTAGCCGCCAGCTCTATGTTAGTTGCTGCGCAAGCAAATGCCGCTGACGCTTCTGCGTTAGCACAAAAAAGCGGCTGCTTAGCTTGCCACAGTGTAGATAAAAAAGTATTAGGCCCAGCTTACAAAGAAGTCGCAGCCAAATACAAAGGCGATAAATCAGCTGAAGCTAAATTGATCGCTAAAGTTAAAGCCGGTGGTAGCGGTGTTTGGGGTCCTATGCCTATGCCTCCAATGGGCGCTCAAGTTAAAGAAGCCGACATCAAAACTATCGTAGAGTGGATTTTGTCACTGTAATTTAAGTTTGATGCAATAAAAAAGCCAGCTTAACGCTGGCTTTTTTTATACCCACTGCCAGTCAGGCTGATGTGGGTTATTTGTTTAATTTGCTGTGGTGCATGGAATAAACAAAATACACCACCACGCCAATCAAGATCCAAATACCAAAGCGCATCCAGGTCACGGCCGGCAGGAAGGTCATGAGCGCGCCACAAGACAAGATGCCCAAGGTCGGTATCAATGGATTCCATGGGTTTTTAAATGGGCGTTTTAGCAGCGGTTGGCGTTTACGCAAAACGATGACGCCCACGCACACCATGACAAAGCTAGCCAAGGTGCCAATATTAACGGTTTCCGCCAATTCCCCTAAAGGAATAAAGCCGGCCACAATGGACACGATGGCGCCACACATCAGTATAATTTTAGTTGGAGTTTGGCGATCCGGGTTCACTTGTGAAAACACCGGCGAAATCAAACCGTCACGGCTCATGGAAAACAAGATGCGCGTTAAGCCGTAGAGCAGGACCAATAGCACGGTAATTAAACCTGCCAGCACGCCGGTGGCCACCAAGGTAGAAGCCCAGGTGTAGCCTATCTTGCTCAAAGCAAACGCCACGGGCGAGGACACGTTCAATTCAGTGTAAGGCACGATGCCGGTCAACAAGGCCGAAACGATGATGTAAATGATGGTGCAAAAAGTCAAGGAAGCCAGCAGGCCTATGGGCAAATCGCGCTGCGGATTTTTAGCTTCTTCGGCTGCCGTTGATACGGCATCAAAGCCAAAGTAAGCAAAAAACACCAAGGAGGCACCGGCCAACACGCCTATATTTTTGCCGTCTTCTAAGGTACTAAACCAGCCAAATGGCATGAAGGGGTGCCAATTTTCTGTGTTTAGGTGCAAGGACGCCAGGGCAATGAAAATAGCGATGGTGCTGAGTTTGATAATCACGATGATGTTATTAAAACGCGCGCTCTCCTTCACCCCCACCATTAATAATAGGGTCAGCAACCAGATAATGGCAAAGGCCGGTAAATTAATTAAACCGCCCAACATCGGGGCTTTGGTGAATTCCACCGGCAGTGTGATATTGAAATTGCTTAAGGTATTGATGAAGTAGCCTGACCAGCCGTTGGCCACCGCCGCCGCACCCACGCCGTATTCCAAGAGCAATATCCAGCCCATCACCCAGGCAATAAATTCACCGAAGGCCACATAACTGTAGCCGTACGCACTGCCAGACCCACCGACCGAAGCGGCCAATTCAGCGTAGGACAAGGCGGCAAACGCCGAGGCCACACCGGCAATGATGAAAGACAAGACCACCGCTGGGCCAGATTGCGTGGCGGCCGCAATGCCGGTTAGCACGAAAATACCGGTGCCTATGGCGCAACCTATGCCTAACAAGGCCAAATCAAACGCCGTCAGGCATTTTTTTAAATCCGTCTGGCCATGGCCGACTATGGGCTTAGTGCGAAGTAGCTTTCTATGCATTATTTCTCTCCATGATTTTGCAGCCAGGCAATTGGCCGACAAATTTAATCATTAGACAACCAGTCTTTAGCAATCAAGAAATCCGTGTATAACTTGTCTTCTGGGCTGTTGGCCTCAGGCTTCCAATCGTAGCGCCATTTAACGATGGGCGGCATGGACAGCAAGATGGACTCGGTGCGCCCATTGGACTGCAAACCAAACAAGGTGCCGCGGTCGTACACCAAATTAAATTCCACGTAACGACCGCGCCGGTAGGCTTGAAAATCACGCTCGCGTTCACCATAAGGCGTATCTTTGCGCGCTTGCACGATGGGCATGTAAGCATTTAAAAAACTGTCGCCGACAGCACGCTGCATGGCAAAGCTTTTTTCAAAGCCCAATTCGTTAAAGTCATCAAAGAAAATACCGCCTATGCCGCGCGGTTCTTTACGGTGCTTCAGGTAAAAGTAATCGTCGCAGTCTTTTTTAAAAGCCGGGTAGTAACGGCCATCAAATGCATCTAAGGCGTGTTTGTTGGTGCGGTGAAAATGCGCCGCATCCTCGGCAAAGCCGTAATAGGGGGTGAGGTCCATGCCGCCGCCAAACCACCATATATCTTGGTCAGCGCTGGTTTGCGCCTTGGCCACAAAGAAACGCACGTTCATGTGCACGGTAGGAATGTAGGGGTTGCGCGGGTGGAACACCAAGGACACGCCCATGGCCTCCCAGGGACGGCCTGCCGCTTCCGGGTGGGCGGCACTGGCGGATGGCGGCAATTTACTGCCCAAGACGTGGGAAAAGCCCACGCCTGCCCGCTCAAATACCTGCCCTTCTTCTAATAAACAGGAGTTGCCACCGCCACCTTCTGGGCGCTGCCAACTGTCCTGTAAAAAATTTTTACCATCGACCAGCTCTATCGCTTCAACAATAGTCGATTGCAGTTTTTGCAGGTAATCCAGCACCGCTTGCGTGTTCATGGCTAACCCTTAATGGCCCGGTAACCAATGTCGGTGCGGTATTGCGCACCTTTAAATTGAATGCCATCGACGATTTGATAGGCTTGCTGTTGGGCAAACTTCACCGTTTCACCCAAGGCGGTGACGCACAGCACCCGACCACCACTGGTCAGCACTTTGCCATCTTGCAAAATGGTGCCGGCATGAAATACATGGGCATCGTTTAAATTGCTGGGCAGACCAGTGATTTCATCGCCTAATTTGGGCGTGTCTGGGTAATTGGCTGAGGCCATCACCACGCCTAGTGCGGTGCGTCTGTCCCACTCCACCTCGGCTTGATCCAAGGTACCATTCACGGCATGCTCGGCCAATGCCACTAAATCACTTTTCATGCGCAGCATAATGGGCTGTGTTTCCGGGTCGCCCATGCGGCAATTAAATTCCAAAGTTTTCACATCGCCGTTTGGCGAAATCATCAAACCGGCGTACAAAAAGCCAGTATAGGGGTGGCCTTCTTGGGCCATGCCCTCCACCGTGGGGCGTATGATTTCGCGCATGACTTTAGCGTGAATTTGCGGCGTCACCACCGGTGCCGGGGAGTAAGCGCCCATGCCGCCGGTATTCGGGCCTTGATCGCCGTCTTGCAGGCGTTTATGGTCTTGGCTGGTGGCCAAAGGTAAGATATTTTTGCCATCCACCATAACAATAAAACTGGCTTCTTCGCCGCTTAAAAACTCTTCTATCACCACCCGTGCGCCGGCACTGCCCAGCTTATTGTCTGACAACATAGCGTCTATGGCATCGTGCGCTTCTGCATCGGACATCGCCACCACCACACCTTTGCCAGCGGCTAAACCGTCGGCTTTAATGACGATGGGGGCGCCTTGTTGCTTGACGTAATCGTGGGCTAAGTTGGCATCGGTAAAGGTAGCATAGGCCGCCGTAGGTATGCCGTGGCGGAACATAAAGGCTTTAGCGAAATCCTTAGAGCCCTCTAGCTGCGCCGCCAATTTGGTCGGGCCAAAAATTTTCATGTTGGCGGCTTTAAAAGCATCCACCACGCCAGCCGCCAAGGGCGCTTCCGGACCAACGATGGTCAGGTACACGCCTTCGTCTTGGGCAAATTTAAGTAAGTCCAGCACGCTGCTGATAGGCACATTCACCATGTCGGGATTGCTTGCAGTACCGGCATTGCCCGGTGCCACATAAATGCGGCTGACCGCTTTATTTTGTGCGACTTTCCATGCCAGCGCATGCTCACGACCACCGCCACCTATGATGAGTATTTTCATGCTGTCGCCCTTAATGTCTAAAATGGCGAATGCCAGTGACCACCATGACCAAGCCATGCTCATCCGCGGCCGCCACCACTTCTTCGTCGCGCATGCTGCCGCCCGGGTGTATCACGCAACTGGCACCGGCTTCTGCCAAGACGTCTATGCCATCACGGAAGGGGAAAAAAGCATCCGAGGCTACCACGGAATTTTTCAGGCTTAAGTTTGCATTTTGCGCTTTAATGGCGGCAATCCGCGTGCTGTCCACACGACTCATTTGCCCGGCGCCTACGCCCAAGGTCATGCCGTTGCCACAGAACACGATGGCGTTGGATTTCACGTATTTTGCCACGCGCCAGGCAAACAGCATGTCGGCCATTTGCTGCGGTGTCGCTTGTTTTTTACTGACAACTTTCAAATCCGCCGTGCTGATTTCATGGTTGTCCGCGGTTTGTATGAGCAAGCCCGAACCCACGCGTTTAGTGTCGTGCGCATTGCGGCCTTGCAACCACGGGGTGTCGCCACCCTTAGGCAAGGCAATTTTCAGCACCCGCACGTTGGCTTTGGCAGCAAATATGGCCAGTGCATCGGCCGTGAAATCGGGAGCAATCAAGACTTCAACAAATTGTTTGCTAACCGCTTCTGCCGCGGCTTTATCCACCACCGTGTTGAAAGCGATGATGCCGCCAAAAGCACTGCTAGGATCGGTTTGGAACGCTTTGCTGTAGGCTTCCAATGCACTAGCGCCAAGCGCTACACCGCATGGGTTGGCGTGCTTGACGATAACGCAGGCGGTGCTACTAAAGGATTTAACCGCTTCCCAAGCCGCGTCACCATCGGCGATGTTGTTATAACTGAGCTCTTTGCCTTGCAATTGCGTGGCCGTCACCAAGGAGCCTGGGGCTGGGTGTAAGTCACGGTAAAACGCCGCTTGTTGGTGTGGGTTTTCGCCGTAACGCAAGTCTTGCAATTTCACAAAGCGGCCGTTGGTTTGCGCCGGAAAAGCACCGCGTGTGCCATCGGCATTGAATGAAGACAGGTAATCGCTGATGGCACCGTCGTAATTGCTGATGCGATTAAATGCCGCCACCGACAAAGCAAACTGGGTGGCCTGACTGACCGCACCGCCCGTGCTTTTCAATTCAGCAATGACATCCGCGTATTGGCTAGCGTCGGTCAACACTGCCACGTCTTTCCAGTTTTTAGCGGCCGAACGCACCATGGCGGGGCCGCCTATGTCTATGTTTTCAATGGCGTCTTCCAGCGTGCAATCGGCTTTGGCCACGGTCGCTTCAAAGGGATATAAATTCACCACCACCATGTCGATATTGGGGATGTCCGCTGCTTGCATGGCCGCCACGTGCTCAGGCAAATCGCGTCGGCCTAAAATGCCGCCGTGTACTTTCGGGTGCAAGGTTTTGACTCGGCCATCGAGCATTTCGGTAAAGCCGGTGTAATCACTGACCTCGACCACAGGGATGCCTTGCTCTCTGAACAGCTTGGCGGTGCCGCCTGTGGATAAAATTTCAACGTTTAGTTGGCTTAAGGCCTGGGCTAATTCTACGATACCGGTTTTGTCTGACACGCTGATCAGCGCGCGTTTAATGGTTGCCATGTGAAAACTCTAATGAAGTTAATAACGAATAAAATCCGATCGAGCAGATTACTCGATGCGGTATTGCTGCATTTTCTTACGTAAGGTGTTGCGATTTAAACCTAGAATATCGGCCGTTTTGCTTTGGTTGCCACCGGCATAATGCAAGGTGTATTCCAACAAGGGCTTTTCTATGCAGGCCAAGACCATGTCATACAAGGCGTGAGGCGGCTGGCCATCAAGGTCTTTAAAGTATTGATCCAAAGCGGATTTGACGCTGTTGGCTATTTGGCAGTCATTCATGGCGCCAGTTTTGTTGTTTTCGCACTCGTCCATTAGGCCACCTTTAGCGCCAAGCTTACCGTTTCAATCGCGTCGACTTCATGGTCGTCGTATTGCAAACGGTGATCGCGGCTTTGTAAATGATCAAAGAATTCATCAATGGCAGACAATTGTAAAGGAATGGTCTGTAAGGTATTCATGTTATGGCGGAAATTGGCCGAGTCTTTGAGGCCCTTGGTGTACCAAGAAATGTGCTTACGCGCCATGCGCATACCGGTAAGCTCGCCGTAAAAGTCGTACAAATCGTGCAAGTGGGTCAACATCACACTGCGTATCTCACTCACTTCCGGTGCCGGCAAATGCTCGCCTGTTTTCAGGTAATGGTCGATCTCGCGGAATATCCAAGGCCGGCCTTGCGCGGCGCGGCCTATCATGACGGCATCGGCGCCGGTGTAATCCAATACAAATTTGGCTTTTTCTGGCGTGGTGATGTCGCCGTTAGCCATCAGCGGAATGTTAATCGCTTGCTTCACCGCAGCGATGGTGTCGTACTCGGCATCGCCGGTGTACAAACAAGCGCGCGTGCGGCCGTGCATGGCTAAGGCTTGCACACCTAAGTCCTCGGCCATTTTGGCAATTTGCACCGCGTTACGGTTGTGTTTATCCCAACCGGTGCGTATTTTTAAAGTGACCGGCACATCCACGGCATTGACCACGGCACGCAGGATTTGCGCCACCAAAGGCTCGTCTTTAAGCAAGGCCGAGCCAGCCATGACATTGCAGATTTTCTTAGCCGGGCAACCCATATTAATATCTATGATCTGCGCGCCATTATCCACATTGTGCTTGGCGGCTTCGGCCATCATTTTTGGATCGGCACCGGCAATTTGCACAGAAATTGGATCCACTTCACCTTGATGGTTGGCGCGGCGCAAGGTTTTCTCGCTGCCGTACAACAGAGAATTCGAGGTCACCATCTCTGACACAGCCAAGCCCGCACCCATTTTCTTGCATAACTGACGGAAAGGCCTGTCCGTCACCCCGGCCATGGGTGCTACCACTAAGTTGTTTTTGAGTATGTGCTGGCCAATTTTCACTGCGGGTGGTTTTCTTTACATTATTAACGCCGAGTTGCCTATTTTATACGCAAATCAAACACGGTAAAACTTAAATTTGCACATAACTGTATAAATCCAAAACTTTGTATAATGGCTAACCACTAGCCCAAACTTAAATGAAAGCAAGCCTTGCATTGAAGACCAGCCCAGCCAAAAAAATCCCATCCAATACGCACATTGCGTTTGCTAGCTTCATCGGCACTGCCATTGAATTTTACGACTTTTACATATATGCCATGGCGGCGGCTTTGGTCATAGGCCAAGTCTTTTTCCCCAGCAGCGATCCAGCCGCCCAGGCCTTAAATGCATTTTTAAGCTTTGGTATCGCTTTTTTTGCCCGACCACTGGGCGCCATTATTTTCGGTCACTTTGGCGACCGCCTAGGCCGCAAGGCCACCCTGGCCAGCTCCTTACTACTGATGGGTATGGCCACCCTCCTCATAGGCTGCCTTCCAGGCTACGCCACGCTGGGCTCTTGGGCGCCGCTGCTGCTATGTTTGTTACGCGTGGCACAAGGCATAGGCTTGGGCGGCGAATGGGGCGGCGCGGCCTTGTTGGCCACGGAAAGTGCGCCGGCAGATCGGCGTGCTTGGTTTGGTATGTTTCCGCAATTAGGGCCTGCGGTGGGATTTTTACTGGCGGGGTTAAGCTTTTTAGCCTTAAGTGCTTATTTAACGGAGGCCGAATTCCTCGCCTGGGGTTGGCGCCTGCCGTTTTTCGCTAGCGCCTTGTTGGTGATGTTGGGCTTGTATGTGCGCTTTCAGTTAAGTGAAACCACCGCGTTCGCTAATGCCTTGGCACAAAAAACAACCTTAAAACAACCCATGTTGGCCTTAGTAAAAAATCACAAGCGGCCATTGTTGCTAGGCGCACTGGCTATGACGGTTTGCTACAACCTGTTTTATACCGCCACGGTTTTTTGTTTAAGTTACGGCACACAAACCTTAGGCATTGCCCGCTTGGATTTCTTACAAATGCTGTGCTTTGCCGTACTTTTCATGGCCCTGATTACGCCGGTATCTGCTGCCTTAAGCGATCAATACGGACGCAAACCGGTGCTACTCATCGGCTGCTTGTTGGCCGTGCTGCTGGGCTTTACGCTGAACCCTTTATTAAGCTCGGCCAACACGATCAGCATCAGCGTGTTTTTGTCCTTGGCTTTATTGTTGATGGGGGCGACCTTTGCGCCCATGGGGGCATTTTTACCCGAGCAATTCCCGGTGGCCGTGCGTTACAGTGGTGCAGGTTTAAGCTACAACCTAGGCGGCATCTTGGGGGCCTCCAGCGCACCTTATGTTTCCCAACTACTGGTCAATCAAGGCGGACTAACTTGGGTGGGCTACTACCTGTCCGGCATGGCGCTGATTAGCTTAGTGGCCGTGTCGCTGATGCAGGACCACAGCCGCACGCCTTCAAGGCCGCGTTAAGCGCTCAAGCTCGGTGAGCCAAAGCATGGCTTGATCGCGGCTGTTGCCACACATTTCTAAACTGGGCTGCAAACTCGCGCAAAAGGCTGGCCGTTCTGGCTGGCCAAACACCAAGCATTGATTTTTTGCATTTAATTGCACACATCGCACACCGGCCGGCTTGCCATTGGGCATGCCCGGTATGGGGCTATTGATGGATGGCGCGGTGCAGCAGGCGCCGCAATCGGAGCGGCAATCCACTATAAAGTGGTCCAAGGAAAATTGAGTGCGCTCACGCCCTGCTTGATCTCTGCCATGGCCGCTCTGACCAAGTCAGCCGGTCCTTTTACCCCAAGCTCGGTGCTGCGCTGCTGGTCCAATTTAGGCAAGCTAAACAATTTCAAGTCCGGGTAGCGCGCGACTATGCTTTGCATCAAATCAATCAAGCGGCTTTCGCCCGCCTCTGTGACCAAGATGGAATCCTCAATGTAATCTTGCTGATGAAACAGCTGGGCGTAGTGCGTATCTAACACCCACTCCAACATGGGGTGGGCCATTTGTGGAAAACCGGGGAAAAAATAATGTTCCTGGATAGAAAAGCCCGCCACCCGATTCACTGGGTTGGGCACGAGGGCCGAACCTTGCGGAAAATCAGCCATCAGCACGCGTTTAGGGTAAGCCGTGTCGCCGTATTGCGCTTCTATTTCGGCCAAGGCCTCAGGATGCCTAACGATGGGCACTCCGGCCGCGTCGGCCGCGCACTGCCGCGTAAAATCGTCCGGCGTGGCGCCTATGCCGCCAAAGCTAAAGACCACATCGCCTCTGGCCATGCTGGCTTTCAGTGAGGCGGTAATTTGCTCGGGAATGTCACCCAAATAATTGGCCCAGGTCAGTTGCAAACCTCGCGCTTTCAAGGCTTGGACAACGAAGGATAAATGCGCATCTTGCCGCTTACCGGAGAGAATTTCATCGCCTATGATGAAGATGCCAAAGTTTTTCATGTTGCTTGGAGCCTATCTTTTTAATTTAATGCTTGCGCAATGCTTACAGCCAAATGCGTCAACCCGCCGCGATGATTAACATCCTCTTAACAACAACGCTTAATGCCTTGCCATTTGTTAGCTTGCCATAGTTTAAAGAATTCTTTGCGACTTAATACCGGCGGCGCATCCAGCGTAGCTTGATGGAAAGCAGTATGGTGTTTTAAATACACCTCATACGCATCGTCACCACTTAATTGCCGCACCCGGTGCCATAGGTGCTTAAGTGTTTTCCAGAACGCGCGTAGCATCAATCGCGCACCCAGTTGTCGTCTAAGCGCGTCGGTTGATAAGGCACTTCGGTCAAAGGCATTAAAGGCTGGGCGCTGAAATAGCGGTAAACCACGTACAGGGTATCGAGCACCACCACCCACAACAGCACGACAAAGAATAGGGTTAAATAGGCGTCTAATTGTTGATTAAAAATCAATTTCGGCGCTACCGCGGCTTTGTCCAATGGCAATACACCGGCGGCCAATTTGCTGGATAAATCGTTGGCGGCAGCAAAGAATCCGACCCGTATGTCATCGCTGAAAATTTTCTGCCAGGCGGCTGTACTGGTCACGGTCAATAACCACATCAAGGGCAAACCTGTTATCCAAGCATAGTTAGCCTTGGCTGACTTGACCAAAATACCGGTGGCCACGCATAAGGCAATGGCGGCCAACATTTGGTTAGCGATGCCGAACAATGGCCATAATATATTGACGCCGCCGTTAGGGTCTATCACACCTATGTACAAGAAATAGCCCCAGCCTGCGACCACTAGCCCGCTGGTCAATACCACGGAAGGCAGCCAAGAAGTCTGGCCCATTTTAGGCCAGACATTGCCCAGCATGTCTTGCAACATAAAACGCCCCACGCGCGTGCCGGCGTCCAAGGTGGTTAGTATAAAAATCGCTTCAAACATGATGGCGAAATGGTACCAAATGGCCAACAGACCTTTACCAAAGGCATTGCCGAAAATACTGGCCATGCCCACCGCCAAACTAGGCGCCCCGCCGGTGCGGGCAAACAAACTGCTTTCACCCATGTCACGCGCCAACTGGTTCATTTGCTCGACGGTCACCGCAAAGCCCCAACTGTTTATTTTTGCGATAGCATCCACCGCTTCTTTGCCGACCACGCCGGCCGGGCTATTGATGGCAAAGAATACGCCCGGGTCTAACACGGTGGCAGCAATCATGGCCATGATGGCGACGAAACTTTCTAGCAGCATGGCGCCGTAACCTATCATGCGTATGTCACCTTCATTGGCCAATAACTTAGGCGTGGTGCCGGATGCAATCAAGGCATGGAATCCAGAAATGGCGCCGCAAGCGATGGTAATGAAGACAAAGGGAAACAGCTTTCCACCAAAGATAGGGCCAGTACCATCGGTAAACTGGGTTAAGGCCGGCATGTGCACTTGCGGCTGCAAAATAATAATGGCGATGGCCAGCAACAACACCGTGCCTAATTTGACGAAGGTCGATAGGTAATCACGCGGGGCAAGCAGCAGCCAAACCGGCATCACCGCCGCGGCGAAACCATAGACAATAATAGCCCAGGCTAAGCTTAGGCCTTCATGATCAAACCAGTTGCGTACGATGGGCTGATGGTCTATCCAGCCACCGCCCACCACTGCCAATAACAGCAAGGCCACGCCCAATAGGGTCGCTTCCAAGACGCGCCCTGGGCGAAAGTTACGCATGTAAAAGCCTACCAGCATGGCGATGGGGATGGTGGCGGCCACGGTAGAAGTCGCCCACGGGCTGTGTTTCATGGCGTTCACCACCACTAAACCGAGCACCGCAATCAATATAATCATGATCAAAAAAGTACCTATCAGCGCTGCAAAGCCGCCGATTGGGCCAATTTCATCCCTGGCCATTTGGCCTAAACTGCGCGCATTGCGGCGGGTAGAAAAGAACAAGGTCACCATGTCTTGCACCGCGCCACCCAATACTGCGCCTATCAATATCCATAAAGTGCCAGGTAAGTAGCCAAACTGAGCAGCCAAGGTCGGGCCTATCAAAGGGCCGGGGCCCGCAATGGCCGCAAAATGGTGGCCAAACACCACCCATTTATTGGTGGGAATAAAATCGCTACCGTTCTCTAAACGCTCAGCGGGCGTGGCCCGCGTGGCATCGACCATTAACACCGAGGCAGCAATCCAAGCGGCATAAAAACGATAGGCTATGGCATACACGCAAGCTGCCGCAGCAATAAACCACATGGCGCTGATGCTTTCACCTCGATTTAGAGCAATCGCACATACGGCTGCCAACCCTAAGGCTAACACCGCTGCCCACAACACTAATTTGAAATTTTTATGCATAATGATTTAAGCAACTGTAAGACAATTTAAAATAATAGCCACCCCAGCCAAGTGGCTGAAACTTGCACCAGCAAACCGGGGATGACTTGCTTAGCAAAATCCCTGCCACCACTCAGTGCCGCAGCCACCCCTTTGGATAAGGTATTAATGGTAAATGCCAGCAAAATGGGTACGACGGCATTTTCAGGGCTCAAATTACCTGCTGCTGCCAGCGATACGACAGAAATGGCCGCCGCATGCACATCGGCCACGCCCGCCGCCAACGAGGCAAACATCAAGCCGGCTTGACCAAACCAAGCATTCAAAGCAGCCGAGGCCATTAAGGCCAAGGCTATCAGCCCAGCCAAAATAAAGGCTGTTTTAACACTAAATGACTGGCTAGGCTGGTCCATTTCCGGACAAGCCTTATGGAAGCAGCTAACAGAAATAACTAAAGCATAAATCACGACGGATACACCGCCAAAAATTAAAGGTGCTAATAAGGCATGTAAGGTCGGCGGGTAAATGGCGCCTAATAACAAGCTCAATTGTAAAATTGTCGCTAGGCTAGACAATAGCGCACCCGCCACGGCGGCCTCAATTAAAGCGGGCATTTGTTTAGCGCGCTGACCCATGGCGCCCACCGTGGCTATACTGGAAATAAAACCAGACACAAATCCCACCAAAGGCAAACCAACACGACTGCCCAACGCACGCAAAGCTAAATGGCCCAGCACGCTAATCAGCATAACCAGAATGACAATCAACCAAAGATGGTGTGGATTAATGGCGCCAAACGGGCCGATTAACTCATTAGGCACCAAAGGCAATACGATCAGTGTGGCGGCAGCCAAAATCAGGAAATCGTTCACTTCTGCTTTGCTTACTGCGACTCTGATAAAGACATGAATAGGCTCTTTGGCGCTAAGCAGTATGGCAGCGGTGACGGCCAAGCTAGCGGCTAAGGAAGGCGTAGTCATGGCTAAGCCGCCTAAAATAACAGTAAACACCAAGGTGATTTCGGTGGTCAATCCAGGGTGTTCGTTCACCCTAACCGCGTAGGCCAAAGCAGCAAATGCCGTGACACAAATCACCGAAACAATCAGTAACCAAAAACTCACCACTGTACTCACCGCGCCAAGCAAGGCGACGATAGTAAAGGTGCGTATGCCGGCTAAAGAAAGGTCGGGGTCCATGCCTTTGCTACGCTCACGCTCTGCGCCCACCAACAAGCCTATGCCTAAAGCTACGGCCAAATTAAGCCAAAGCCTATTATCTAAAACCACTAAATTTTCCATGGTTTTAGTTTACAACAAACCACGCTCAGCGAATGAAAAAGTTGCATTTTTAGAGGCGATGAAATGGCCTAATACCCGCACGCCTATTAGCGTGATGGCTTGCATTAATTGCTCGAGGATCAGCCAGTCATCTTAACTTTGTTGGGCCAAACTGGATTATTGCGCTTACACTGAGATTTTCGTATTAAAATGAACGCATTAGCGAGATAGTAAAGTTTCACACTTATGCAAAAAAATATCCCTTCAAAAGCCAAATCCATCGTGCTGGGCATTACTGGCGGCATCGCAGCCTATAAAGCTGCTGAGCTGGTTAGGCTATTGGTCAAAGCCAACATCGACGTGCAAGTGGTGATGACGCAAGCGGCTTGCCAATTCATCACACCAGTGACCATGCAAGCGTTGTCAGGCAAACCGGTTTACATAGACATGTGGGACAGCAGCATTAGCAACGGCATGCCGCACATCGAGTTATCCCGCCAAGCCGATGCCATTTTAGTGGCACCCGCCAGTGCTGATTTTCTGGCTAAATTGGTGCAAGGCCGTGCCGACGATTTGCTGTCTACTTTGTGTTTGGCTAGAGATTGCCCGCTGCTGGTTGCACCGGCCATGAATAAACAAATGTGGGAAAATCCAGCCACCCAGCGCAATATCAGCCAACTGCAAGCCGATGGTATCAGCCTGCTCGGACCAGGCAGTGGCGAGCAAGCCTGTGGCGAAATTGGTTTGGGCCGTATGCTAGAAGCAGAGGCCTTGCTCAGGTTAGTAAACGCACACTTTACCCCCAAATTATTGGCCGGCAAACGCGTGTTAATCACGGCGGGTGCCACCCTAGAAATGATAGACCCGGTGCGCGCCATCACCAATTTAAGCAGCGGGAAAATGGGCTACGCAATTGCCCAAGTGGCTGCGGACATGGGCGCGATTGTTACCTTGGTCAGCGGCGCCAGCGCATTAACCCCGCCGGACAATGTCAGCACCATCTCCGCCATCAGTGCCAATGCCATGTATAAAGCGGTGATGAGCCAAGTGCTCAATCAAGACATTTTCATCAGCGTGGCCGCGGTGGCGGATTACCGCCCTAGCGAAGCGCATGCAGAGAAAATAAAGAAAAGTGCGGCGACCTTAAACCTGGCGCTCACGCCCAATAAAGACATATTGGCAGAAGTGGCTAGCCTACCAAAAGCGCCTTTCTGTGTAGGCTTTGCCGCCGAAACCGAGAAGCTGTTGGACTTTGCCGAAGCCAAACGCCAGGGGAAAAAATTGCCACTCATGGTAGCGAATTTAGTCAGCGATGCCATGGGCGACGACCAGAACAGCGTCACCCTATTAGACAAAAATGGCGCGCATCCCTTAGAACGCGCGCCAAAAAGTGCGATTGCCGA
>JAIQBT010000063.1 GCA_020035195.1 Methylotenera sp.
GCATGATGGAAAAAATGAAGAGTTGGTTTCAAGGTAATTTTTAGTTTAGTAGCAAATGGTAAGAGGGTGGTTTTTGGCAGGTAGGGCTGGCTTAGTAAAGCGCAGAAACTGAGTGCAGTGGCTTAAGACCGCACTATTTTTTTAAAAAAAGAGGAGACACATTATGTTTGAGATTATGGAAAGAAGTTCGCAAGAAGCCGTCATTAAAGTGATAGGCGTAGGGGGTTGCGGTGGCAATGCCGTGGCCCACATGATAGAAAAAAATGTCGGTGGCGTGGAGTTTATTTGCGCCAATACGGACATACAGGCGCTGAAGAAAAGCCAAGCAAAAACCATCTTGCAAATAGGCGTGGCCATGACTAAAGGTTTAGGCGCTGGGGCTAAACCGGAAATTGGCCGTGAAGCGGCACTTGAAGATCGCGATGCCATCGCTGAGTTAATCGACGGCGCGGACATGTTATTCATCACGGCGGGTATGGGCGGCGGTACTGGTACCGGTGCAGCTCCAGTGATTGCACAAGTGGCAAAAGAAATGGGTATTTTGACTGTTGCGGTAGTGACTAAGCCTTTTGTTTTTGAAGGCAAACGCACCAAAGTTGCCATAGAAGGTTTGGAAGAATTGTCCAAGCATGTGGATTCATTGATCGTTATTCCTAATGAAAAACTCATGGAGGTCTTGGGTGAAGATGTGCCTTTCTTGGATGCCTTTAGTGCGGCCAATGATGTGCTGCATAACGCGGTATCAGGCATCGCTGAAATCATCAATTGCCCAGGGTTAGTTAACGTCGACTTTGCCGATGTGCGTACCGTGATGGGTGAGATGGGCATGGCCATGATGGGTTCAGCCATTGCAACAGGACCAGACCGTGCGCGCATCGCTGCAGAACAAGCGGTGGCGAGCCCGCTATTGGAAGACGTCAACTTAGCCAACGCACGTGGCGTATTGGTCAACATCACCAGCTCAGCTTCTTTCAAAATGAAAGAATACTACGACGTGATGAACACCATTAAAGCCTTTACTGCCGATGATGCCACCGTGATTGTGGGTAATGTGTTTGATGAAACCATGGGCGACGAATTGCGTGTGACCATGGTAGCAACGGGCTTAACCGGTGCTGGCAGAAGGCCGCAAAAACCCGTCTTGGTACCACAACAAATTGTACGTGATGGCACTACCAATCAACCCATTTATGTTAACGGCAACAACCCTTACGAAACGGCTCAAGTGGACGATGCCCCGCAGGTGTTTGGCTCTAACAGCCGACGTGCGCAAGTGGAGGCAATGAAGATGTCTGGGGTTGAAGAATACGACATCCCGGCATTTTTACGTAAACAAGCCGACTAGTGGTCTGATAGACCTGCCTAGTTTGAGGTTTTCTTACGCTGTATACGGGACCCAGTGCCGGCTTTTAGGGCTGGCTAGTATGCTAGTATGGTTAGCTGGTATGCGTCTTAGTGTAGGTTTAATTTAGGTTTGGTTATGTTAAAGCAACGGACATTAAAAACAGCAATTAGCACTACCGGTGTTGGTTTGCACAATGGCGAAAAGGTTACTCTTACCCTGCGCCCTGCTGCGGCTAACACAGGCATTGTTTTCAAACGGGTTGATCTGCCTCAACCCAATGAAATCTTGGTCAGGCCAAGTGCTGTTAATGACACGCGTTTGTGCTCTGCGGTGGAAATCGATGGCGTTCGCGTGGCGACCGTTGAGCACATCATGTCAGCCTTGGCTGGCTTGGGTATAGACAATATTTACATAGAAGTGAATGCCTCTGAAATGCCCATTATGGACGGCAGTGCTGGGCCGTTTATATTTTTATTGCGCGAGGCCGGTATCGTAGAACAAGCGGCCAGCAAAAAATTTATACGCATCAAGAAAACCGTGGAAGTCGTCGATGGTGACAAATGGGTGCGTTTTGATCCCTACCACGGCTTCAAAGTAGACTTCACCATAGCTTTTAATCACCCAGTGTTTGAGGGCTTGGTCAATCAAGTGCGCATGGATTTCGCCAGCGATTCCTACGTAGAAGAAATCAGCCGCGCACGCACCTTTGGTTTTATGCACGAGGTGGAGTATTTGCGTTCAAATGGTTATGCCCGCGGCGGCAGTTTGGACAATGCCATCGTTTTGGATGAATACCGCATTCTTAACGTCGATGGTTTGCGCTACGACAATGAGTTTGTTAAACACAAAGCCTTGGATGCGATAGGCGACATCTACATGTTAGGTCACCCATTGTTGGGGGCTTTTTCCGCATACAAATCCGGTCACCGATTAAATAATCAATTGCTAAGGGCCTTAATGGCGGACGCAAGCGCTTGGGAATACCATGGCTTTGATCAGATAGCCGATGCGCCAAGCCGCTATTTGGGTGAAGCGCAGCCAGGGCAATCGGTAGCGGCGTAATGATGGCTAAGCTATGTCTACCGTAGAGGGCGTGCTGTGCATATAATTCGCTTTAGCTTGATGCTGATCGCCTTGACCCTGTCAGGGCATGCCAAAGCGATGTCGGACGAGGCTTTGTTTAAGCAGGCCAAGCAAGATTACAGCAATAAAAATGCACAGGCTTTGTCTGATGACCTGAATCAACTAAAAAATCAACAATACCTATTGGCACCATACGCGGAGTACTGGCTGATGTTGCTAAAGCTGGAACAAGCCCGTGACGAAGAGGTGCAAAATTTTCTGGCGCAATACGGCCACATGCCATTCAGTGATCGCTTGCGTGGCGAGTGGTTAAAAAAACTGGCCAAGCAAAAAAATTGGCCTGCCTTCTTTGATGAACTCCCATACTTTAATGGCGAAGACAAGGCCGTGCAGTGTTATGCATTATTAGGCCACCAGCAATTGAAAGACTTGGACGTGTCCGCTCAAGCCAAGGCCATGTGGTTGAGCAGTGCGGATTTGCCAGGTGCTTGCACGGCCTTATTTGATGCCATGCAGAAAAGTGGCGCCTTAAGCCAAGACGACATTTGGTCTAGGGTACGTTTGGCTTTGCTGGACGGAAATTTGGCGCTAGCAAAAAACATACTCTCCCGTATAGCCAATCTGGACCCTGCTGCACTCAAGTTATTTGACCGTGCTGATTTATCACCGCAGTTGCTGCTAGAAAAAAGAGCGGCATCGTTTAAATCGCGCTTAGGGGTGGAGTTGAATTTGTATGCGCTGGATAGATTGGCGCGCACAAAACTCGATGTAGCCATCCTCTTGTACGACAAGTTACAAGGTCAATTTGATGCCGATGAACGCGCCGTCGGCTGGGGGCGTATTGCTTACCATGCGGCGCGTAAACACGATTCCATGGCCTTGCATTATTATGGCCAGGCGGAAGGCGTCACCTTAAATGCGGAGCAATTGGCCTGGAAAACGCGGGCGGCATTGCGCGCCCAAGACTGGCCTGTGGTGCTGCAAAGCATTGCCTTAATGTCGTCCAAACAAGCGGATGAAGGTGCTTGGCGTTATTGGAAAGCGCGTGCAGTTAAAGAAACAGCGGCGAAGTCTGCCGAGCAAACTGCCCTAGCCCATGCTCTGTTTCGTAAGCTGGCGACCGAGCGTCATTATTATGCATGGTTAGCCGCCGAAGAATTGGACAGTGTCATGGCCAGTCCAGCACTGGACTACCAGGTCTCCGAACAAGAGCTAAGCCTATTGGCTAACCAGCCAGCGATTAAGCGCGCGGTAGAATTTCAACGCATAGGCATGCGCTGGGAAAGTAAGGTCGAATGGTTAAGCGCGACGCGAAATTTTGATGACAAACAATTGTTAGCGGCCGCAGAATTCGCCCTGCGGCAGAAATGGTATGACCTGACAATTAATACTGCGGACAACACGCGAATTACCCATAATTTTAGCTTGCGTTACCCCACCCCCTACCGTGATTTGTTTCGCAACTATGCGAAGGACGCCGGTCTGGATGAGGCTTGGGTATACGGCATTGCCAGGCAAGAAAGCCATTTCATGCATTTTGCCAAATCCGGTGTGGGTGCATCAGGCTTGATGCAGGTTATGCCAACGACGGCTAAATGGGTAGCGCAACGCATGGGTTTGAACGATTACAGTCACACCATGCTGCATGATTTGCATACCAATGTAGAGTTTGGCACGCACTACATGCGCTATACATTGGATTTGATGGCCGGCCAAGCGGTGATGGCGACCGCAGGCTACAATGCAGGGCCCAGTCGGGCCAAAGCGTGGATGGCCACTGAGCCTATGGAAGCCGCCATCTACATAGAATGCATACCCTACCCGGAAACTAGGCTGTACGTGCAGAAAGTCATGGCGAATGCACAAATATATGCCCCGCGTTTGCTGGCAGAAAACAGCAGTATTAAAATTCAAAGTTTGAAAGCGCGCTTAGGGAAAATCCCCGGGCGGGCTAAGTTGGAACAGCCAACCTTGGCTGAATCAGACTCAGATTAGACGTATAAAGATTGATAGAATATAGGCGAACCATGGGATTAAAACACATAGTAATTTTAGGCGGTTCTGGCTTCGTGGGCAGTGCTGTTGTGGCTAAATTGGTGAGTGCAGGCTACCAAGTGACGGTATTAACCCGCCGCCGTGAGCACGCCAAGCATTTGCTATTGCTGCCAGCAGTCAAACTGACAGCTTGCAATGTGTTTGATACGCAAGCGCTGCGCAGTGCATTGCATGGGGCTGACGCGGTGATCAATTTGCTGGGTATTTTGCATCAGGGACGTAAGGCGACGTTCTCACAGGTGCACGAGCAATTACCCGTGCAAATCGCCAAGCTTTGTCAGGACTTGGGCATTAAGCGTCTCCTACACATGAGCAGTTTGTGTGCCGCGCCAGATGGCCCTAGTTTGTATTTGCGCTCTAAAGGTAATGCCGAAGCCGCGCTGGCCAATTATGCTGCTAGCTTAGCCATCACGGTATTTAGGCCCTCCATTATTTTTGGCCGTGGTGACCGATTTATTAACTTATTCGCAAGCTTAATCAAGCACCTGCCAGCGGTGGTGTTGGTTAAGCCGAATGCAAAATTTCAACCGGTTTGGGTGGAAGACGTGGCCGGCTGTTTTGTCGCCAGCTTGAATGAAGCAGCCAGTTTTGGACGCACTTATGATTTAGCCGGGCCTAACGTCTATACCTTTCGCGCCCTGGTTAAGGCCATCATGCAGACCTTGGGCAGGCCTAAACCCATTGTAGGCTTGAGCGATGGCTTGTCCTATGCACAAGCTTTCCTCATGGAATGCTTGCCAATTAAACTGATGTCACGCGATAACATAAGTTCCATGCAGCAAGACAGTGTCAGTGACCAGCCTTTTCCTGCCCTGTTTAACATCCGCCCCAGCGCATTGGAAAGCGTAATCCCGCAATACTTGATTGATCAGACGCCGCGTGGTGCTTATGATCGTTTCCGTCGAACGGCTGCCAGGTAAGACCATGGCCATGCAAGTGTATTTAGTCGGTGGTGCGGTGCGGGATGAGTTATTGGGGCTGCCAGTAAAAGACAAAGACTATGTGGTGGTGGGCAGCACCCCAGCCGCCATGTTGGCGGCTGGATTTAAATCGGTAGGCAAAGACTTTCCGGTTTTTCTTCATCCGCAAACCCATGATGAATATGCACTTGCGCGCACGGAGCGCAAGGTGGCCCAAGGCTATAAGGGCTTTGAGGTGCACACTTCAATTGACGTCACGCTGGAAGAGGATTTGGCTAGGCGTGATTTAACTGTTAATGCGATTGCTAAAGATGCGCAAGGCAAGTTGATAGACCCGTATCGGGGTTGTGCGGACTTGCAAGCCAAAATTTTTCGCCACGTCAGTTCAGCGTTTTCAGAAGACCCGGTGCGAATATTGCGGGCAGCCAGGTTGGCGGCCAGGTTCCCCATGTTTAAGGTCGCGCCTGAAACCAATCAGTTGATGCAGCAAATGGTGGCGGCGGGTGAAGTGGATGCTTTGGTGGCTGAACGGGTTTGGCAGGAACTGGCCAAAGGTTTGATGGAGCAACAACCCAGTCGCATGTTTGAGGTGTTGCAGGCCTGTGGCGCCTTGGGCCGTATTTTGCCGGAATTGGCGGCATTGTGGGATGGCCAGTCAGATCAGTCAACGACGTCGGCCGGACACTTGTTGCAGACCATGGATGTTGCAGCTCAACAGCAGCAAACACTGCCCGTTCGTTTTGCTGTGCTGATGCAGGCCGGTCAATTAAATGCCGATCAAGTCAAAGGCCTAAGCCAACGTTTAAAAGTACCCAACGACAATAAAGAGCTGGCGCAGCTGCTTCTTAAATTTCATGTTAAATGGCCGCAAATCATGACCATGTCTGCTCAAGCCCTGCTTGATTTTTTAATTGCCTTGGATGCCATTAGGCAGCCAACTAGGCTCAGCGACTTTTTAAGTGCGGTGCGCTGCAGTGGTGCTAGTGTAGAACGCGAACATGCCGACAAGGCTAGCCAGGTATTGCAAAAAGTGTTATTGGCCGCCTCAAGCATAGACGCTGGCGCTGCTGCCCAAGCATGCACACACCCAGAGCAAATTAAAGTGGCCGTCTACACGGTGCGATTGCAAGCAGTCAGACAAGCGTTGCAGGCTTAGCGCCTGGCAAACCAAGAGCCTAGCCAGCGTAGCAATGCCTGGATGGCATGCGGTTGATGCAAGCACAAGCCAACAAATAATAGACTATGCAGCAGTGCCGTGACTAAAAACAATGCGGCTATGCTCAAGCCCAATTTAAATAACCCTATGGAAAGTAGGCCTGATAAGACCATAAACAACGCATTCAAAATGTTGTTGCTGGCGATGATGCGTGCTTGGTGACTTTTATCCACTTTGGCTTGCAGGTAAGCGTACAAAGGCACTACGTAGAATCCACCAAATAAACCTATCAGGGCGATGTCAAGTAACAAGCGCAGATTACTTAGCTTGGCTAGAAATTGCAGGTAATTTAGGCTTGCCGAGTCTGGCCTGGCGTACTGATGGCTGGATAGGTATAAATCGATGCCAAATAGAGCTATGCCTAGCGCTCCGAACACGACTAAGCCTAGTTGAATTTTGCGTTTGGATAGTTTTTCACAGAGCAAGGAGCCTAAACCTATGCCGCAAGAAAAAATGGCCAGTAGCAATATAAACACAGTCTGATCAGCACCTAAGCTGTCTTTAGCAAACGCAGGAAATTGTGCTAGCAAGGTGGCGCCGTAAAACCAAAACCAAGAGATGGCTAGCAAGGCTAAACCGGTCTTTTTATTTTGTTTGGCCCATTTTAAATTTTCCCAAGTCGCCTGTATGGGATGCCAATTAAGCTTTAAGTCGCTCGCGCCGGCTGGCGAATTGGGTATGCTAAGGCTGGCCCAATAACCTGCTAGGGCTATGCCTATAGTTACCAAGCTCGCTAGCAAGGCATGCTGAGTGTGTAAGGCCAAGGCAACGCCTATGATTTGCCCCAGCAGTATGGCTAAAAAAGTAGCGGTTTCAACCATCGCGTTGCCACCGATTAATTCTTCTTGGGACAGGTGCTGAGGGAGGTAAGCGTATTTCACTGGACCAAATAAACTGGAGTGCACGCCCATTAAAAATAAAGCCGTGGTAAGTAGCGTGAGATGGTCTAAATAAAAGCCCAAGCTAGCCAGCAGCATGATGGCAATTTCAAACAGCTTAATGCGGCGCATCAGCATGGATTTTTCAAATTTATCCGCCAGTTGCCCAGCCGTAGCTGAGCATATTAAAAAAGGCAGAATAAAGATGGCCGGCAAGGCGGTGGCTAGGATACGGTAGTCTGCATCGCTGGTCTTTAGACCATGAAACACCAGCAGAGTAATTAAGACGGTTTTAAAGACGTTGTCGTTGAAGGCGCCTAATAGCTGGCTAAAAAAGAAGGGGCGGAAGCGCTGTTCGCGCAGTAGGCTAAATTGGCTAGTCATGGGAGCTATCGGTGCGCTTAGAATGAATGGCTAGGCTAATCATAGCATGGCCAGCTGCGTGCTATTTATAGCTAAGATGAAGATTGATTAAAGCGCGCGTTTTTTGTTGCTATTGGCACTTTGTTTTGCTTTGTTTTTGGCTTTTGCCTCGTCAGCAGCGTCGCTTACTGCTTGCAACTTTTGTGACTCTATGGTGGCTTCAACCGCTTTTCTGCGCTCCAAAATGCGAGCTTGGGCATCAGCCAATTCATCCAGTGAAATGACTTTATCTTGGTTGGTATCGACTTGATTGAAATGCCTAGCAATTTGGGGTAATTTTTCTGTGGCTTCTTGCCTATCTATCGTGCCATCGCCGTCGTTGTCGGCATCAAAAAAACGCGCTTCTAAACTCTCTTGCATGGCCCGGCGACGTTCTTCGATTCTGTCATGATCTTGGTCTATGGACCTGGCATAATCGTCTAAGGCTTTACGCAACTTTTCTCGGCTTTCTGGGCTAAAATTAAGATCCAACGTTTGTTGCAGGCCATCGCCGTTGTTATCGTCATTGGCCGCCAGTTTGCTGATTTTACTGCTGCTCTCAAAGTAGTTTTTTTCGGAGGCTAGGCTGTTTAGGCTAACGACGAAAAGCGCGCTGAGGCAAAAGCAGAGCGGCTTAATAACTGACTTGTGTTTTGAGTTGAGTAGGTTCAATGCCTTAACTTTGTAAAGTTTAACCATAAATAGACTAGGCATCATGGATCAGGATTGTTAATTGATTGTTTCTAATATGGGTGAAATTGTAAAAATTTGTAACAAAATTGCCTGCGGAAATGGACTTAATAAGCACCACTAAGTTCTAGTGTACGCCTTAGTAATCTTGATCTGTAAGACGCTAATTATTGCGCCTAGATTTGAAATTAAACAAAATTAGCATACACTGGAACTTGAGCTTAGTTGCGTGCCTATATACAGTAAGTTTTTGGCAAACAATCTGAGCTATGGCTAAACTTAGAGTCCGTCCTAAAATTAAAAATCAACCGTGTGAGTAATAAAATGGCGAATCAAACTAAAAAAATATTGGTCGTGGATGATGACATCCGTTTGCGTGAATTGTTGCAGCGCTATTTAACGGAACAAGGCTATATCATCAAGGTGGCCTCGGATGCCAAAGAAATGGACACTATTTTAGCGGGTGAGCCTATCGATTTGCTGGTGCTTGATTTGATGTTGCCAGGCGAGGATGGATTGTCCATCTGCCGAAGAATTCGTGGTACTGGGACGATATTGCCTATCATCATGTTGACCGCCCGAGGCGACGAGGTAGATCGTATCATAGGCTTGGAAATGGGTGCCGATGATTATTTGCCCAAGCCATTTAACCCGCGTGAATTGTTGGCCAGGATTAATGCGGTGATGCGTAGGCATGAGCGTTTGCAACCCAGTGCGCCTGCCTTAAACGTTGACAATGTAGCCATAGGCGATTTTATTTTCAGTGCCACAAGCCGCTCGCTTACTAAGGGCGGCGTGTCCATTACCATCACCAGTGGCGAATTTGCTTTGCTTAAGGTGTTTGTTGACCACCCGCGTCAACCGCTATCGCGTGACCGTTTGATGCAGTTAGCGCGTGGCCGTGAATTGGATGTTTTTGATCGCAGTATAGACGTGCAGGTGTCACGCTTACGTAAGCTGATCGAGCCGGATGTCGCGCACCCGCGCTATTTGCAAACCATGTGGGGCTTTGGCTACGTGTTTATTCCAGATGGCACGCTGGATGAGTGATGCTGTTTGTAGCTTAGTTCTTTTCTAACATTCATTAGCCAGACCTCCATTTGAAACTAAATTTCCCCCCTAAAACTCTGCTGGCCCGTGTGATGCTGCTGATAGCCGTGTTGTTGGCGGTGGCGCAAGTGGCTTCCTTGCAGATCTTTGAGTACTTTGAGCGTGAGCCGCGCGCAGAAGCCACTGCCCTGCAAGCCGTGACGGTGGTTAACTACACGCGCGCTTCATTGATTGCTTCACAAGAGAGTTTAAGGTTGGCGCTGCTCTCAGAAATTACCGGTAAAGAAGGCGTGCGTATTTATTACGCGGATTTTATGGAAGAGATTGAGCCTCTACCGGTCGACCCATTCATCAATATGGTGGCCAGCAAAATTCGTCAACGGCTGGGCCCAGAAACCATCATTACCGTCAATCATTACGGCGTTCAAGGGCTTTGGATCAGTTTTAATATCGGACCAGACGATTATTGGGTAGTCATACCGCGTGTGCACGTTGAACGCGCCTTTCCTTGGCAATGGTTAGGTTGGGCGGCCTTGGTGTTGGCATTGTCTTTAGGCGCGGGGTATTTTATCGCCGCACGTATCAATCGCCCCTTGCACTTGTTGATGAATGCCGCCGATCGATTGCGTAACGGCGAGCAGCCGGAAAAGCTGCCGGAAGGCAGCTTTGCTGAGTTGCAGGAAGTGAACGATACCTTCAATAAGATGGCGGATTCATTAGCCGAGTTGGACGCCGAGCGTACCCTCATATTGGCTGGTGTTTCGCATGACATACGCACACCGCTTGCCCGATTGCGCTTGGCGGTTGAAATGTTGCCGGAAGAGGGCAGTGCCAGTCTAAAACACGGCATGGTGGAAGACATCGCTGACATGGACAACATCATTCATCAATTCTTGGATTTTGTAAAAGGCGTGGAAGGCGAGCCCACGCAAATGATAGACATTAACAGCCTATTGCAGGCCTTGCATGATAGGCAGTTGCGCGCGGGGCGTGACATCGTGGTGCAGTTGGCGGCCAGCTATGTGGTGCCGATCAAGCCCTTGGCCATGCAGCGCTTGTTGGACAATTTGGTGGGCAATGCCTACGCTTACGGCGGTGGTCAGGTGCGGGTGGCCAGCAGCATCACGGCCGAGCACATAGCCATCAGCGTGTTTGATAATGGCCCTGGTATTCCGGAGACGCACGTGGAAAAACTGCTGCGTCCTTTTGAGCGTTTAGACAGTGCTCGCACTAATGCCGGCGGCAGTGGTCTAGGCCTGGCGATTGCGGATCGTATCGCGAAATTGCATCACGGCAAATTGCAACTGATCAATCGCCCAGAAGGCGGTTTGGAAGCTAGATTGACCATCCCCATCAAAAAATAGGCGGCATTATCAAGGGTGATCTGCTTCTTTGTTCTGTGGTTCAAACCAGTTTAATTTTTCGCGCAATTGCACCACTTGACCAATGATGGTTAAGCAAGGGGCTTTCATTTTTGCCGCAGCTACTTTGGCAGCTAACTCACTTAAGTTGGCACTCACTACTCTCTGATTCTGCGTCGTGCCTTGTTGTATCACTGCCGCAGGCATGTCAGCAGCGACCCCGTGGGCCATTAGTTGCTGGCAGATTTGATCTAAACCCACCAAGCCCATGTATATCACCACGGTTTGTTGTGGTCTAGCCATGGCCGCCCAATCTAAATCCAGCAAGCCATTTTTTAAATGGCCGGTAATGAACAAGCATGCTTGCGCGTAATCACGGTGCGTTAGCGGAATGCCAGCGTAGCTAGACACCCCATTGGCGGCGGTAATGCCAGGCACCACCTGAAACGGCACGCCTTGTTGCATGAGGGTTTCAATTTCCTCGCCACCCCGTCCAAAAATGAAGGGGTCGCCGCCCTTTAAGCGCAGTACGCGTTTACCCGCTAGGGCTAAGTCGGCCAATAATTGATTGATCTCTTCTTGCGCTAAGGTATGTTGGTCGCGCGATTTGCCTACGTAGATTAATTCCGCATCACGCCGCACCAAGTCCAATACCTCGGGGCTCACCAACTTGTCGTAAACGCAAACATCGCATTGTTGCATTAGGCGTAAGGCTCTGAACGTCAGCAAGTCTGGATCGCCGGGCCCGCCGCCTACTAGGTAGACTTCACCATGGTGTTGTGCGGGGCTGTTGTCGGCCAGTAAATTATCTAGGGCAGCTCTGGCTGAAGCTTCCTGGCCAGCTAAAATGCGTTCCACGATGGGCCCTTGCAACACCCCCTCCCAAAAGATACGGCGCGCCTGAGTGGTGGCGTACTTGTTTTTTACCTTATCCCTAAATTCACCGGCAATCGCTGCAATGCGCCCATAGCCGGCGGGCAGCATGGTTTCAATTTTGCTGCGTAGGTAGCGCGCCAATACCGGCGCATTGCCTTCGCTGGAAATGGCAATGACGATGGGCGACCGTTCAACGATGGAGGCCATGGTGAACGTGCATAAGGCTGGCGCATCGACCACATTGACCGGTATGTTTTTGGCTTTGGCGGCCAAGGATACAGCGGTATTGACCTTAATGTCATTGGTAGCAGCAATCACCATGCATGCGCCGTTTAATTGCTGGTCTGCGTAAGGGCTTTGGAAATAACACACGCTACCGGCGTCGACTAAGTCTGATAATGCCGCACAAATGTCTGGGGCATAGATGGTCACAGCGGCATGAGCTTTTAGTAGCATGGTCACTTTGCGAGCCGCAACCTCACCTGCGCCAATGACGACGCAAGGGCGGTCGATGATGTTGATGAATATGGGCAATGCTTGCATAGGCGTAAGCTCTCAAATTTTGCCTATTTTACCTTGCAGCGCATAACTTTGCGTGAAGCGCAGGGGCAAATGCGCTAAAATCATGGCTACATTAACTGGATCATGCTGCTTTGAAAGCAAAAGAAATTTCCATAAGTCTCCCCCTCCCTGCAAGTGCGGCACCGAAAAAAGTGTTTATTAAAACCTTTGGTTGCCAAATGAATGAGTACGATTCTTCGCGCATGGCCGACATGTTGGCGGCCGCGGAGGGCATGGTGGAAACCCAGACGCCAGAAGACGCCGACGTCATATTGCTCAACACCTGTTCCGTTAGGGAAAAAGCCGAAGATAAAGTTTTCAGCCATTTGGGCCGTTTTATTCCGCTAAAAAATAAAAATCCAAACTTAGTCATAGGGGTGGGTGGTTGTGTGGCCTCGCAAGAAGGCGACAACATTATCAAGCGGGCACCTTTTGTGGATTTGGTGTTTGGTCCACAAACCCTGCACCGCCTGCCAGACATGATTAAGCAGAATCAAAGCAGTGGACAGTCGCAGGTGGATATTTCGTTCCCCGAGGTAGAAAAATTCGACCATTTACCGCCACCTCGCGTGGAAGGCGCCAGTGCATTCTTGAGCGTCATGGAAGGCTGCAGTAAATACTGCAGTTTTTGTGTGGTGCCTTACACGCGCGGCGAAGAAGTGTCTAGACCGTTTGCCGCAATACTGGCAGAAGCCGTGCAGTTGGCAGCGCAAGGCGTCAAAGAAATCACCCTATTAGGCCAAAACGTCAATGCCTATCGCGCCGACCACGAGGGTTTGGAAGCCGACTTGGCCCTGTTGATTGAGTACATTGCTGAAATACCGCAGCTAGAGCGCATACGGTTTACTACCAGTCACCCGAACGAGATGAGTCAGCGCTTAATCGACTGCTTTGCTAACATTCCAAAATTGGCCGTGCAACTGCATTTGCCTGTGCAGGCCGGGTCGGATCGGGTGTTAATGGCCATGAAGCGTAATTACACGGGCTTGCAATTCAAATCCACCGTGCGTAAGTTGCGCGCGGCCAATCCAAACTTATGCTTCACCTCGGATTTCATCGTGGGTTTTCCGGGCGAAACTGAGGCTGAATTTGAAGCCACCGCCAAGCTCATGCAAGAGGTGGGCTTTGATTACAGTTTTAGCTTTTTATACAGCCCACGCCCGGGCACACCGGCCTCATACTTAAGCGACACCGCTACGCAGGCAGAGAAATTGGCGCGTTTGACTAAATTGCAAGCCATCAATGAAGCGCAGGGTAAGCAAATTAGCGAGGCTATGTTAGGCAGCGTGCAACGTGTGCTGATTGAAAGTGTGTCTTGGAAAAACAGTCTGGATTTGGCGGGTAAAACCGATAACAACCGCATTGTTGATTTGTTGGGCGACAGCAGGTTAATCCACCAGTTTGTTCAGGTACGCATTACCGATGTGAGCAATCCTAAGCGATTGCGTGGCGAAATCATTAGCAAAAAGCTGGAATAGTGATGGACATTACCTTAAGCCCAGAAGACAACCTACGCTTAGCTAATTTATGCGGCGTCTTGGACGAAAACATCAAGCAAATTGCTGATGCTTTAGGCGTGCAAATAGTGCGTCGTGGTGCCCACTTGCGCTTTGTCGGTGAGCTGCAGAACGAGCGCTTGGCCGCCCAGTTGGTGGAGAATTTTTACGCCAGGGCGAAGCATCCCATAGGCTTGGATGAAATTCAATTGGGTCTAGTGGAAATCAATAAACTAAAACCAGAAGACGTTGCCAGCAGCAATGCGCCAGTATTGATGACACGTCGCAGTGAGCTGCATGGGCGCACGCCTAGGCAAATTGCCTATTTGCAGCAAATTCAAGACCACGACATTACTTTTGGCATAGGCCCAGCCGGCACCGGTAAAACCTATTTGGCGGTGGCCAGTGCGG
>JAIQBT010000008.1 GCA_020035195.1 Methylotenera sp.
AGGCACGGTTGTTGCCGCATACGGCAAACGCTTTCAAATTGAACTGGCGGATAAAAAACGCATTAGCTGTGTTACCCGTGGCAAGAAAACCGATTTAGCTTGCGGTGATAGGGTCATCATACAGCTTACCGACAAACATGAGGGTGTAATAGACAGCACCTTGCCACGCAAGACCCTGCTATACCGCAGCAATGCGTATAAAAGCAAAATGCTGGCGGCAAACGTGACGCAAATTATCATCGTCTTAGCCACCCAGCCTAGCTTCTATGAGGCTTTATTAAACCGCTGCCTTATAGCAGCGGAGGCAGCACACATCAAAGCGCTCATCGTACTTAATAAATGCGACCTAGATGACACCATGCAAGCTAAACAAAAACTTACTTTGTATACTGACTTGGGCTACCGAGTATTGGCATTGTCGGCCAAAGACGACATTTCCAGCTTAAGGCCTTATCTGCAAGATGAAGCAAGCATCTTAGTAGGCCAATCCGGCATGGGCAAGTCCACTATTATCAATGCCTTATTGCCTGAAGAAGCCGTTCGTACCAGAGAAGTAAGCTTGAGCTTAGACAGCGGGAAACACACCACCACGGCAGCGCATTTGTACCATTTAGACGAAGACAGCCAGCTGATTGACTCGCCTGGCCTACAGGAATTCGGTTTGCACCACCTAAGCACAGACGAATTAGAACACGCATTTATTGAATTTAGACTCCACCTGGGTTTATGCCGATTCAATAACTGCAAACACACGCAAGAACCCGATTGCGCCATCAAACAGGCAAGACTGTCCGGTGCCATTAGCGCAGAGAGGCTGGCTATTTACCAGTTGTTGCGCGCTGAAATTGAGCATTAACTAGGCGTTCTGGCGCTGGCTAAAAACAACTGCAGATGGCGTATAATGCAGCCATACCTTTCTTAAGTAATACGTCATGCAAATTACCACCCGCCTAGAATTTGATGCTGGCCACCGCATCCCCAGCCATAAAAGTCAATGCAAGAATTTGCATGGCCATAGATACGCCATTGAAATCACTTTGTCTGGGAACATCATCAGTCAGGCCGGCGCGTCTGAGAACGGCATGGTCATGGATTTTTCAGACGTAAAAGCCATCGCAAAATCTGCCGTGGTGGATGTGTGGGACCATGCATTTCTGGTCTATCAAGAGGACATGGAAGTGCTGAATTTCTTGAACACACTTAGCAATCACAAAACCGTGGTTTTTCCAACCGTACCAACTGCAGAAAACATGGCCAACGAGGCTTTTAAAATATTAAAAAATCGCTATTTAGACAGTTACGGCACGCAGCTAAAATTAGAAAAAGTGCGCTTGTACGAAACACCCAACAATTGGGCTGACGCTTTAGGCTAGCTCTTCACCACGCTCCGCGTAATGCTTAGCTACCCAATGGCGGTATTCACCGCTAGTAACATTATTCACCCAAGCCTGATTTTCTAAATACCAAGTCACCGTTTTCTCTATCCCCGACTCAAAACTTTCCGCGGGTTTCCAGCCTAATTGCTGATGTATCTTGCTAGCATCGATAGCGTAACGCTGATCATGCCCTAACCTATCCTCGACAAAGCTAATTTGTTCTGCATAGGATTGGCCATCTGCACGCGGCTTTTTGCTATCTAAAATTTGGCATAAGGTTTTAACCACATTGATATTGGCCATCTCATTCCAGCCGCCGACATTGTAAACCTCCCCCACTTGCCCGACTTCCAACACTCTGCGAATAGCCGAGCAATGATCAGTCACATAAAGCCAGTCGCGTATCTGCAGCCCAGTGCCGTAAATTGGCAACGCCTTTCCAGTCAAGGCGTTGTGTATTACCAGCGGTATTAACTTTTCTGGAAAATGGTGTGGGCCATAATTATTTGAGCAATTGGTAGTAAGCGTAGGCAAGCCGTAGGTGTGGTGATAGGCGCGCACCAAATGATCGGATGCCGCTTTGGAAGCTGAATACGGGCTGTTGGGTGCATAGGCATGATTTTCCGTAAAGGCCGGCGCATCCGCTGTTAATGAGCCATACACTTCATCCGTGGACACATGCAAAAAACGCCATACCTGGCGATCTGCTTGGCTTAATTGATTCCAGTAAGCCCGCACGGATTCCAACAAATGAAAGCTGCCAAGCACATTGGTTTGAATGAAATCTTCAGGGCCATGGATAGACCTGTCCACATGACTTTCGGCGGCAAAATTTATGATGGCGGTTGGCTGATGCTCATGCAATAACTTGGTCACCAAGGTTTGGTCGCCTATGTCGCCATGCACAAACACATGCTGCGGGTTATGCTGCACTGCAAGTAAATTTTCCAAATTACCGGCATAGGTTAACTTATCCAAATTGACCACTTTGCCCAATCCCAAGCGCAGCCATTCCAGCACAAAATTTGCGCCTATAAAGCCGGCCCCACCTGTCACTAAAATCGTTTTACTCATGTGCATGACCTTCTTGTTTAATCATTGTTTTAAACATTTGTTTTATTGATTGCTGGCGCCGTATCCAGTGCCGACCATAAACAATCGCCTGACTTCTGCAAAGCCACCAAATAAGCCGCGTGCGCTTCTAACTCCTGTGTGCTGGCCAGCATAACCATGCCGGCTTGCGTGAAAGCAGGCCTAGGCTCAACGACCAGGCTTACTGACGGCTTATCCATGCCTATCATGAGGCTATCTTGGCCTCGCGTCATGGCCATGTATACATCCGCCAACAACTCAGCATCCAAGAGTGCGCCATGCAAGGTGCGCCTAGAATTGTCTATGCCAAAATGCCGGCACAAAGCATCCAAGCTATTGCGTTGACCAGGTCGCATTTCTTTGGCAATTTTAAGCGTATCGGTAATCTTAGCGACTATGCTTTCTAAAGGTTTTTGCTCAATTAAGCCCAGCTCGCAATTCAAAAAACCCACATCAAATGGCGCGTTATGCATGATCAATTCGGCATCGGCTATGAAGTCCATTAACTCGCTTACGATCTCAGAAAAGCGCGGCTTATCCTGTAAAAACTCCAAGGAAATACCGTGCACTTCTTGTGCCCCTTGGTCTATTTCGCGATCAGGATTTAAGTAATAATGAAAATGCTGCTTGGTTAATCGACGGTTCACCACCTCAACCGCGGCAATCTCTATCACCCTATGGCCTTGGGCATGGTACAAGCCCGTGGTCTCCGTATCTAAAAAGATTTGCCGCATGATGCTGCTGCCTCCAGTAAAATGTGCTCTACGCCTTTGTTGGCTAAACCATCCGCCCGTTCATTGCCTACATTGCCGGCATGGCCTTTAACCCATATCCATTGTACGGTATGTTGCTGCGCTAAGCCGTCTAGAATTCGCCATAAATCGTCATTCTTAACCGGCTTTTTGTCTGCGGTACGCCAATTCCTAGCTTTCCAGCCAAGAATCCACTCTGATATGCCTTTTTGCACGTAAACTGAATCGGTAAATACTTTGGCATGGCAACTGCGATTTAAGGCCTCCAATGCGCGTATCACGGCAGTTAATTCCATGCGGTTATTGGTGGTTAGCAATTCGCCGCCAAACAACTCTTTTTCTTGATCCCCGTAACGGATCCAGGCCCCCCAGCCCCCTGGGCCTGGATTACCCTTGCATGCGCCATCTGCATAAATTTCAACTTCTTTAGTCGTACTCATGGTCTGTATTGTAGTGTCTTCCAGGATTTTAAGGATTGGGAATTAAGGCTTAAATTTTTCACGTGACTTAGATGGCCTGGTGTTGGATTTTGGTCTGACTGCAAGGATATTGCTGCTAGCGGCCTGCTTCCAATTGGGTCTTATTGGCGTCATGCCAGGCACACGCTTTTTCGCGACAATGAAATATACGCCCCCAAAACCCGACCAAGCATGCCGGCCTAGGCTATCCATAAACCGCATGCGTTTATGCCAGGCCAGGCTTTCAACCGGTGGTACATGGCAACAGCTTTGCACACTCAACACCTCAAAACCCAACAAAGCCAACCAGTCTTTTAAGCGATTCAATCCTATGAAATTGCCCTGCCAAGGGTAATGCACTTGCTTAGAAAACAGCTTCTTTAAAAATGCACACGCCCCCCATGCACTCAGGGGATTGAAGCCAGAAATGATCAAATGGCCATCGGGCATCATTACGCGAGCCGCCTCTCGTAAGGTTTGGTGAGGCCGCTCACTGAACTCCAGCCTATGTGGCAACAGCAATAAGTCCAAACTCATTTCAGCAAACGGTAAAAAATCATCCGTGCAAACCAAGTCGGCGTGCAAGTCTTGAGCAAATAGGACTTCACTGCTTGGCGCTTGCGCTTTGTAACGATTTGGCATGCGCGAATTTTCCAACAAATCCGTGTGCAAGCCACCCACTTGCAAGGCATTAAATCCAAATAAATCGGATACAGCATGGTCGTACAGTGCGCTCTCTTTGGCCTGCAAGTATTGACCTGCGGTGGACTTAAACCAGTCCTGGGTAGGCGCTGCGGCTATTGACATTTAAACGTGTAGACCAAATGATAGAAGGTATGCATAATAATGTTCAAATTATACCAATTCCTGCTTTTAAGGATAATTATATCTGGCTCATACACAATGGCCAGCAAGCAGTTGCAATAGACCCAGGCGACGCAACAGTGGTCATGCAAACACTCAAGCAACTGCAGTTAAGTCTGAATGGGATTTTAATCACCCACCATCACCAAGACCACACTGCAGGGGTAGCCGATTTACTAATCGCTTACCCCAGTATTGCAGTGCACGCGCCTAAATTAGAAGCTTACCCATTTACCCACACGTCTGTCAGTGAAGCCGATACGGTTAAACTGGATTTTTTTGATCTAAGCTTCAGTGTCATGCTATTGCCTGGCCATACGCTTGGCCATGTGGCTTATTTAAGCAATCCCAGACACTGTGAGCAACTGCTGTTTTGCGGCGATACACTATTTGGTGCAGGGTGTGGGCGCTTATTTGAGGGTAGCCCCGCGCAAATGCACCACTCTTTGCAACGCTTAGCAAACTTAGCGCCATCAACAAAAGTCTATTGCAGCCACGAATACACCTTACGGAACATTGAATTTGCAATGAGCCTGGAACCGACCAATATTGCCTTACATGAACGCAAGTTAGCCACACAGAGATTGCGCGATACAGGCCTACCCAGCCTACCATCGAGCATCGCGCTGGAACTCGCGACCAACCCATTTTTACGTTGCGATAGCCTAGGCATACAGGCCGCCAGTGGCTTAAAAAGCAGCGATCAAGTGGCTGTTTTTAGCCGAGTAAGAGAATTAAGAAATTCATATTAATCAATAAGATGAAAGATATGTTTAATGTAATTATTAAATATATAAACCTTGACTTCAAGGCTGTTATTTTCTAATATAAACACTTATTCAACTAGGGCATATAGGCATCATCTGTCACGCCCATTCACACTTTAAGCCATCATTGACCAATCTTTGCCCACACAACATCGTCCGCCTACTACTAGCATGCAGCCTATTATTGACCGGTCAGGCAGGTCTGGCCGAATCGAATGTGATCGGCGAAGAAATTACCATCAGTGTTGATGAGTCGGCCAAAACCAGTAACGCACCGGATGGCGCTGCAAGCAAAAAAATATCCAGCAACACCGGCTTAGCCATAGACCCGTCCATGCGCGGCATAACTGACGATGCCAGCCCCGTCATCGTCATCAGCAGCGACGACTTATGGCAAAGAATCAAAGATGGCTATGGCATGCCGGATTCCACCTCCATGCTAGTGGCTAACCATGAGCAATGGTACAGCTCGAGACCAGACTATATAAGACGCATGGTAGAGCGCAGTCAAAAATACTTATTTCACATTGTGGAAGAAGTGGAAAAACGCGGCATGCCAACGGAAATAGCTTTGCTGCCCATGATAGAAAGCGCCTACAACCCACAAGCCTACTCAAGAAGTCAGGCCTCAGGGATTTGGCAATTCATTCCATCCACCGGCAAGCACTTTGGCTTGCAGCAAAACTGGTGGATAGACAACCGACGCAATGTGATCGTGGCAACCGATGCGGCGCTGACGTATTTGCAAAAACTGCACGGCATGTTCGGCTCATGGGACTTAGCGCTGGCTGCCTACAATGCCGGCGAAGGTACAGTAGGCAGAGCTATAGAACGCAATCGCAGACTGGGCCTAGGCACGGATTACGAAAGCTTGAACCTGCCGCCTGAAACCAGGAATTACGTGCCTAAATTGCAAGCCGTTAAAAACATCATGACCAATCCTGGTAAATACGGCTTAAAAATACAGACCATAGCCAATACTGCTTATTTCACGCGCGTATCCGCACCCGCTCAAATTGATGCCCATCTGGCTGCAAAATTAGCAGAAATAAGCGATGAAGAATTTTTAGCGCTTAACCCCAGTAACAACCGGCCTCTTATAGGCAATAACGATGAAAAACATGAATTGCTGCTGCCTATTTTGGCGGCCCAAACTTTCAGGGACAATCTGGCCAATTACAACAAACCCTTAGTCAGCTGGAAAACTTACCTAACCAAGCGCGGCGAGCGCATGGAAAAAATAGCCGCAAAATTCGGCATACAACTGGCTAAGTTACGCAATGTGAATAATCTACCCAACCAAAATAAAATAAAAAAATCATCCACCATCCTGGTGCCCAATGGCAATAAAACAGACTTTACGCCCAATGCCAATGCGGTTAGAAGCCAGGAGTCGAATGACAGCAATGCCACAAACGCAGCGGAACTTGCACTTAGCCGCAGTGCGGATGGCCAACTTACAGAGAAAAATACAGCAAACAGTCTAGAGGACATGGAACCTAGCAAAGCCAATAACGTCACACACGTAGTAAAAAAAGGTGAAACAATTTTTGCCATTGCTAAACTGTATCAGGTCAGCATTGATGACATCCTATCCAGCAATGCTTTGTCGAATCAGGACATTAAAATTGGGCAAAGTTTAAGCATCACTAACGCAACAATGCAGGAAACTCAAATCGATCAAGAAAAATCAGAAAAGAATGCAAGCGCAAAAAATTACCCCAGTAAAAATAAAGCCAAACTTAAGAAAACTAAAACCAGCAAAACCAAGCATAAAATGAAGAAAAAGCGTCGCCAAAATACGAAATAAACAATTGATGCCATGATGATGCCAACCAAGACCACGCGATTAATACAACTATGGCTAGTATCATTTAGCGTCACCCTCATCAGTGCTTGCGGCAGCACTGATGAGGGTGACAAACAAACAAGTGGCCCAGACTTCAACATGGCCTACCCGCCCAGCGCAGGCGGCACCATGGTGGATGCCATGACAGGCGAACCCAGCGGCTTAATTGCAATGATAGCCGGCGAATCCGCTGCATCAGCCATTGCCGGCAATATATTTAACAGCCTACTTAAGTACGACAAGAATTTGGATTTGAGCGGCGAGCTTGCACAATCGTGGGACGTGTCTAGCGATCAACGTACCATCACCTTTCATTTGAAACCCAATCTAAAATGGGCAGACCATCAGCCTTTAACCAGTGCAGACGTCATGTTCACTTGGCTAAAAGTGACTGATGAGAACACCCGAACGCCCTATGGCTCGGATTTCAAATTAGTCAGCAAAGCCGAAACGCCCGATGCGCAAACTTTCAAAGTAACCTATGCAGCGCCTTATGCACCCGCACTGGACACTTGGGCTGGCTTGCACATTCTGCCCAAGCACTTATTAAAAGATCAAGACATCAACAACAGCGCTTTTGCGCGCAACCCAGTAGGCAGCCATTATTACAAACTTACAGAATGGAAAAACGGCCAATACCTAAAATTGAGCCGTAACAAAAATGCCAGCCAGGGTCAGGCAAAAATAGACCATTTATTATCACGCATCATTCCCGACAAAGCCGCGCAATTTCTCGAGCTAAGTGCAGATAACATAGACTCCATGGGCTTGAATCCTATTCAGTACGCTAGAATTTTTCCATCCAGGGCCGACCTCACAAAAAACATAGGTTTGTACAAAGAACTAGGCAACAGCTACTCCTACATGGGCTTTAATTTAAAACGCAAACCCTTCGATGATGTCCGAGTGCGCCAAGCCATTAACTATGCGATTGATAAACAAGAAATCATTGACGGGGTATTGTTAGGCTTAGGCGAACCGGTGGCCTCACCTTACAAACCGGGCACACGTTGGAGCAATCCCAGCCTGAAGCCTTACCCCTACAACCCCAGCAAGGCAAGGGCACTGCTGCGAGAAGCCGGCTACGCTGACACAGATGGCGATGGCATATTGGATAAAGACGGTAAGCCATTTAGCTTTGAAATACTCACCAATCAGAACAAAGAACGTGAAATGACCGCGGTTTTAATTCAACGCCGCCTTAAAGAAGTTGGCATAGAAGTGAATATCCGCGTGCTGGAATGGGCAAGCTTTTTGGGTAGATTCATCAAGCCCAAGCAGTTTGATGCCGTGATTTTAGGCTGGAGCCTATCCCTAGATCCTGATCAATACGGTATTTGGCACTCCAGCCAACAAGCCCCTGGCCAGTTCAACTTTATTAGTTACAATAACCCGCAAGCAGATAAGCTGCTTGAAGCCGGCAGGCTGGAATTAAATCCAGAGAAACGCATGCAAATTTACCACGCGTTTTCAAAAATACTGCTCGACGACAGCCCGGTTATATACTTATCCGCCGGTTATGGCTTGTCAGCCATACACAAACGGGTTAAAGGCATTAGCAATCCAGCGCCAGCGGCAGGCATAGGGCACAACACTTACGAATGGCATATCCCTAAAGCCTATTACCGTAATGAAATGAATGATCAATAGAAGGCAATCATGGCTAGCTATTTATTAAAACGCATCTTCTGGATGGTGCCGCTACTTGTGGGCATCAGTCTGATTTCATTTTTCATTATGCACCTAGCCCCTGGTGACATTACCACCAGTGAAGCCAGCTTTAATCCGAAAGCAAGTGAGGAATCCAGACAAAAATTACGCGCCTTATACAATTTAGACAAACCCGTCATAGTGCAGTATGGTCTATGGGTCAAACGCATGGCCAACTTAGATTTTGGCACCTCATTCGCATCGCACCAGAGGCCGGTTTTTTGGCAAACTACCGATAAAGACGGCAACGTCACGCTCGGCATGATTCAAGAAGCTCTGCCCATCACCTTATTAATTAATGTATTAAGTCTGCTGCTGATTATTGGCATAGCCTTACCCTTGGGCGTGGTATCGGCATTAAAGCAGAACCAGTTAGCCGATCGTAGCATCACCATGTTTGTTTTTATTGGCTTTGCCATACCCGGATTTTGGCTGGCATTAATGCTCATGTATTGGTCAGGCGTCCAGCACAGCTGGTTACCAATTTCAGGCCTTGAGAGCATGGGTCATGAAAGCCTAGCTTGGCCTGCACGACTTTGGGACACGCTTAGCCACCTCATATTACCGGTATTTATTTCTGGCATAACAGGCTTAGCAGGCATTTCGCTGTTTGTTAGAAATGGCATGCTGGATGTATTGCATCAAGACTACATCACCACCGCCAGAGCGAAAGGCTTAAATGAAAATAAAATTATTTACGGTCATGCCCTACGCAATGCGCTGCTGCCCCTTATTACCATTTTTGGCTTAAGCATCCCCGGTTTGATAGGCGGCTCCGTCATTGCCGAAAGCATTTTCGCTATTCCAGGCATGGGTAAACTTTTTTATGATGCAGTATTGATGCGTGATTTTCCTGTGATTATGGGCATATTAACCATAGGCGCCATGCTCACCATGCTAGGCAATCTACTGGCAGACATTTCTTACGCATGGGCGGACCCCCGTGTGAGACGTGGGGTCATGTAATGAAAATGCTTAGGCAAAATCCTCTCACCCTTCTTGGCTTAGCCATCATCGTAAGCATACTGCTGCTTGCGCTAATCGCACCGCTTATCGTACCTTACGACCCCAATGCGATCGATGTTAAGGCGATATTGCTAGCGCCCTCCAAGCTGCACATGATGGGCACCGACGGTTTAGGGCGTGACGTTTTTTCACGCATGTTATATGGCGCTCGCATCTCTCTCATGGTTGGCTTTGTCGCCGTCGGCATCGCGACTTTCATTGGTATTTTATTGGGTGCCATTGCCGGCTTTTACAGAGGCTGGGTAGACACATTAATCATGCGTATAGTGGATGTGATGCTGTCAATTCCAACGTTTTTCTTAATCCTGGCCGTGATTGCATTCTTAAGCCCTTCGATATGGAACATCATGGTAGTGATAGGATTAACCTCATGGATGGGCATCACACGCCTAGTTAGGGCAGAGTTTTTAAGCCTGCGTAATCGAGAAT
Source organism: Methylotenera sp. (assembly GCA_020035195.1). Taxonomy (GTDB): domain Bacteria; phylum Pseudomonadota; class Gammaproteobacteria; order Burkholderiales; family Methylophilaceae; genus Methylotenera. The sequence goes on from JAIQBT010000008.1 coordinate 10,324, forward strand.
TTGTCTTGGCAGCACAAGCCTTAGGCGCCAAGGACTTCAGGTTAATTTTTTGCCACTTGCTGCCTAACAGCTTAACGCCTATCATCGTTAGCTCCGTATTAGGTATAGCCAGTGCTGTTTTAGTGGAATCTGGCTTAAGCTTTCTTGGCTTAGGTGTGCAAGCGCCACAAGCCTCATGGGGCAACATCCTAACCGACGGTAAGGAGTACATCCAATTTGCTTGGTGGCTATCCTTGTTCCCCGGCTTAGCCATATTGCTGACCGTGTTAGGCTATAATTTGCTTGGGGATGGTTTACGGGATGCGTATAATCCGAGAAGCCATCAACATTAGCAAGTCACATTGGCAGACTTAACATAGGGAAAAAGTTATGGGATTTTTAGCAGGTAAGAAAATATTAATCGCCGGTTTAATAAGCAACCGTTCTATTGCATACGGTATCGCCGAAGCAATGAAACGCGAAGGGGCTGAGCTCGCATTTACTTATCAAATGGAGAAACACCAAGACCGCGTGGCTAAACTAGCAGCCGACTTTGGCTCCAACTTACTTTTTCACTGCGATGTCGCTGAAGACAGTCAAATTGAAGCCCTATTCCCTGCCATAGCAAAACACTGGGATGGCATTGACTGCATCGTTCATTCGGTGGCTTTTGTGCCTAAAGACGCATTAGATGGGGATTACCTAGACAAAATTACAAGAGAAAATTTCCGCATCGCGCATGACATCAGTTCATACAGCTTTGCTGCTTTGGCAAAAGCAGCTTACCCCATGATGGCGGGTAGAAACGGCAGCCTATTGACCCTTAGCTACCTTGGTGCCGAACGCACCATGCCAAATTACAATGTCATGGGCCTAGCAAAGGCCAGCCTTGAAGCAAACGTACGCTACATGGCTCAAAGCCTTGGCCCTAAAGGCATACGTGTGAATGCCGTGTCTGCCGGCCCTATTAAAACCTTAGCAGCGTCTGGCATAGCCGATTTTGACAAGATGATAGGGTTCAACGAAAAACATGCTGCCTTGCGCAGAAACGTGACCATAGCAGAAGTAGGCAATGCCTCGGCCTTTTTATGCAGTGACCTAGCATCAGGCATCACCGGAGAAATCACCTACGTTGATGGCGGCATGAACATTACAGCAGCCGGCTCTATTGATTAATACAGCGCGCTATTGGCAGTAATAAAAAAAGGCACCTTAGTGCCTTTTTTTATTACTGCTTTTTTGCATGCAATCAATTATTGCTGATTTAGCAACAAACGCTCATTGACTGTAACCTTGGCTTTTAAACGTAAGGACTGTTTATAGGCGGCTAAATACTCATTGGTCAACGCGGCCCCAAGCTCATTTTTAGCTAACTGCTGTGCATCCGCATCAGCGGCCAAACCGGCATCAACTTTCAGTACTTTAAGCAACAGATACCCCTGCTTGCTATCCGCCACACCAGAATAAGCAGGCAATTTAGCGGCGTTGGTCTTAAAAGCTAGATTCATGGCTAAATCAGTTAAGCCTTGGGCATTCTTTCTATCAACGGTAACTTCCGGTATCCAATCTACGCCTGCCACCGCCTTGCCTGCTTTCAAGTCCCTTAATGCTGACTCACCCTTAGCCTTAGTCAACTTAGCGGCGGCTTCAAGTTTAAGCAAGGATTCAATTCCAGCCTTAACCTCATCAAATCCTCTTGGCGCAGCAGGTTTGTATTCTACTAAGCGTGCCGCCACTAAATTATTTGGAGCAACCTCTACCGCCTCTGTATTTCGGTGATCTTTCAGCACTTCATCGGAGAATATTAAAGACATGATCTTTTGGTTGTTTTTAAAGAACTTAGCACCTGTCTCACGGTTTAACCAATTTGAGACCTGCACTTCACCACCAATCGATTTTGCAGCAGGCTGCAGGCTACCTGATTGCTCATAGACTAAATTGCTAAACACCTCAGCTTGCTTAGCAAATTCCGCCTGGGCTTTTTGATACATCAAATCGCCTTTTATTTGCGGTTTCAAACTATTAAAATCACTGCTAGCGCCCGTAATTTCAGTTACTTTGATGATGTGGTAACCAAACTCAGACTCAACCAAGCCGCTAACTTGATTAACTTTCATGCTAAATGCGGCATCTTCAAATGGCTTGACCATAGCACCACGAGCAAAACTTCCTAAATCACCACCTTTGACAGCCGAACCAGGATCCTGAGAGCTTTTGATAGCTAAGGATTCGAATGATTTTGGGTCTTTCTTAATGGATGCCAAAATTTCATCGGCTTTAGCCTTCGCTTGCTTCTTCTGCTCCGCGGACGCACTCACACCGAAACTGATGAGGATGTGACTTGCACGCCTTTGCTCATTGCCTGAAAATTTTCCTGCATTTTCATCATAAAACTTCTTAACCTCGGCATCGTCAACGTTGACCTTACGCATAAAGTCGACTGCCGACATAGACAAAAACTCAACTCGCACCTGCTCAGGGACTAACAATTTATTTTTATGCTGTTCGTAATAAGCTTTAACTTGGGCGGGCGTAATGATAACTTGCTCAACAAAATCGTTGGTTTTAATCTCAGCCACGCTTACTACACGCTGTTGATTGCTTAACTCTATGGCTTGCTGCAAATAGGACTCTGTAGTAAAGGCTAATTTTCCTATGCCATCAAGCGCTTGCTGGGTAAGCATGTCAGCACGCATCCCAGCTTCGAATCGTGTAGGTGTCAGCTGATTTTGCGTTAAGGTTTGATCGTACAATTCTTGAGAAAAATTCCCATCCCTCTGAAATTCAGGCATGCCTGTAATGTAAGTGGCTAGCTGAATATCACTGATAGTAAAGTTCGCACGCCTAATCTCATCGTTCAATAATTGCTTGTTGATAAGTTGATTCAGCACCAACGATTTAACCTCAGGGCTATCCAGTTGCGCCTGATCAAACTTGCCTTCTGTCTGCAATCGGTTACGGGTATTTTTTAACGCATTGTCGTATTCTTGTATGGAAATAGAATTGCCTGCTACCTTAGCAACAGCGACATTGCTGCCAGCGCTGCTTAAGTAGGAATCAATACCAAATAATGCAAACGGGATAGTAATCAAAGCAAGCAGCGCTTTACCAACCCAACCTTGTGCAACCGTACGAATTCTATCTAACATAAAAATACCCACCTTAACTTGCATTTAACGTTTAATTCAAGACATCCGAGCGACTTAAATTAGTTTTAATAATAGTTTGATAATATACCACAAGCGCAGGCTATTCTTGCGATTTAGCTTAGAAGTGGCGCATCCATATCCGACAAATTTTGAAGGAATTAGGTACGAATACACTAAAGATAAATTAGGAATTTACAAATAAAAATAGCGAGTCCTAAGACTCGCTATTTTTATTTGGCGGAGTGGACGGGACTCGAACCCGCGACCACCTGCGTGACAGGCAGGTATTCTAACCAACTGAACTACCACTCCATAAAACTTAATAAAATTTACCGCCAGGTAAACCTTACATCATTTTTGCGTTCGAAATTTTAGCAAAATAAAAGAGTGCTTAAGCTACCAGCACTCTAAAATTTTACAATTAGGAACGTCTTAGTCACTTTTTTGCGATATTAATTAATGGTGGGTGCTAACGGGGTCGAACCGCTGACATTCGCCTTGTAAGGGCGACGCTCTACCAACTGAGCTAAGCACCCTGCTTAACCAACAAAAACGCTAGTTTACAGCATCTTTAAGTGATTTACCAGCTCTAAATTTAGG
>JAIQBT010000007.1 GCA_020035195.1 Methylotenera sp.
CCATTACCAATTCAACAGTATCAAGCGAATCGGCACCTAAATCATCTACAAATGAAGATGAATTTTTTACATCTGCTTCATTTGCACCTAGTTGTTCAGTCACAATCTTTTTAACGCGTTGTTCGATGTCAGACATCTAATTACCCCTTTTAATAAAAAATAGCCGTGTTTATGTAAAAAATCAGCTAAGTTGATATTCTACCAAAACTCGGCAAAAATAAATAAAAACTTTTAAACCATCAGCATGCCGCCGTTAACGTGTATGGTTTCACCGGTGATGTAAGCGGCCGCTGGTGAAGCCAAAAATGCCACGGTCGCAGCTATTTCTTTTACTTGGCCTAAACGCCCTGCGGGTATGCGAGCCAGCATTTTATTAGCAATGTCTTCTGGTAAATCAGCCGTCATGTCTGTTTCTATGAAGCCTGGCGCAACGCAATTAACAGTGATGCCTCGACTACCGACTTCCGCTGCAAGCGATTTGGTGAAGCCAGTTATGCCGGCTTTAGCCGCTGCATAATTGGTCTGTCCGGCATTACCCATGTGCCCTACGACAGAGGATATGCTGATAATGCGACCCTGCCTAGCCTTCATCATGGGCCTTAGCACCGCTTGACTCATGCGAAACACCGAGCTTAAATTGGTGCTGATCACAGCATCCCAGTCATCGTCTTTCATGCGCATTAATAAGGTGTCACGAGTAATGCCGGCGTTATTGACCAATATGCTTACATCGCCGTACTTATCAGTAATCTTAGTTAATGTCTTTTCAACTTGTTCGGCATTGTTTACATCGAGCGCCATACCCTCACCTTTAATGTTGGAAGACGTGAAATGGCTGCTGATTGCCAGCGCGCCAGCTTCCGACGTGGCCGTACCGATGACAGTAGCGCCCAGCTCACCAAGTGCTAATGCGATACCTGCGCCTATGCCGCGACTGGCTCCTGTAATTAATGCAATTTGTCCTGTTAGCATCATAAATCCTTGTTTTATATAACTAAAATAATAATACTTACCTACAAGCGCGCGCTGAATTCCTGCATGCTTTCCTTGCTGGTTAATGGCGTGCTAGAGAAGTTTGCTTCTATGCGTTTTGTGAGGCCTGCCAACACTTTGCCAGGACCGCATTCTGCTCCCAACAGTATGCCTTGAGCGTTGATCGCACGCACGGTTTCGACCCAGCGAACAGGGTTGTATAACTGCCGCACCAACGCGTCCTTAATTGCATTACCATCTTGGTGTGCCAATACATCTGCGTTATGCAGGACAGGGATTTGCGGAGCGCTTATTGTTACGTTGACTAAATAGTCAGCCAATTTTTTTGCTGCCGATTGCATCAGTGCACAATGCGACGGTACGCTAACAGGCAGTCCCACTGCGCGTTTTGCACCTCTAGCTTTAGCTAATAGCATGCCGCGTTCGACGGCCTCTTTATTGCCGGCAATGACAACTTGGCCAGGCGAATTAAAATTGACGGCTTGTAACACTTGATTTTCTGCGGCATCGGCACAAACAGCAGCAACAGCAGCGTCATCTAGGCCAAGCAATGCAGCCATTGCACCCACGCCTGCGGGCACAGCATTTTGCATTGCCGTGGCGCGGTATTGCACCAGGGGTAAACTGTCGGCAAAACTCAATGCTTGCGCAGCGACCAAGGCCGTATATTCGCCCAGGCTATGGCCAGCCAGAACAGTAGGCATCGCTGACGTAGTGGCTTGCCATGCACGCCATGTAGCAATCCCAGCCACCAGCATGATGGGCTGGGTATTGGCGGTCTCGTTAATTTGTTCGTTCTCTTCCGAAGCCATCTTCCAAAAATCAATGCCCAATATGTCGGAAGCTTCAACAAACGTGTCGCGTATGATTTTCGAATCAGCAAAGCCGCTCATCATGCCTACGGATTGTGAACCCTGACCGGGAAAGAAGAAGGTGAATTTATTCATGTTGTAATGCCGTTAAATTATCAAAAAAGCAGCTTATTAACTAATATTTAATTAAAGCCGAACCCCAGGTGAACCCGCCACCAAAGGCTTCCATTAGGACCATGTCGCCACGTTTAATGCGCCCATCGCGAACAGCCACGTCCAGTGCTAGAGGAATGGATGCCGCAGAGGTGTTGCCATGCTTATCCACCGTCACCACCACTTTATCCATGCTCATTTCTAGTTTCTTAGCAGTGGCTTGCAAAATGCGAATATTTGCTTGGTGCGGGACCAGCCAGTCTATGTCGGATTTACCTAAATTATTTGCTAACAAGGTTTCATCGACGATGGCATCCAAGGTATTTACAGCCACCTTAAATACGGCATTGCCTTCCATAACAACCGTATCACCGCCGTGTGTTTTTCTAGGTACGTGCAGCATTTTTTCATAATTGCCATCCGCATGCAAATGCGTAGAAATGATACCTTGCTCTTCGCTGGCTTGCAGGATAACGGCACCGGCGCCATCGCCCCATAATATGCAATTGCCTCTGTCTGCCCAATCCACTATGCGAGAAAATGCCTCCGCACCAACGACTAATGCACACTTGGCCGCGCCTGATTTAATAAAATTATCGGCTGTTGCAAGCGCGTAAACGAAGCCACTGCAAACAGCTTGCATGTCAAATGCAGGGCATCCAGCTAAACCTAGTTTATTTTGCAACATGACCGCTGTGCTTGGAAAAATTTTATCTGGCGTGGTGGTGGCAACGATGATGAGGTCTATGTTGGCTGGGTCTATGTTGGCTGATTCAATGGCTTTTCGTGCTGCATGTGCCGCTAGATCACTAGTAAACTCATCGTCTGCAACAATGTGGCGTTCACGTATGCCGGTGCGTGAAAAAATCCACTCATCCGTGGTGTCCACCATTTTTTCAAGCTCAACATTGCTTAGTACTTTTTTAGGCAGGTAACTGCCTGTGCCTGCTATGCGCGAGTATGTCATTCGTCTTCCGAACCATCCGCATCTGCATACGATGCCATAGCTTCTTTTAACAGCATGTGTTCAATTGCTAATTGCTGGGCTATGCGGTCCAGCACCCCGCTACGAGATTCTTCAAGGGCAGTGTGTATGGCGTTCAAAAAAGCCTTGCTGTCCGCCCCGCCATGGCTTTTAACCACTATGCCGCGCAAACCCAATAGACTGGCGCCGTTGTAATTGCGTGGATCCATACGTTTTTTGAATGCCTTTAATACGGGCGCCGCTGCAAGTCCGGCCAACTTAGTTAGCCAGTTACGTTTAAATTCTTGACTGAGGAAGCGGCCTATCATTTGAATGAGACCTTCAGCTGCCTTTAGGGTGACATTGCCGACAAAGCCATCACAAACCACGATATCTGTGGTGCCTTTAAATATGTCATTGCCTTCTATGTTGCCATAAAAATTTAGGTGGCTGGCTTTTAACAATTCCGCGGTTTTTTTAACCACCTCATTGCCTTTGATGTCTTCGGTACCTATGTTAAGTAAACCTATGGTTGGGTTTTCGCGGTTTTCTACGCAACTGACCAGCATGCTGCCCATTACCGCAAATTGCAGTAGTTGCTCAGCCGTACAATCGGCATTGGCACCGAGATCCAGGATGTATATTTTGCCTTTTTGGCAAGGAAATACGCCCGCTATGGCTGGCCTATCTATGCCAGGCAGGGTTTTTAGAACAAAGCGTGCTGTAGCCATCAAGGCGCCGGTGTTGCCGGCGCTTACACAAGCTGATGCAACGCCATTTTTGACCAAATCAATGGCCACGCGCATGGACGAATCTTTTTTATTTTTAAGAGCACTCTGCGGCTGCTCATCCATGGCAACCAATTCGCTAGCGTGCTGTATGCTTAGCCTAGCAACATTCGTTTGCTGTAAGTTGCTAAGCTCGGCCTCAATGGCGCTAGTTAGGCCCACCAGAATAATATGCAGTTCTTGGTTGAGTTCCAGTGCTTTTAGTGCCGCAGGAATGATTACCTTTGGCCCATGGTCCCCACCCATTGCATCAATTGCTACAGTAATTTGCATAATTTACTCAGTTTACACTTAAGCTCTAAGGCAGCTTATTACGCTGAAGCCGCCTGTTGAATAATAGGCGCCGTAAAAACTAACGCCGCACCAAGTATGGAGCGGCGTGTCTTGTTTTTATTTATTTTAAAGCATATTTTCAAGCTGAAATCCATTAAAGCGTAGTTTCACTATTAACAGATTCAAACTTAAGAAAATTATTCGCCTTTGGTCGACAATACTTTGCGGCCACGGTAGTAGCCGTTTGGACTAATGTGATGACGAAGGTGCGCTTCACCTGTGGTTGGTTCGACGGCTAATGCCGGGTTAACCAAAAAGTCATGAGACCTATGCATACCGCGCTTTGACGGTGATTTTTTGTTTTGCTGAACTGCCATAATTTACTCCAATAAAATGATTAAAACATCATCTCAATTACGTACAAATAGATGCCTAAAATACCGCCTTGCATCGCTAATTTAAGACCACGTTAAACTACTAGGGCGCCACTATAATATAAAAGCCAGCTTTTGTCAGCCAAAATTGTAGTTTTAAGGCTTAATTAAGCTCTTTAACACAGCGAATGGATTGGGTTTTTCGCCACTTTGATTTACCAGGCTTGCGCAGGCCTGCTCATGAATCGGCGCAATAGGTAGCGCCATAATCAGCTCATCCTCCATCAAGGCGATAACATCCATGTGCGGACTGATGGGCTGCAAATCTATGTCATCGGCTTCATCGATCGCATTTGTCATCAAATCATCTTCTGTCATGTCGCTGATCGAATAATTGAAGTTTAATGCCAGTATTAGCGGCATTTCTTTTAAGCAGCGCTGACACAAGCAGGTGATGTTCGCTTGCAATGACAGTGACAAAAGCGCTTGCCCATGCACACCCTGCTTGCCCGATAGATCAAATTTAAGCGTTGCGCTGGGACTGTATTTGTTTGAGGTGTTTTTTGCGTCCGCGTCTAGCAAGGCAGACAAGCGCGGGCAGTCGTGGAGACTCAACTCCCCAGTTAAGCGTTCGTTTCTTTTCACAAACGCCAGATTGTCGATAATTATCGTCTGTTTAGTCATTCTAATGCTCTAAAATTTAGGCCCAAAGGGATTTAGCTATAAGATTTCACATGTTACAATCACTTGGTTTGAGTGAAAAATTAAGGCATTTAACGTGTTCAAAAAGATTCTTGTAGCCAATCGAGGTGAAATTGCAGTGCGTATTGTACGCGCATGCTCAGAAATGGGCATCAAATCAGTTGCAATTTATGCCGATGCTGACCGTCAAGCCTTGCATGTAAAAAAAGCTGACGAAGCCTATAGTATTGGTGCTGATCCGGTTGCTGGGTATTTGAATGCGCACAATATAGTGAATTTGGCCGTGGCCTCAGGTTGCGATGCTTTGCATCCTGGCTACGGCTTTTTGTCTGAAAACCCAGAGTTAGCTGAAATCTGCGAACGCAGAGGCGTAAAGTTTATAGGCCCAAGTGCTGAAGTGATACGGCAGATGGGCGACAAGATACAAGCACGCAATGCCATGACAGGCGCAGGTATCCCCTGTACGCCAGGCAGTGACGGTAACCTGGGGAATTTAGAAGAAGCGGTTGCCTTGGCTGCAAAAATTGGTTACCCAGTCATGCTAAAAGCCACCAACGGCGGTGGTGGCCGAGGCATTCGTCGTTGTGACAGTGAAAAAGATTTGCTAAGTAATTACGATCGCGTTATTTCAGAAGCCAGCAAAGCCTTTGGTAAGCCCGAAGTCTTTTTAGAAAAGTGCGTGGTGGCGCCCAGGCATATTGAAGTACAAATACTTGCCGATTCAGAAGGCAATGTGATCCACTTGTTTGAACGTGATTGCTCCATTCAAAGGCGCAATCAAAAGTTAATCGAAATAGCGCCATCGCCACAATTAAGCCAAGCACAGCGCGATTACATTGGCAGTTTGGCGGTCAAAGCCGCTAAAGCGGTTGGTTATGAAAATGCCGGTACCGTGGAGTTTTTGCTGGATTCCGACAATACTTTTTATTTCATGGAAATGAATACCCGCTTGCAGGTTGAGCATACGGTTACCGAAACCATCACTGGCATAGATATCGTGCAAGAACAGATACGTGTGGCTTTTGGCTTACCTTTGCAATACACGCAAAATGAAGTGCAGTTCAGGGGTTATGCCATGGAATTCCGCATTAACGCGGAAGACCCTAAAAACGACTTTTTACCAAGTTTTGGTAAAATCACACGCTACTACGCCCCAGGTGGACCTGGTGTGCGCATGGATGCGGCCATTTACAGTGGCTATGTCATTCCACCCTATTACGACTCCATGTGCGCCAAATTGACCGTCTGGGCATTGGATTGGGATAGCGTTATAGAGCGCGGTCGCCGCGCACTGGATGACATGTTGATCTACGGGGTGAAAACCACCATACCGTATTATCAAGAAATCTTGAAACACGATGATTTTAAAAACGCTACTTTTAATACCAGCTTTGTTGAGTCGCATCCTGAATTGACCAACTATGCTAATAAAATTCCACCAGAAATGATAGCAGCCGCAATATCTGCCGCCATTGCGGCGCATGAAGGCATCTAATAGTTAAGTAGTATCTGAAAATATTAAATAATGAAGAGTTAAATTATGGCTAAAACAACGCAAACATCAAAAGTACACGTTACTGAACTGGTTTTACGTGATGGGCATCAGTGCCATATTGCAACGCGTATGCGCACCGATGACATGTTGCCTATTTGCAGTAAATTGGACGCCATCGGCTTCTGGTCTTTAGAAGCTTGGGGCGGCGCTACCTTTGATGCCTGTGTGCGCTATTTAAAAGAAGATCCATGGGAGCGCTTAAAATCATTACGTAAGGCCCTGCCAAACTCCCGCATACAAATGCTTTTGCGTGGTCAAAATTTACTCGGATACCGCCATTACTCAGACGACGTGGTGCAAGCCTTTGTGAAAAAATCTGCAGACAATGGTGTGGATGTGTTTCGAATTTTTGATGCCATGAACGACACGCGCAATTTGAAAGTGTCTATTGATGCGGTAAAAAAAGCCGGCAAACACGCAGAAGGCACCATCAGTTACACCACCAGCCCAGTGCACGATGTAGCCCACTTTGTTGCTATAGCCAAAGAGCTAGAAGCCATGGGGTCGGACACCATCGCCATTAAAGACATGGCAGGCTTACTAACACCACAAGCTACGGTGGATTTGGTAAAAGCCGTCAGGTCAGCCGTCAGTGTGCCCATACACATGCACAGTCATGCCACCAGTGGCTTGGCCAGCATGAATATGTTGCGCGCATTAGAAAATGGCGCCGTCATGATAGATACCTGTAGCGCCGCATTTTCTGAAGGCGCAAGCCACCCAACGACGGAAAGCATAATTGCTGCCTTGCAGGGCACAGAATTTGATACCGGTCTGAATATTGTCGCCATGCAAGAAGTCAGCGCGTATTTCCGTGAAGTCCGCAAAAAATATTGGCAGTTTGAAAGTGAGTTCTCTGGCGTAGACACACGTGTATTAATTAATCAAGTGCCAGGTGGCATGATTTCAAATTTGAGCAATCAACTTAAAGAGCAAGGTGCGCTTGATCGCATGGACGAAGTCTTGGCTGAAATCCCCTTGGTGCGTAAAGACCTTGGTTACATTCCTTTGGTGACGCCCACGTCGCAAATTGTAGGTACGCAAGCCGTATTGAATGTGATGACAGGCAAGCGCTACAAGTCGATCACCAACGAAGTGAAAAACTATTTCCTAGGCCAATACGGCAAAGCACCAAGCCCGGTTGATGAAGGTGTTAAAAAATTAGCGATTGCTGATGGCAAGCCCATCACCTGCCGCCCTGCCGACTTGCTAACACCGGAAATGCCTAAATTAAGCAGCGAAGCTGAGCGTTTTGCCCAATCCGAAGAAGATGTGCTGACCTACGCCATGTTTCCAGACATTGGTAAAACCTACTTACAAGAGCGGAATGCCGGATCATTGACGCCTGAGGTTTTATTAGACAAAGCATCCGTCAATGCCAGTGCGTCACGTTTTGCCCCCAGTGAATTTAAAGTGACCTTACACGGCGAAACCTTCCATATCAATCTAACGGGCAGCGGCCACGCTGGTCAAGAAAAACGCCCCTTCTACGTGTCCATAGATGGTATCGCCGAAGAGGTGGTGGTTGAAACCTTGAGTGAAATTGAAGTGTCCAGCGGCAGTAGCAATGGCAAAAAGAAAGCAGTGACCAGCAAGGGGGCCAGTGGTCGCCCGCGCCCATCTCATGCTGGCCATGTCACGACGTCCATGCCAGGCACTATTGTTGCGGTGAAGATTAAAGTCGGTGACAAAGTAAGTGCCGGTGACGGCGTATTAGTCATTGAAGCCATGAAAATGGAAAATGAAATTCAAGCCGCCACCTCAGGTATCGTTGTAGCAATACATGTGGTCAAAGGAGACACTGTAACGCCTGACGAATCCTTGCTTGAAATTCAGCCAGAATAAGGCCGCGCAATTAAAAGGCCCGCAGTGATTCGGCTGCCGGCCTTTTAATTTGAGCAACTGCTTATGCATGCCACCCTCATATTAGCCTCCTCATCCATCTACAGACGCGAGTTGCTGTCTCGTTTGCAGCTGCCATTTGTCTGTATTTCGCCAGAAATAGATGAAAGCCCCCTAGCCCATGAGCGGCCAGAACAGACCGCACTGCGCTTGGCACAACTTAAAGCAAAAAAAATTAGCCTTGAATACCCGGAGGCATTGATCATAGGCTGCGATCAGGTGGCCACGCTGGATAATACGCAACTGGGTAAACCCATGAATCACCTTAACGCCACCCGGCAATTGCAATTAATGCGCGGGCGTGAAGTGACTTTTCACAGCGCGCTGTGTTTGTACAATGCCAAGACGCAATCCATGCAGGCAACCGTGGTTCCTTATCGCGTGCTATTTAGAGCGTTAAGCGATGCAGAAATTGAAAGCTACTTGAATAAAGAGCAGCCCTACCATTGCGCAGGCAGTGCAAAATCGGAAGGCCTGGGCATAGCCCTCATAGAAAAAATGCACGGAGACGATCCGAATGCTTTAATTGGACTGCCTCTTATTGCGCTGGTGAGCATGCTTAAAAACGAAAATGAATCGGTGTTGTAAACGAGCGAACCATCAATGAAACCTGCATTAGGCACACTTTACTTAATTCCAATAACGCTGGGTGAAGACAATGTTCATCAGGTTTTGCCTGAGCACGTCATTAACCTAGCGAAAAATATTACACATTTTGTGGTGGAAAGTGAAAAAACCGCCAGGCATTTTTTAAGCCACATTAAAACGGTGAAGCCGGTTAGAGAGTTGGCCATGCACTTGCTCAATGAACACACGGACAATAAAGACCTGCCGGCATTATTGGTCCCCTTGCTGACAGGCCATAATGTCGGTTTAATGAGTGATGCCGGCTGCCCGGCAGTGGCTGACCCTGGCGCCAAGCTCGTGCAATTGGCGCATAAAAAAGGAATTCGGGTAGTGCCTTTGGTCGGCCCCAGCTCTATTTTACTGAGCTTGATGGCATCGGGTTTGAATGGACAGCAGTTTGCTTTCTTGGGTTACCTGCCGGTCGATAAATCGCAGCGTAATCTAAAATTAAAAGAAATTGAAAAGCGCTCCTTAAGCCACAAAGAAACCCAACTCTTCATAGAAACCCCGTACCGAAATCAAGCCATGTTAGAAGCTATTTTGCAAACCTGTCAGGCTAACACCCAATTATGCATCGCTTGCGATGTCAGCCTAAGCAGTGAAATGATAGCCACTAAAAGCATAGCTGCTTGGCGAGCAGCTGCACCCATCGATTTGCATAAACGCCCCTGCATGTTTTTGATGTTGGCCTAGAATTTAGCCTGCATGTGCTTCTTGACCGGAGCGTAGGTCAGTCTGTGCACTGGTGAAATACCATGCAATGCCAGCATTTCTAGATGAAAAGCCGTCGGGTAGCCCTTGTGCTTGGCAAATCCATATTGTGGGTACTGTTTATCCAGTGCGTACAACTCAGCATCCCGTGCCACCTTGGCTAATATGGACGCGGCTGAGATTGCCTGTACCTTGCTGTCGCCTTGCACAATAGCGACACAGGGGTAGGCAATCTTAGGACAATGCGTGCCATCCACCTGCACCAAGGCCGGCTGTATGGGAAACTTTGACGACATGGCTTCTACGGCGCGTTTCATGGCAAGCAAACTTGCTTGAAGGATGTTGATCTGGTCTACTTCTTGTGAGCTACAACTGGCTACAGCCCAGGCCAATGCATGCTGTTTAATCGCCAGGCTTAATGCATCACGTTTTTTTTCTGAAATTTTCTTGGAGTCAGCCAAGCCTAATATGGGTCGGTTGGGATCTAATATAACGGCCGCCGCATAAACTGATCCAGCCAGCGGCCCCCTCCCCGCCTCATCCACACCGCATATTATTGGATTTTTGTGCATGCTGTTACGGCTAAAAATCCGACAGTATCAGCGTCGCGATTTTTTCCGCATTATTCTGTTTTAAGCTTATATGCATCTTTGTAAATTCAGCTTTCATCTCAGCTATTGCCTGCGTATTACCCAGCATGGCAATGGCGGCTGCAGCAAGCTTTTCTGGGGTGGCTTGGTGTTGCAGCAATTCAGGCACAATCGATTTGCCCGCCAATATATTGGGTAATCCGACAAAGTGCTGCAAGTGCATGCGTTTTAATAGCCGCCAACTTAAGCTAGGCATGCGGTAGGTGATGACCATGGGTTTTTTAAGCAAAGCGGCTTCCAAGGTTGCTGTGCCCGAAGCGACAATCACCACGTCGGAGGCTTGCATGGCATCGTGTGCATGACCAAATAAGATCTGTATTGGCAGTGCTTGTTGTTCATGAAATAGCGCTAACTCAAAGATCTGCTTGCTTTCACGGGTAACAAAGGGCACCAAGAATATGGCATGTGGGTAGTCAGTATGGAGTATTTTTACTGTTTGGATAAATAAGGCAGCGTGTTGCCCCACCTCACTTTGCCTGCTTCCTGGCAGCATAGCCACCACCAAGTCATTGGGTTTTAGTCGCAAAACAGCACGTGCGGCAGCCGTATCAGGCTCCATAGGCATCGAATCTGCTAAGGGATGGCCTACGTAAGTAACGGGTACGCCTGCTTGCTGATAAATTTCCGATTCAAATGGAAATAAAGTGAGCATGTGCGAAACGGCGCGTTTAATTTTATGCACTCTATTTTTTCGCCATGCCCAAATAGACGGGCTCACATAATGCAAAGTTTTAACGCCGTGTTTCTTTAATTTTTTTTCCAAGTAAAAATTAAAGTCTGGCGCATCTATGCCAATAAAGATGTCCACGCGGTGATTTAAAAAATGCTTAATTAATTGCTGTCTGATACGAATTAAGCCATAGGCATGCTTAATCACTTCTAGGTAGCCTCGGACCGATAGGCGTTCAATCGGGAAAAGTGATTGCACCCCCTCGCGCATCATTTTCGGACCGGCAATACCAACAAATTCAATGTCACTGCGTTTTTGTTTTAAGGCTTGAACCAGAAGGCCGCCTAATATGTCCCCAGAAGCTTCGCCAGCCACAATGCCTATTCTAAGCATATGCCTACCTGATGATGCCGCGCTTGGAGGCGTTTATAAAATCCACCAAGAGGCGGATTTCGGCGCTAGGCATGAGGCTAAGCTGCTGTTTAGCCTCAGCTAAACTCAGTCCATTGCGGTATAGGGTTTTGTAGGCGCGTTTAATTTGCAACAGGCTATCTCCGCTGTAGCCTCTTCGCTTTAGACCTTCGGCATTAATGCCATGCGGTTTAGCATCGTAACCTGAGGCGGCAATGTATGGGGGAATGTCTTTAAAAACCACGGTGCCTACGGCAGTAATGATGTGAGCGCCAATTTTACAAAACTGATGCACCAAAGTGTACCCGCCAAGCACGGCGTAATCATCCACTTGCACGTGGCCAGCTAAAGCGGTGTTATTGGCTAGCACCGTGTGACTGCCTACTTGGCAGTCGTGCGCTATGTGCACATAAGCCATGATCCAATTATCGTTAGCGATTTGCGTTAGGCCACGGTCTTGAGCTGTGCCTCGATGCAGGGTACAAAACTCACGCACGGTGTTGTTGTCACCAAGGATTAACTGGGTGGGCTCGTCTTGGTATTTTTTATCTTGCGGTGCTTCACCTAAGGAGGCGTATGGGTAGATGCGATTATTTTCACCTACAGTGGTGTCACCACTAATGCTGACGTGGCTGGAAATTTTAGTGCCAGCGGCTATTTTAACCTTAGCCCCTATGATGGAGAAGGGACCAACCTCCACACTGGAATCGAGTTCGGCATCAGGATGGATGATGGCTGTGGCATGTATTTTTGCCGCTTGCATCGAACTTAGTCTTTTTTATCGATCGCTTTTAGTATGCACATCATCTGCGCTTCAGCCACCACGTTACCGTCTACGCTGGCGACGCCGGAATACTTCCATATGCCTTTAATAATGCGATCAATTTTAACGTTAAAGATAAGTTGGTCACCTGGTGAAACGGGACGCTTAAATCGGGCGCTGTCTATGCCTGCAAAGTAATACACTGAGTCATCGCTGGGTTTGACGCCCATAGTTTTGAATGACAATATGGCAGCAGCTTGCGCCATGGCCTCCACAATTAAAACGCCAGGCATAACCGGGTGGTAGGGAAAGTGCCCCGGAAAAAAAGGTTCGTTAATCGTGACATTTTTTAAAGCGACTATTTCCTTGCCCAATTCCATGGAACTGACACGGTCTATGAGGATAAATGGATAGCGATGTGGCAGGTGATCCAATATTTCATGTATATCCATGCTGGTAGAAGTCGTATTGTTAGTCATTTTAATCTCAGCTTACTTTAAATGATGGGTGCTAATTGAACTGCCTAGCTGTCTCATGTTTTTTTATTAACTCGATTTTAACAGAGCCAGCTGTTTTTCGAGATTTTTAATTTTTTTGGCCATGTTGTCCAGTTGCCGTATTTGTGCAGCGTTATTTAGCCAATCTTCGTGCGACTGAAACGGCATGATGGCTGTGTAAGTGTCTTTTACTAACAACGATCGAGTTATCATGCTGCCCGCACTTACGGTAACACCATCAACAATTTCCAAATGGCCTAACACCATAGCGGCGCCACCTATTCTGCAATGCTTACCAATTCTACTACTTCCAGCTATTGCCACGCAGGCAGCTATAGCCGTGTGTTCGCCTATCTGACAGTTATGACCGATTTGTATGAGATTGTCTAGCTTAACGCCATCCCCAATGAGGGTGTCATCCAAGGCTCCTCGGTCTATTGTTGTGTTGGCCCCAACGTCAACATTGTTGCCTAGTAGCACCCTTCCTAACTGCGGTATTTTTAGCCAAGCCTCTGATTCCAGTGCGTAACCGAAGCCATCCGCACCTATCACTGCACCAGAATAGACGTGGCAATCTTGCCCTATTGAGCAGTGGTGCTTAATGGTGACATTGGATTCCAGTCGAGTATGCTGCCCTATGCTGACGTCATTTTCAATGACGCAACCACTGCCTATGTCTACGTTTTCACCGAGGATGACATTGGCCCCTATGACCACTAGCGGCCCTATGCTGCATGAAGAGGGGATATGCGCACTGGCGTCTACTACCGCGCTAGCCGCAATACCAGCTACTGGACTTGAGATTGGATTTAGCAGGGCGGCTAATTTAGCATAGTAGGCATAGGGATCACTGACTACCAGTCTAGGTAGCTCAGTTAAATGCGCATCTTCTTGTCTTAAGACAATGGCGCTGGCTTGGCAAGCGCTTAGTAAGTGTTTGTATCTAGCTTCATTGAGAAAACTGATGTCCGTTGCTGTAGCCTGGCTTAATGAAGCCAGGCTAGTTATTTTTACCGAGGCATCACCCATCACCACCC
>JAIQBT010000047.1 GCA_020035195.1 Methylotenera sp.
GCGCTCGATTTGCTGCAAAATTTGCCCGGCATCGGGCTTCGTTGGTAAGGCGTCTGCTAAAACCAATGAGGAAGCCAACAAAGTAAAGGCGAGTGCAATCAGCGCCAATAAACGGCGCAATGAGCAAAGCAAAAGCCGATTTAAACGGCTAGGGAAAAGCTTTACATGATTGTTTTTATTGAAGTTTACTGACATACATCCCGTTATTTTTGTTGTTTTTTTAAGGCTAACTTTGGCTTAGTTTTCCCCGATAAAAACCATGCAAAACAAAGGATAGCAATACATTTATTAGTTACTATTTTAGTATATATCATCTGCCCGCCTTTTTAGCCTTTAAGGGCATGTTTTTACTAAATAATTTGCCTTTATTGTCGGCTTTATCATTCAGGTATCATTAAGTTGAAAAAAGCTGAGGGTTTTGCTTAACGCAGGCAGGTAAACGGAAAATAACGAATTAGTGCTTTTAGATGGGCTCAAGTTACAGTATAATGCTGCGCATGCGCCCGTAGCTCAGCTGGATAGAGTACTTGGCTACGAACCAAGGGGTCGGGCGTTCGAATCGCTCCGGGCGCACCAAATACCGGTAGTAAAAAAGAAGGGTTAAGCTTAGCGGCTTAACCCTTTTTTATTGGGCATTGCTAGCTAGCAAGCAAAGCTAAAAACGTAGCATGATTAGCTACATTTGAAGCCAAAAAGGAAACGAATTGTTGTCATCCTTACTGTTTAGCGGATGAAAGAAAAACCTCAGACTGAGGAGTTGATGCAAAATATGCCATAGCTAAGTTTGCTTTAAAGTGCGCCGTAGCATGTCGCTTAATTCATTAGTGCAAAATAAAAAAGGCTTACGGAAAACCGTAAGCCTTTTTAAACGCAAGGTTTAAGCGGCTTAATTACCAGCCGCCTAAAGCCTTACTTCTTACATCATACCGCCCATGCCACCCATACCGCCCATATCGCCGCCACCCATTGCTGGTGCGTCGTCTTTAGGTAATTCAGCCACCATGCAGTCTGTGGTTAGCATTAAGCCGGCCACGGATGCTGCATTTTGCAAGGCAGAACGGGTTACTTTAGTTGGATCCAAAATACCCATTTCGATCATGTCGCCGTAAGTTTCGTTGGCGGCGTTGTAACCGTAGTTGCCTTTACCGGCTTCTACGTTATTCACCACCACTGACGGTTCCACGCCAGCATTTTGCACGATTTGGCGTAATGGCTCTTCCACCGCACGCAAGACGATTTTCACGCCTGCGTCTTGATCGTGGTTGTCGCCTTTTACTTTAGCAATGGCAGCACGTGCACGAATTAATGCCACGCCACCACCGGCCACAATGCCTTCTTCAACTGCGGCACGGGTAGCATGCAAGGCATCTTCCACGCGGGCTTTTTTCTCTTTCATTTCGATCTCAGTGGTTGCACCGACTTTGATCACCGCTACACCGCCGGCTAATTTAGCCACGCGTTCTTGCAGTTTTTCTCTGTCGTAGTCGCTGGTCGCTTCTTCGATTTGCGTTTTGATTTGTGCAATGCGCGATTTGATGTTGGCTTCAACACCTTGACCATCAATGATAATCGTGTTCTCTTTACCCACTTCAATGCGTTTAGCTTGACCTAAGTTTTCAAGCGTTACGTTTTCAAGTTTCAAGCCCACTTCTTCAGCAATCACGGTACCGCCAGTTAACATGGCAATGTCTTCTAACATGGCTTTACGACGGTCACCAAAACCAGGCGCTTTAACTGCGGTGGTTTTTAAGATGCCACGGATGTTGTTCACTACCAAGGTAGCCAAGGCTTCGCCATCGACATCTTCAGCAATGATTAGTAATGGGCGACCAGACTTAGCCACTTGCTCTAAAGTCGGTAACAAATCACGGATGTTAGAGATTTTTTTATCGTGCAATAACACGAACGGGTTGTCTAACAAGGCAATTTGGCGCTCTTGGTTGTTGATGAAGTAAGGTGACAAGTAGCCACGGTCAAACTGCATACCTTCAACCACATCCAATTCGCTCTCTAAGCCTGAACCATCTTCTACTGTGATCACGCCTTCTTTGCCCACTTTGTCCATCGCATCGGCAATAATTTTACCGATGGTTTCATCAGAGTTAGCAGAGATTGAGCCTACTTGAGCGATTTCTTTACTGGTGGTACATGGTTTAGATTGTGCTTTTAAATCGATAATTGCTGCCGCAACCGCTTTATCAATCCCGCGTTTTAAATCCATAGGATTCATGCCAGCAGCTACTGATTTCATGCCTTCACGGATAATGGCTTGTGCCAATACGGTGGCTGTCGTGGTGCCGTCACCAGCGATGTCGGACGTTTTTGAAGCCACTTCTTTGACCATTTGTGCGCCCATGTTTTCGAATTTGTCTTTTAATTCGATTTCTTTAGCCACAGACACGCCGTCTTTAGTGATGGTTGGTGCTCCGAAAGAGCGCTCTAATACTACGTTACGGCCTTTAGGGCCTAAGGTTACTTTTACTGCGTTTGCAAGCACATTCACGCCTGCTACCATTTTGTGGCGTACTTCGTCGCCGAATCTTACGTCTTTTGCTGCCATGTTAAATTCTCCTGATTGTTCTTAAGTGGATTGTTTGTAACCAAGCAATGATTGCGTTGTATTACTCAACAATCGCCATGATGTCTTCTTCACGCATAACCAATAGCTCTTCGCCATCGACTTTTACGGTTTGGCCAGCGTATTTACCGAATAACACTTTGTCGCCTACCTTAACGTCTAGCGCAATCACTTTGCCGCTGTCGTCACGTTTGCCAGAACCAATCGCTTGAACGACGCCTTGATCCGGTTTTTCTGTTGCGCTATCTGGAATCACAATGCCAGAAGCCGTTGTACGCTCTTCTTCTGAACGCTTTACTATGACGCGGTCGTGTAATGGACGGATTTTCATACGATTTCTCCAAAAATAAATCAAAAAATTAATGACGCATGCCCGCTGAGCCAGTTGGCCATCGGACTAAAAAATGCATAGCCTTCTTTTCACCATGACGCTTACTATTTTGTTCGAGCACGATTTTAGCACTCAAACCCATAGAGTGCTAGTTATTGGGCCGGTCTATTTAATTTCAAGCGCAGGGCTTAAAAAAATTTCCTGAAATTTGGATGATGAGCGGGCTTAGGCTTTAAAATAGCCGCATGACTGAAAATGAATCGGCTATCGAACAGATCAATCTGGGCTTTAATGAGCAGGAAGACCGCTTATTACTCAAGGTCGGCTTGGCCGACAAAACCGAAGTCGCGGTGTGGATTAGTCGGCGCGTGGCCAAGCAAATTTGGGCGGCACTGCAACAAGCCGGCAGCGCATTGCTGCCAAGCGGCACCGTCCTTTCAAGCGCCACCGGCCATGCCGCACTGGACAAACACCAAGCCGTGGATAACTTCGTGCGCGATGCCGAGCTGCAGCAAAAAATAGTGCCCTTGGATTTTCAATCGGCCTACCTGAATGACCGCAAAGCCCGCTCCGAGCAACCCTTGTTAGCCTTGGTCTGCCAGACCGTCAGCGTCGGCAATTTGCCGCCCACCATGGAATTGCAATGCAGCACCGGCCAATCGGTCAAAATGGCCATGACAGGCGAACTCATCCAAGCACTGGCCAGCATGTTGCAATTGGCTACCCGCGAAGCCAATTGGGATTTGGTCATGACCAGCTTTGTTCAAGCTGGCAGCGCGCCCACCAGCAAGCCAGTTTTGCATTAACCTAAAGAGAGAAGCCCAGCATGAGCGATTTACCTAACTGCCCAAAATGCCAATCCGAATTCACCTACGAAGACGGCGACCTATATGTCTGCCCCGAGTGCGCCCACGAATGGTCTAAGTCGGCTGGCGCCGAGCAAGGCGATGAGCAGAAAGTCATCAAGGACGCCAATGGCAATGTGCTGCAAGATGGCGACAGCGTGACGGTGATTAAGGATTTAAAAGTAAAAGGCTCGTCCTTGGTGGTGAAAGTGGGCACCAAAGTCAAAAACATCCGTTTGGTGGACGGCGACCACGACATCGATTGTAAAATCGATGGCATAGGCGCCATGAAGCTAAAATCGGAATTCGTGAAAAAAGCTTAAGCGCGCCTGGGCATAAAATGCACGGCTTGGGGTTGCGGCAATTGCAACACCGATTTGCGCATTTTTCCCATGACATGCATCTCGCAGGGCTTGCAATCAAACTTGAGGGTGTAGCGGTCTTTGCCACTGATTAAGGTCATGGGCTCGGCGGTCACCGTGCCTTGCACGCCGATCACCCCTTTGGCCTCTTTGGGGCACAAGCCATGACTGAAGCGTAAGCAATGCTTGGTAATCATTAAGGGCACTTCGTCTAATTCTTGGTTGGCCTCATAGGCCGCCGCTATCATCTTAACCCCGTGCTTTTCGTAAAACACCCTGGCCTGTTTATTGTAGACATTGGCCAAATACGTCAGGGTATCTTCTGGGTAAATCGCAGCCGGCTCACTGGCCGCGCGGCGTGGTGGGCGTTGGTAATTGGCTTCACGCACTTGCTGCAATTGGGTGATGGCATCGCGTCGCAAGCCGTTAATCAGCGAGGCTGGCACAAACCACGCTTGGCCTATCGCCAGCTCGGTGGTTTTCGCAACAAAATCGGTGTTGCCTAATTTAGCCAAATTGTCACGCAAGCTTTGCTGGGCTTGCGCAGGGTTATCGGCCAACTGTTTTTCGGCTAGGCAAAACGCCGTGCCGGTGTTGCCCGCCTCATCGGTGACGCTTAATTGAAAGCCCTGCTCGCTATCGCTCAATCGTAAGCTGACCGGGATTTTTCGCTGCGTCGAGTCTTTTTCTAACAAGCGCATGAAGGCGTGATCGCGATTACGGAAAACTGCCATGCCGCGGCGAATGTCAACCGGCATTTCATTGGGGTAAAGTTTTCTGTCGACCACGGTATTGATGCGCAAACCGACCAACTCTTTATGCACATCAAAAAAGCATAAGCCATCGCCGTTGTGCAATTCGACCTCGGTGTCCACTTCCACGTAATCCGTACCCACCTTGCTGATTTTACCCAGCGCTTCACCGGAAAACTTAGGCGTATCAAACGCCCCTATGTCGGATTGGCGGCCGTTGGCAAAATAATCGGTGGCACTGCGGTTAAAGGTTTTTTCTGGCTGCGGGCTAAAGGTATAGCGGCTATGACCGTGCGAAGATTTCGCTAAGTCTGGCCTGTCGTGCAAGATGGCATCGAGCAATAAACGGTAATGCGCGGTGGCATTTTTCACGTAAGGCAAATCTTTGTAGCGCCCTTCTATCTTAAACGAGCTCACGCCGGCATCGATCAAAGCCCGTAGGTTAGCGCTTTGGTCGTTGTCTTTCATGGACAAAAAGTGCTTGTCTTTGCCTAGGATGCGGCCTTTTTGGTCTTCTAAGGTGAAGGGTAAGCGGCATTCCTGTGAGCACTCTCCCCGATTGGCACTGCGGCCGGTGTGGGCATGGCTGATAAAGCATTGGCCGCTAAACGCTACGCACAAGGCGCCGTGGATAAAGTATTCCAAGTTGCAACTGGTGGCCGCGGCGATGTTTTGCACGGTGGCCAAATCCATCTCACGCGCCAAGACCAATTGTGAAAAACCGACTTGGTCTAAAAACACGGCTTTTTCTACCGTGCGTATGTCGGTTTGGGTGCTGGCATGCAGTTGTATGGGGGGCAAATCCAGTTCCAACAAACCCATGTCTTGCACAATCAAGGCATCCACCTCGGCCTCGTACAACTGCTCCACCAAGGCGCGGGCGCCTGGCAACTCCTCGTCATGAAAAATAGTATTAAGCGCAACGAACACTTCCGCGTGGAAGCGGTGCGCGTGTTTGACCAAGCGTGCGATGTCGGCCACCGTGTTCGGCGCTTTGGCCCTGGCACCAAAAGCCGGCCCACCAATATAGACGGCATCGGCACCATGATTAATGGCTTCGATGCCGAATTCGGCATTTTTTGCCGGGGCGAGCAATTCAAGGTGTTTGCGGGTTTTAATCATGGTGTTTTAATCATTGGCTTTTTGCTTGAGCTTTAGCAGGTTTGCCATCAAGGCCATCAAAATGTGTTGGAATTTTAGACTAAAGCGCTAGGTATGACGACATTTGATTTATTTGGCCAGTAAAAACATCGTACAATTCAGCCATGAGCAACCAAGGTTTATTAGCCCGCAGCCTGCAATCCGTATGGCACCCGTGCACGCAAATGAAGCAGCACGAGACGTTTCCACTCATCCCCATCCAACGGGGCGAAGGGGTATGGCTTTACGACGCGGACGGTCAGCGTTATTTGGACGGCATCAGTTCCTGGTGGGTCAACTTGTTTGGCCACAACCACCCGCGCATTAAAGACGCCATCAAAACACAATTGGATAAGCTCGAGCATGTCATGCTGGCTGGCTTCACCCACGAACCGGTGGTGACGCTGTCGGAAAAACTCGCTCAACTCACCGGCCTAGGCCACGCTTTTTATGCCTCTGATGGCGCCAGCGCGACCGAAATTGCACTCAAAATGAGTTTTCATTATTGGCGCAACAGCGGCAAACCCAACAAAAGCAAATTCATCAGCCTACAAAACAGTTACCACGGCGAAACCTTGGGTGCATTAAGCGTGACCGATGTGGCGATTTTTAAAGACACCTACGCGCCGCTCTTGATGCAATCGGCACAAATGCCCAGCCCGGATTTTCGTTTAAGTGAAACCGGTGAAACGGCCGAGGCCTACGCGCTGCGCTGTGCGGCCGACTTGGAAAACTATGTGAGCGGGCATCACACGGAATTGGCCGCGTTTATCATTGAGCCCATGGTGCAATGTGCCGGCGGCATGGCCATGCACCACCCGATTTATTTACAACGCGCACGGGCAATCTGCACGCAGTACCAAATCCATTTAATCGCCGACGAGATCGCCGTTGGCTTTGGCCGCACCGGCACCATGTTTGCCTGCGAGCAAGCTCATTCAAATCCAGCCACCCCCGTTCGTCCTGAGCTTGTCGAAGGACAAAATCGACCTAATAAAGTCAGCGACATCGCCGACTTTATTTGCTTATCCAAAGGCATTACCGGCGGCTACTTACCTTTATCCGCGGTGCTAACCACGGACACTGTCTACCAAGCGTTTTATGACGATCGCACGGTCAACGGGTTTTTGCATAGCCACAGCTACACCGGCAATCCCTTGGCCTGCAGCGCCGCACTGGCGACTTTGGCTATTTTTGAAGACGAGGCCGTGTTGGATAAAAACCGGGTGACGGCGGCCTACATTAAAGAACAAGCCACTTGCTTGAACGATTTGCCCATAGCACATTGTCGCCAACAAGGCATGATATTGGCCATGGACGTGCTGGGCGCGCAGCCCGGTTTTGCCCAGCACTGTTATGCCGAAGCGCTTAAACAAGGCTTGCTATTGCGCCCCATAGGCAACACGGTGTACTTGATGCCGCCCTACAGCATTAGCCGCGAGGAAGTCGATTACATGATCACGTCCACCCATCAGGCCATCAGGCTAGCCTTATGAAAAAACACCTGTTTTGCCTATTACTCGGCTTAGCCAGTTTGACGGCCAAGGCCGACTTACCCAGCGAAGTGACGGAAGCCTTGAGTCAAGCCGGCGTGCCACTCGAGCAAGTGGCGGTGGTGGTGCAAGCGGTCGATAGCGAACAGCCTAGCGTTCTGCACAACCCGGAAAAAAGTCTTAACCCAGCCTCGCTCATGAAGCTCGTGACCAGCAATGCGGCATTGGAGTTGCTCGGTCCTAACTACCGCTGGAAAACCGAACTGTATTACGAAGGCAGCATCAGCCATGGCGTGTTGACCGGCAACTTAATCATCAAAGGTTACGGCGACCCTAACTTTACTTCGGCGGATTTTTGGCGCTTGCTAAGCAGCCTAAAACAAGCCGGCATCCAAGAAATTAAGGGTGATTTGATACTGGATAAAAGCCATTTTGCAGCGCCTGCCCAGCAACAAGCCAGTTTTGACAACGAAGTCTGGCGCGCCTACAACGCCCTACCCAGTGCTTTTTTAGTCAACGGCCGCCATACCCGCTTCAAATTTAGCCCCAACAGCAGCGAACAAAATGCCGTGTCCATCAGTTCGGACTTGGCGCTACCGCAACTCGACATCACCAACAATATGCGGCTTTTGCCTGGCGCCTGCCGCGATTGGCGTAACCACCTACGGTATACGGTAAGCAGCGAAACCGTGGCGGGCACAGAGGCCATTAAAAGCATCATCTTCAGTGGCACCTATGCCGCCGATTGCGGGGAGAGATTTTTAGAATTAAGCCTGTTTAATGACGAGCTCTATGCCTATTACAGCTTTAAACAACTCTGGCAAGCATTGGGTGGGAAATTTTCAGGTCAACTGCAAGTTAAGCAAGGCTCTAGCCTAGCGATAAAACTATTGGAACAGCAGTCCCAAGCTTTAAGCCAATTGCTCCCAGAAATGAATAAATGGAGTAACAACTTAATGGCGCGGCAACTGCTGCTCACCATCGCTGCCGAAAAAATGGCCGTGCCCGCCACCGAAGTGGATGGGGCGACCGCGATCACACGCTGGTTCAACAGTAAGCCAGGCATGGGCGAGACGCTGGTAATAGAGAATGGCTCTGGGCTATCTCGCATAGAGCGAATCAGTGCCGATGCATTGGCGCGTATGCTGATGCAAACTTACCGCAGCCCAGTGATGCCAGAATTCATCAGTTCCTTGTCGGTATTGGCGCTGGACGGCACGCTGATGAGGCGATTAAAAGACAGTCCGGTGGCCAAACGGGCCCACATAAAAACTGGCTCGCTGGACGGTGTCAGCGCCATTGCCGGCTACGTGCTGGACAAACAAAACCGGCGGCAAGTGCTGGTCATGCTGGTTAATCACGAAAAATCCGCTGCCAGCAAACTTGCGCAAGATGCCCTGATAGAGTGGGTGTATCGCCAACCTTGAATGCCGGTTAAGCCAAGTTTGCGGTATCATATTGCCTGCAGTGATACAGCCCATTAAATATTGAGGTCTACGCATGAAACTACTTAACTTTAGCCTGGCTTGCGCCTGTGCATTTACCTTAAATGCCTGCAATGCCGAAACGAAAACACCCACACAGGAAAAACCCACCATGACATTAAACAGCGTCCTTGAATTGCAAAAAATTGACACCTTAGTCGGCGCCGGCCGCGAAGCTGAAGCTGGCTTCAACGTAACCGTGCATTACACCGGCTGGTTATTTGATGCAAAAGCCGAAGGCCAAAAAGGCAAGAAATTCGACAGCAGCCTAGACCGCAAAGAACCGTTTGTGTTTTTCTTAGGTGGCGGGCAAGTAATACAAGGCTGGGACGAAGGCTTTGCTGGCATGAAGATAGGTGGCAAACGCACCTTGTTAATTCCATCTGCCATGGGTTATGGCGCGCGCGGTGCCGGTGGCGCGATTCCACCCAATGCTGACTTGGTATTTGAAGTGGAATTATTGGATGTTAAATAAAATGTAGGCGCGCTATTAATTACGCGTCTACAGGAGAATCTATGAAAGTGCTTGTTAAATGGATAGATGGTGTCAGCTTTGTCGGGGAATCGGCATCAGGCCACGCGGTTGTCATGGATGGCGCACCGGAAAACGGTGGCCGTAACATCGGCATGCGCCCCATGGAAATGCTGCTGATCGGTATGGGTGGCTGCACCTCGTTTGATGTGGTGGCCATATTGAAAAAAGCCCGCCAACCCATTACCGCTTGCGTGGCGGAAATCGACGCAATACGCGCCGACGAGATTCCAAAAGTGTTCACTAAAATTCATGTGCATTTTGTCGTGACTGGCGACAATTTGAACGCGGCACAAGTTGAGCGTGCGGTTAAATTGTCTGCAGAAAAATATTGCTCCGCGTCCATCATGCTGAGTAAAAGCGTGGAAATTACCCACGACTTTGAAATACGCTCGCAAGCCGAAGCCCTCGCCTAATTCAGTACAAAACTTGCACGCCCACTCCAACAGGTTTATTATAACTTTTGTTATAACTTAAACCTGTTGGAGTGGGCACATGCATACCTTGAAATTAACCCAAATTGGCAATTCTTTAGGCTTAATTCTGCCCAAAGAAGTGCTGGCTAGGCTCAAGCTAGAAAAAGGCGACACGGTATTTCTAACCGACGCGCCTGGTGCTGCAACCATTACGCCACACAATCCCAACTTTAAAGAACAATTGGATATTGGGCGCGAGTTTATGCGTGAATATCGCGACACGTTTAACGAGCTGGCAAAATAAAATGCAGCAATGGCATTGGCTAGACAAGCAACTGCTAATCGTATTGCATGATGAAAGTTTAGCTACCCATGGCGGGGCATCAGGCATACGCAATGAAGGTCTGTTGGATTCTGCCTTAAATCGTGCGCCTAATTTGGCCAGCTATGGCAATCCTGATTTTGCTGCTTCAGCTGCTGCTTATGGCCACGGTTTAGCTAAAAACCATGCTTTTGTGGATGGCAATAAACGAGTGGCTTTTCTTTCTATAGGATTGTTCTTAGGCTTAAATGGCCGCAAGCTAAATGCCAGTCAGGTAGATGCAACATTAACCATGTTAGCCCTGGCCGCCGGCGACATCGACGAAGCCGAGTTTGCCGCATGGATACGACGCAACAGCGTTGCGCGCTAGTCCCATTAGCCGGCTGAGAAGTTAAGCAAAACAAGCCCTGGCCGCGCATATTTCTTTGGCTAGTTCAGCCTAGCTGATTTAAAATAACAGCCGTACCATAAACCTACTTTTCGGATTTCATTTATGCCCGTTTATCGCTCTCATACCACCACACACGGCCGCAATATGGCAGGTGCTCGCGCACTTTGGCGCGCCACCGGCATGAAAGACGGTGACTTTGATAAACCCATCATTGCCGTGTGCAACTCGTTTACCCAATTTGTACCGGGCCACGTGCACCTAAAAGATTTAGGCCAGTTGGTGGCACGGGAAATTGAGCGCGCCGGCGGCGTAGCCAAAGAATTCAACACCATTGCCGTGGACGATGGCATCGCCATGGGCCATGGCGGCATGCTGTATAGCTTGCCCAGTCGCGATTTAATCGCCGACAGCGTGGAATACATGGTGAATGCCCACTGCGCAGACGCCTTGGTGTGCATTTCCAATTGCGACAAAATTACCCCAGGCATGCTGATGGCGGCTTTACGCCTCAATATCCCGGTGGTGTTTGTCTCCGGCGGACCCATGGAAGCCGGCAAAGTGAATTGGCAAGGCGAAACTTTGAAACTAGACTTGGTCGATGCCATGGTGGCGGCGGCCGACAGCAAAGTCAGTGACGAAAAAGCCGAGGCCATTGAGCGTTCCGCTTGCCCTACTTGTGGCTCTTGTTCTGGCATGTTTACTGCCAACTCCATGAACTGCTTAACCGAAGCCTTGGGCCTAAGTCTGCCCGGCAATGGCTCGACCTTAGCCACCCACGGTGCACGTAAAGAATTGTTCTTGAAAGCCGGTCGCTTAATCGTAGAATTGGCCAAACGCCATTACGAACAAGACGATTACAGCGTGTTGCCGCGCAATATTGCTAATTTCAAGGCCTTTGAAAATGCCATGACGCTAGATGTTTCTATGGGGGGGTCCACCAACACCGTGTTGCATTTACTGGCGGCCGCGCACGAGGCTGAGTTGAATTTCACCATGGACGACATAGACCGCATTTCGCGCAATGTACCTTGCTTGAGCAAAGTAGCGCCGGCCACGCAAAAATACCACATGGAAGACGTGCACCATGCCGGTGGCGTGATGGGCATCTTGGGCGAACTTGACCGCGCCGGCGTGTTGCACCGCGACACCCCCACCGTGCATAGCGCCACCATGGGTGCAGCCTTAGATAAATGGGACATCATGGTGACCACGGACGAGGACGTGAAGAAATTCTACCGTGCCGCGCCTGGTGGCATCAGCACCACCATTGCATTTTCACAAAGCATGCTCTACCCGACTTTAGACAACGACCGCGCTGAGGGTTGCATACGCGATAAAGCCCATGCGTACTCGCAAGACGGCGGCTTGGCGGTCTTATACGGCAACATCGCCTTAGACGGTTGCATCGTTAAAACCGCGGGCGTGGACGACAGCATTTTAAAATTCACTGGGCGCGCCCGTGTGTTTGAAAGCCAAGACGACACCGTGGCAGCGATTTTAGCCGACCAAATTGTGCCTGGCGATGTGGTGGTGATTCGTTACGAAGGCCCGCGTGGCGGCCCTGGCATGCAAGAAATGCTCTACCCCACCTCGTATTTAAAATCCAAAGACTTAGGCAAGGTCTGCGCCTTACTGACTGACGGTCGCTTTTCTGGCGGTACCTCAGGCTTGAGTATAGGTCATGCTTCACCGGAGGCGGCCGAAGGCGGCGCGATCGGTTTGGTAGAAGAAGGCGATCGCATAGAAATTGACATCCCCAACCGCACTATCCACTTGGCCATCAGCGACAGCGAGCTCAACGCCAGACGCGCCAAAATGGACGCCAAAGGCAAAGCGGCATGGAAGCCGGTTAACCGTCAACGCTCGGTCAGCCCGGCCTTGCGTGCTTACGCCGCCATGACCACCAGCGCAGCCCGTGGTGCCGTGCGCGATGTGTCACAAATTGAAAAATAAACAGAGCCAGCATCCTATGACAACAGCCACATTAGCCGCTATAGCAGCCGATAGCGAAGTACTAAAAACCAAAAAACGCCTCAGGCTGCACGCACACGTGATGCAAACCCAAGACGATGCCGGCATGCAATACTTGGAGGTGGACAACCCGCTGGCCAAAGCCCGCATCGCCCTGCAAGGCGCGCACGTCATAGATTGGCACCCTAAATTTTTAGCCGAACCGGTGTTGTGGTTGTCCAGCAATGCGCGCTTTGTCAAAGGCCGTTCCATACGCGGCGGCGTGCCTATTTGTTGGCCATGGTTTGGCGCCCATCCGACCGACAGCACATTTTGCCCACACGGCTTTGCCCGCGTCATTCCGTGGCGCGTGACAGACATAGATGCCACGCCCACAGGCGCCACGCGTATTATGCTAGAGATGGTAGACACACCGGAAGCCAAGCGCCAACTGTCTTATCCGTATAAGCTAAAAGTGACCATTACCATAGGCAAGCGCCTGCGCGTGGACTTGGCCACCACCAACAACGCCGACCATCCCTTTGTCATCGGTGAAGCGTTTCATACTTACTTAAACATCAGCGACGTGGCCAATGTCAAAATTACTGGGCTAGAAGATTGCGTCTACGCCGACAAAATAGAGTTGTACCAACGCGAGGTTGAGCATAACGCCCTGACCTTCGATGGCGAGTTTGATCGTGTCTACATCAACCACAGTTCCAATTGCACGGTGCACGATAGCGGCTATAAGCGCTTAATTCATGTGCAAAAATCCGGTAGCGATACCACCGTGGTATGGAGCCCTGGTCCAGAAAAAGCCGCACAAATGGCCGACATGGGCAGCGTGGATGAATGGCGAAAAACCATCTGCGTGGAAACCACCAATGCCTTAGAAAACATGGTGGTGATCAACCCCGGCCGTACCCATGTCATCAGTGCTGAATACGTTGTTGAAACGGTATAAACCTTAAACAAAAGTGAACGCTACTGCTAATTAAGTATCTACAAGAGTATTGCTTGCAACCGGCTTGTAGCAAGCTTTAATTGTAGGTATCATTGTTAGCTGTAGGGAATAAAAAAGTTTAAAAAGTAAGTCCACATCAAGGAGATAGCATGAAAGCATTATTATTAGCAATCGTAGCCGCCAGCTCTATGTT
>JAIQBT010000016.1 GCA_020035195.1 Methylotenera sp.
CGGGTAATGATGTTGCCGGCGCGGCGGGCAGCTTTCACTGCGTTGGATAGCATGGGGTGCATAGTGTCTCGACTCTGTGGCTAATACCAAGGCCAACCTAACACAGGGTTGGCTGGCCTTTTAATTGGTGGGTTAAAGAACGAATTTGGCGCTATTTTAATACGATTTGCTAAATTAGCCTACCACTTGGCTAGGCGGCTGGCTTTAAAGCCAGCCTTTTAAAAAAATAGTATAAATTGTTATATATGATACCAAAGTGATAAACCCAATAAGGAAAACTCTGCTAGTATTATTTTTCGCAGTACAACGCCATGAATTAAGCGCCGTCGATTGATGCAGTGGTGTTTCTGGCGGCGGTGAGCGTAGCCCTCACCCCTATGTAACAGCCACTCGTTGCCGGAATCGCCATGACCAAATCTGAATTAGTGAACACCATCAAGCGAAGCTTTCCCTATTTGTCGGAAGCCGACTGCTTGATGTGCATCAATAGTCTAATCGATTTTATGGGCGACCATCTGAGCGAAGGTAACAAATTTGAGATTCGTGGCTTTGGTACGTTTGCCACTAAAACGCGGCAAGCACGCACCGTTAGAAACCCAAAAACCGGCGAACAGATACAACGCAAAGCCTCGGCTTACCCGAGCTTTAGGCCAGGCAAAATGCTCAAAGACCGCGTTAATGTTAACGGCGCCGATTAGGCTTAGCGCAACAAGCCCTTTAATCCACCCATTTAGCAAATAAGATAGCGCCTATGGCAACCCAAAAACTCGCTTTAAAAGCACTCGATTTAATGACCACCAGTGACGTGGCCAAAGAACTGGGCGTGACCATACGCTCGGTGCAACTTTGGGTAGAGCAAGGCGCCTTAGAGGGTTGGAAAACCCCGGGCGGCCACAGACGCATCACCCGCGCTTCATTTAACCGCATGACGGCCAGCCGCACCAGCCAAAAGAAATCCCTGCCTAACGACAATTCGAAATTGCAGGTGCTCATCATAGAAAATGACGAAGCCACGCAAAGCTTATACCGTCAAACCATCAAAACTTGGGGTCTGCCGGTGGATGTGAAAATCATGGTCAACGCTTGCGATGCCCTAATAGCCGTCAGCCTGCAAGCGCCTGACCTACTCATGACAGACTTAAGCCTTAGCGAAATCGATGGCCTATGCATGCTTAAAGCCTTGCGTAAGAACGATGCCTTTAGCGACATGGACATTGTGGCGGTGACCAACCTAAGTGCCGATGACATTTCAGCCAGAGGCAGTTTGCCTAAGCGCGTGCGCTTGTACAGCAAAAACCCCATTCCTTTTTGGGAAATGAAAGAACTGATGGCCGGCCTCATCGAGCGCAAACAAGAGCGCGTAAGCTAGCCCTCATAACTTACGCGATGGTCGCACACATACCGTGTGCCAGCCATCGGTGCTAAACTAGCGTTTTTACGGTAGCCCTCATGTCAGCCAATATCGATAGCCCAGCTCTAGCCCCATTGCACAATTTTCGTGTGGTGTTATGCCAAACCAGCCACCCAGGCAACATAGGTTCGGCCGCGCGTGCCATGAAAACCATGGGCTTGCAGCACCTGTATTTGGTCAAACCCGACAGCTTCCCCGATGCCCATGCCACGGCTTTAGCCACCGGCGCTGCCGACTTGTTGGAACAAGCCGTGGTCACCGACACCCTCGCCCAAGCCCTAGAAGGTTGCGCCTTCGCCATAGGCATGAGTGCCCGTAAACGCAGCTTATCGCACGAATTGGTCAACGTTAGAAGTGCGGCACACACGGCTATCAATCTGGCATCCACGCAAACCGTGGCCTTGGTGTTTGGCACCGAGATGAGCGGCTTATCCAATGCCGAGCTGGATTTGTGCCAACTGCTGGCGATGATACAAGCCAACCCAGCTTACTCCTCGCTCAACTTGGCGGCCGCGGTGCAGATTATGTGCTACGAGCTTAGGATGACTGCACTGGAAAAACAAAACTTGCAGGACGATAACCTCAGCCCGCACGCGCCACCGGTGTATGCCAGCATAGAAAGCGTGGAAGGCTTTTACCAGCATCTGCAAGAAACGCTGCTGCACATAGGCTATTTAAATCCGCAAGCACCAAAAAAACTGATGGAACGCTTGCGACGGATTTATGCCAGAATTCGCTTAGAGAAAGAAGAAGTGAACTTGTTACGTGGCATACTAACGCTGACCGTGACTCCTAAAAAACACGATAAATATTGAGTGTTAGCCCGCAAAGCAACCTGCAGGCAACTCACCAAGAGCAATCGTTAAGAAGGCTGAACTATGTTTGATCATTTAAAAGAAGACATCGCCATTGTGTTTCAGCGCGACCCCGCCGCTAGAACGCACTGGGAAATACTGACCACCTACCCAGGCGTGCACGCCCTATTGATGCACCGCGTGGCGCATTTTCTATGGCAAAAACGCTTGTTCTGGCTGGCCCGTTTTAGCTCGCACATTGCCCGCTGGTTAACCGGCATCGAAATTCACCCCGGCGCCAGCATAGGCCACCGCGTGTTCATCGACCACGGCATGGGCGTCGTTATCGGCGAAACCGCTGTGATTGGCGACGATTGCACGCTCTACCACGGCGTGACCCTAGGCGGCACCTCTTGGAACAAAGGCAAGCGTCACCCCACCTTGGAAAATGGTGTGGTGATCGGCGCTGGCGCTAAAATACTGGGCCCCATCACCTTGGGCGCAGGTGCCAAAATAGGCTCAAACGCGGTGGTGGTAAAAGACGTTCCTGCCCATGCCACGGCCGTAGGCATCCCGGCGCGCATACTGGAAGAAACGCCCGTCGACAAACAGGCCGAGCCAAAAGATGCGGCGTTTACGGCCTATGCGGTCATAGACGATAACGACAAATTCAACCACGAAGCCATGTCTTTGGCACTGCAAGCCTTGCTGGAAAAAAGCGCCAAGCAAGACCTTAAATTAGCCGAGATGACCTTGCAATTGCAGCTATTAGCCATAGATACCCAAGCAGACAGCAAGGTGGCCAGTGCGTTTGACGTGAAACCCGCCACCAAAAAACCCAGCAGCAAAAAATAGCGCCTAAACCGGCTAAAACAGCCGAGCTAATAGTTGACTAAAGTTATCGGGTATTATAAAATACTTGACAATTATAGAGGGCTATTAAGGTCATGAAACTCACCACCAAAGGACGTTTTGCCGTTACTGCCATGTTGGATTTGGCGTTGAACGAAGCGCTTGCGCACGATGCTGCATCCAGCAGCCTGCCCAGCGAGATCAAGCCCGTCACTTTGGCCGGCATCAGCGAACGGCAAAAAATTTCCCTGTCTTACCTAGAACAACTGTTCAGTCGCTTGCGTCGCCAAGGCTTGGTCAGCAGCGTGCGCGGCCCGGGTGGTGGCTACAAGTTGGCTAAAAATTACGCCGATATTTCCGTGGCTGACATCATCAATGCGGTGGACGAACTGATCGACGCCACCCAATGCGGCGGCCACGAAAACTGCAAGGACGAAGGCCGATGCATGACCCACGATTTGTGGGCCACGTTAAACAACCGTATCTTAGATTACTTAGCTGGCATCAGTTTGGCCGACATGGTGGCGGCGCAAAGAAACAAGAACGTAGTGACCATGACGCATCGCCCTAGCCAAGACAAAAGCATTAATTTAAGCAGCCTAACCGCCTAAACCATGAACAGCGTTTACTTTGATCACAATGCCACCACGCAGATAGACAGCCGCGTTCTAGACGCCATGCTGCCGTGGATGCGTACGCAAAGTGGCAACCCGAGTAGCCGCCATCAGTTTGGCCGTGCTGCGCGTGAAGCAGTAGCGCAAGCGCGCGCCCAAGTGGC
Source organism: Methylotenera sp. (assembly GCA_020035195.1). Taxonomy (GTDB): domain Bacteria; phylum Pseudomonadota; class Gammaproteobacteria; order Burkholderiales; family Methylophilaceae; genus Methylotenera. The sequence goes on from JAIQBT010000016.1 coordinate 3,836, forward strand.
GGCCGCCTGTGGCGCGCAAGCCAACCAAGTGGTGTTTACCAGCAGCGGCACCGAGGCGAATAACTTAGCCATTAAAGGCATCGCGGGCTACCAAGCGGCCGGTCAGATTCTGTACAGCGCGGTCGAGCACCCTTGCGTGAGTCGTTCTGCTGTTGCCATGCAAGCGCACGGCTACCAAGCGCTTAGCATCCCTGTGGACAGCCAAGGAAAAGTGGACGCGACGCAATTGGCAGCGCTGCTTAAACAACCCACCAGCTTAGTGTCTGTGATGCTGGCGAATAACGAAACCGGCGTATTGCAAGACGTGGCTGGCTTAGCCAACCTAGTCCGCGCGCAAGGCCGCATCATGCACACCGATGCGGTGCAAGCCTTAGGAAAAATAGTACTTAATTTCAATGAGTTAAACGTGCATGCCATGACTGTTTCCAGCCACAAGATTCATGGCCCACAAGGGGCGGCAGCACTGATATTAGACAAACGCTTGGACATACAACCCTTGATAAACGGTGGTGGCCAAGAACGTGGTTTACGCAGCGGCACGGAAAACGTGGCGGCGATTGTCGGCTTTGGCTTGGCTTGTGAATTAGCCAGCCAGGACTTAGCCCACTACCAAAGCCACACCTTAAGCCTTAGAACGCAGTTAGAAGCGGGTTTAAACGCAATGAATGCGGTTATTTTTGGCTCGCAGGCCGCACGCTTGCCCAACACCAGTTTTTTTGCCATTGACGGCATAGAAGGTGAAACTTTGGTCATGGCCTTGGATCGTAAAGGCTACGCGGTGGCAAGCGGATCCGCCTGCTCCAGCGACAGCACAGAACCGAGCGCCGTGTTATTGGCCATGGGCGTCGAGGAAGATTTAGCGCGTGGCGCCATACGCGTTAGCTTAGGCACACAGAATACCGTCCAGCAAGTGGCGGCGTTTTTACAGCACTTGCAACAAGAAATAAACCGATTAAAGCAATTAAGCGCCATGGCGGCTTAAGTTTGAGTAAACAACAGTCTTAAATTAACACCAGTCAAGGATAAATAAACGCATGTCAGCAACAATAGAAATGCCGGTAGTCAAAGATTCCGAAGGCGGCTTGTACCCGATCTATTTGGATTATTCAGCCACCACGCCGGTCGACCCACGCGTGGCCGCTAAAATGATCCCCTACATCACCGAGCATTTCGGCAACCCGGCCTCGCGCAGTCACCCTTACGGTTGGACCGCGGAAAAAGCCGTGGAAAACGCCAGGGAAGAAGTGGCTAAATTGGTTGGCGCTGACCCGCGCGAAATTGTGTGGACATCGGGCGCAACCGAATCCAACAATTTGGCCATCAAGGGTGCGGCTAATTTTTACAGCGAAAAAGGCAAGCACCTCATCACCTTGACCACCGAGCACAAAGCCGTGATAGACCCCATGCGCGAATTGGAGCGTCAAGGCTTTACTGCCACCTACCTAGATCCAGAGCCTAACGGCTTGTTGGACATAGAAAAATTAAAAGCGGCAATACGCCCAGACACCGTATTGGTGTCGGTGATGCTGGTGAATAATGAAATCGGCGTGATACAAGACATCGTCGCGATAGGCAATCTATGCCGTGAAAACGGCATTATTTTTCATGTGGACGCTGCCCAAGCCACCGGTAAAGTGGCCATTAATTTAGAGGCATTGCCGGTTGATTTAATGAGCTTTAGCGCACACAAAACATACGGGCCCAAAGGCATAGGCGCCTTGTACGTGCGCCGCAAACCACGCATACGCATAGAAGCGCAAATGCACGGCGGCGGTCATGAACGCGGCATGCGCTCAGGCACGTTGGCCACCCATCAAATCGTCGGCATGGGCGAGGCCTTTAGAATTGCCCGCGAAGAAATGGTTGAAGAAAATGCCCGCATCCGCCGCTTACGCGACAAACTGCTGCACGGTTTACAAAGCATGGAAGAAGTTTATGTGAACGGCGACTTGGCCCACCGGGTGCCGCACAATCTCAACATCAGCTTCAACTACGTGGAAGGCGAATCCTTGATCATGGCGGTGAAAGGCATCGCCGTGTCTAGTGGCTCGGCTTGTACATCGGCGAGCTTGGAACCCAGCTATGTGTTGCGCGCACTAGGCCGCTCGGACGAATTGGCCCACAGCTCGATCCGTTTCTCCATAGGCCGCTTCACCACCGACGAAGACGTGGATTACACCATTAATTTAATGAAGAGCAAGATTGATAAATTACGGGAATTGTCGCCCTTATGGGAAATGTTTAAAGACGGCATAGACTTAAGCAAGGTGCAATGGGCAGCACACTAAGTCACCTTAGCAGCTAAAAACGGAGAAATAAAATGGCATATTCAGACAAAGTACTAGACCACTACGAAAACCCACGCAATGTAGGGACCTTGGACAAAAACGACCCTAACGTTGGTACCGGCATGGTAGGCGCACCGGCCTGTGGCGACGTGATGAAACTCATGATCAAAGTCAACGACGATGGCATTATCGAAGACGCGAAATTCAAAACCTACGGTTGCGGCTCAGCGATCGCCTCCAGCTCCTTGGTCACCGAATGGCTGAAAGGCAAAACCATAGACCAAGCCTACGCCATTAAAAACTCAGCGATTGCGGAAGAATTGGCCTTGCCACCGGTAAAAATCCATTGCTCAGTGTTGGCGGAAGACGCGATTAAAGCGGCCGTGGCGGACATCAAGGCCAAACAAGCGGCCAAAGAGGCGGCATAAATGGCCATCACTTTAACGACGACCGCGGCGCAACGCGTGGAAAAGTTTTTAGCCAACCGCGGCAAAGGCCTAGGCCTGCGCCTTGGAGTTAAAACCACAGGCTGCTCAGGCATGGCCTATACCTTGGAATTTGTCGACGCGCTCAACGAGGAAGACACCACGTTTGAAAGTCACGGCGTGAAAGTGATCGTGGATCCAAAAAGCTTGGTTTACATAGATGGCACCGAATTAGACTTCACTAAAGAAGGCTTAAACGAAGGCTTTAAATTTAACAACCCCAATGTGAAAGACGAATGCGGTTGCGGTGAAAGTTTCACAGTGTGAGTTTGAATTACTTTCAACTGTTTGACTTGCCAGAAACCTTTGCCATTGCGCTAAGCACCCTGGAAACCCAGTACCGCAAACTCCAAGCCAGTGCCCACCCTGACAGATACGTCACGGCCACGGCGAGCATAAAACTTCAATCCATGCAGTTGGCCACGCTGGCAAACGAGGCCTACCTCACCTTAAAAAATCCGGCGAAACGCGCGCAATACTTGTTAAGGCTAAAAGGCATAGACAGCCTGAACGAAAGCAACACCAACATGCCCATGGACTTTTTAATGCAACAAATGCAGTGGCGTGAATCACTAGAAGAGGCCAGCGTAGCCAAGGACATCAACACCTTGGATGCCTTGCACGATGAAATGCAAGCCGAATCAGCGCAGCTAAGCACTGCTCTCATTGACTTAATGGACAGCAAAAAAGACTACGCCGCAGCCAGCGAAACCACCCGCAAACTGGTTTTTATTGATAAAGTGTGCGCAGACATACAACAGGCCATAGAGCGCCTAGACTAAAACGATCGACTAATAATGGCATTACTACAAATCTCCGAACCCGGCCAATCTGCCGCACCCCACCAACACAAGCTGGCCATAGGCATAGACCTAGGCACCACCAATTCCTTGGTGGCGACGGTTAAAAGTGGCATGGCCACGGTGCTGCAGGACGAGCGCGGCCACGCTTTGCTGCCATCCGTGGTGCGTTACATGCCGGACAACACTGTGGTGGTTGGCCACGAGGCACAAGCGCAGCAAAGCCAAGACCCAGCCAACACTATCGCCTCGTCTAAACGCTTCATGGGCAGAACCCTCAGCGACATTGCTGACCGGGCGCACATCCCTTACCACTTTGTCGAGAGCAGTGAGCCAGCCACTTTATTGCAGCTCAAGACCCGTGCCGGACTCAAAACACCCATAGAGATTTCTGCTGAAATCTTAAAAACCCTAAAAGCCCGTGCTGAGAAATCCATGGGCATTAGCGCAGGCAAAGACGAATTAACCGGTGCCGTGATTACCGTGCCCGCCTATTTTGACGATGCCCAGCGGCAAGCCACCAAGGACGCGGCTCGCTTAGCCGGCCTGAATGTGTTGCGTTTACTTAACGAACCGACTGCGGCAGCCGTGGCTTACGGCTTAGACAATGCCGCCGAAGGCACCTTCGTTATTTACGATTTAGGCGGCGGCACCTTTGATGTGTCCATCCTCAAGCTCACCAAAGGCGTGTTTGAAGTACTGGCCACCAACGGCGATTCGGCCTTGGGTGGCGACGATTTTGATCACCGCATTTATTGCTGGGTATTGGATAAAATCCGTGACACCAGCCAACCATTTAGCCCGCTGGGCGAGCAAGACACGCGCTTATTGTTAACCAAAGCTCGCCAAGCCAAAGAATGGCTCACCGATAACCACGAAGCACAGATACTTTGTCACTTAAGCAACGGCACTCTGGTCGATGTGACCTTAAGCGCCAGCGAGTTTGTGACACTGACCGAGCCGCTAGTACAAAAAACCTTATCGCCCACACGCAAGGCCATGCGCGACGCTAAACTCAGCTTGGACGACATTAAAGGCGTGGTCTTAGTGGGTGGTGCCACGCGCATGCCGCAAGTGCGCTTGGCGGTGGAAGCGTATTTTCAACAAACGCCGCTCACCAACCTCGATCCGGACAAAGTGGTGGCATTAGGTGCCGCCATACAAGCCAACACCTTGGTGGGCAACCGCAGTGAACAAGATTTACTGCTATTGGATGTCACGCCTTTGTCGCTGGGCTTAGAAACCATGGGCGGCTTGGTGGAACGCATCATTCCACGCAACAGCACCTTGCCGGTAGCCCGCGCGCAAGATTTCACCACCTATAAAGATGGCCAAACGGCCATGAGCATACAAGTGGTGCAAGGCGAGCGAGAGCTGGTCGCGGACTGCCGCTCGCTAGCACGCTTTGAGCTACGCGGCATTCCAGCCATGGCCGCGGGCGCTGCGCGCATACGCGTGACTTTTCAAGTGGATGCGGACGGCCTACTTTCGGTCAGTGCGCGCGAACAAACCAGCGGCGTGGAAGCCCACGTGGTGGTTAAACCGTCCTACGGTTTAAGCGAAGATGAAATTACCCGCATGCTGACCGCCTCGTTCGGTAGCGCCGAGATCGATAAAAAAGCCCGCATGTTGGCCGAAGCCCGCGTCAATGCCGGCGCCATTATCAGCGCCGTGGAAGTGGCTTTAAAGCAGGATGGCGAATTGATTAGCACCGCCGAGAGGCAGGCCATCGCGACAGAGATTGAGCGCTTAAAAACGCTTAGCCAAACCGAGGATGCCGTCGCCATCAATCAAGGCGTGGACCAGCTTAACTTAGCTACCGAGGCGCTTGCCGCAGCACGCATGAACGCCAGCGTGAGTCGCGCCTTAAACGGCAGAAATTTAGATTCCATTAATATATAAGCGCGCAATAGGAAACAGCATGCCTCAAATCATCATTTTGCCCCACGTCGAACTCTGCCCTGAGGGGGTCGCCATACAAGCCAACAGCGGCGAGTCTATATGCGACGTGTTGCTGGCCAACCACATCGACATAGACCACGCTTGCGATCAAGCTTGCGCTTGCACCACCTGCCACGTGATCGTGCGCGAAGGCTTTAAATCACTGAACGATTCTACCGAGCAGGAAGACGATTTATTGGATAAGGCCTGGGGCTTAGAACCGCATTCACGCTTATCTTGCCAAGCCTTGGTGGGCAAAGAAGACTTGGTGGTGGAAATCCCTAAATACAGCATCAACATGGCCAAGGAAGGCCACCGCTAACAGCCTACTGTTCTGGCAGCAGCAATAAAAAAAGGGTGCTTGCTAGCACCCTTTTTATTTAAAACGAAGCGTTTAGCTTAATTGGTTTCGGCTAAATCCAATTCCACCGCGTCTTCTTTGGCGTGATGCAAGGGTATTTTTTTCATCAGTACCGCAACCGCAAATATCGCGATCGCACTTAATACGGCGGTCAAGAAACCAGTTAATGGCACCATGATGGCCGTGTACACCATCAACCAGAAGTGAAATTTACTGTTCATTTCCAACACTTCTTGTATCTCTTTCCATTTCACCATGCCGGACGCCACGTACAACAAGATGCCGCCTATGCAGGCCATGGGCACTTGCTCTAAGTGGGTGGCCAAGTAAGCCGCTAACAACAACTTGAAGCTGAATTTGGCAATACCGGCCAATGGCGAAACGGCACCTAAACGGATGTTCACCGCGGTGCGGGCTAAGGCACCAGTATGCGGGAAGCCATTGAATAATGGCGTGAATATATTCACCAAGCCTTGGCCCCACAATTCTTTATTGGGGTTAAACGGCACACCTTGGTTATTCGCCATGCGGTCCGCCATGCGACTGCACAGCAAGCTTTCAATCGCTGCCACAAAATAAATCGCCACGGCAAAATAGGCCAAATCGAACCACACTTGACCGGTGGTCATGTCGGGTAAAGCCGGCATAGTGATGTTCCAGAAATCGGTAGGAATGCTGCCGTATTTATCTTTAATTAACACCAAGCCTTTGTCTTTCCAAAAGGTGGCGGCGGCCAACCAACCTAAGCCAAGACCAAATACAGGCGCAGGGATGAAGGTGGAAATTTTTATCAAGACTTTACATATGGCAAAGGTAGCCAATGCCACGATGACTGCATAGACATTCATTTCACCCATGTATTCTATGGTTTTTTGGATTTGCCCAATGAAGTCGTAGCCTATCTTATGCTGGAAGCCAAACACCTCGCCCATCTGTGAGAAGGCGATGACCACGGCGATGCCTATGGTAAAACCAACCACGATGGAATGCGGCACCAAGGTGACGATTTTGCCTTTTTTGAGCAAGCCGGTGAACATCAGCATAAGACCAGCAACGATGGACGCCATCACTAAAAAGCTGTGGTTATAGGTGGCCATTAAGCCGGCAATAATGGGAATGTATGCGGCGGTTGGGCCGTACACTTGGTATTTACTGCCGCCAAACAAGGCGCCCAATAAACCGGCTACGGCACCACCCACGATGCCTTGTTCTGGACGCAAGCCACTTGCCATGGCAAAGCCCATCGACAAGGGAATCGCCACCATGGCCACGACTAAACCGGCGGTTAAATCCTTGATGATGTTGCGCGTGCGGTTACCCTTAGCCAAGTCTTCAAAACGGCCATCGTTAGGGTTAAGGAAAAACTTAAGGGTGCGCAACAATGTGCTGGTATCTTGCCTGTGGCTCATGCTAACAACTTTCAAATTAAGGGTTAAAACAATCAGGCTGCATTATACCTTGTTACGCTGTGTGCATTTTAAAGCATGACGGTGTCGGGTAAAAAGTTGACCTCGCCGGTGGCTAAATTATAAACGCCGCCCACCATGCCTATCTGTTTGGCAGCCAACATGTCTTGAATGATGTCGCTGCTGTGAATGATTTCATTGATTTGCACTTGCACGTTCAAGGCGCAGACTTTATTCACAAAATCCGCGTTACTGGAATCTCGCGTGCTGGCGGTGGATTTTTCCATGCGCACGGCGGGTCGAATTAAGTTGATGATTTCGCCTATGTGGCCCTCACGAAAATTGTCGCAGGCGGCTTTGACGGCCCCGCAATCGGTGTGGCCTAATACCACGATGAGTTTACTGCCTAAATATTTGGAGCTAAATTCCAGGCTACCTATGACTTTGTCTGAGGCAATGTTGCCGGCCAGACGCACGCTAAAAATATCACCCAAGGCTTGATCAAAAAGAATTTCAACTGGGGCGCGTGAATCGCTGCAACTGAGCACCGAAGCGAACGGATGCTGCCTGTCCTTGGTCATGTGCACCAATCCCAGCATGTTTTTATCGGCACTGAGATTATTGGTAAACCGGTGGTTACCCTCGATTAAAATGTCCATCGCCTCTTGCGGCGTCATTTTGTCGCGATTGAGTAAAGGGTGCTGGTACATGGGCCATTCCTGTTAGTTGGGGACGGCTTGATTATACCTTGAGACTAGTATTTTGTATGAAGCCCTCCCACCAACCTTTAAAAAGCCGGGCCAGAAATCATCCACAACTGACCGTATTCAACCAAACTGCTGTCCGCGTGTGGCTTGTGCGCTTGCGTGGTGCCAAGGTAATAGCGTCGTTTCTCATCAAACCACGAGGCTTTGCGCAGTAAGTCCGTCACTTCTATGATGCCGGAATGCTCTTCGTCACTGGTCATAAATGCACTGGCACCCGGTTTAAACAGTTCGGCATTGGCCTCAAACAGCATGCTGCTTTTATTGGTTTTAGGATCAAACAACCAAATGGCCGCCAAGCGTTTATCTTCACCAGGGTCTTCTTGCAACAAGACCCGACCCGCTGCATCCACCGTTAAGTTATCCAACATTTCTGCACCTATCTCGCTGGCACGAATTTTAGTGGTAATACTGCCGCCGGCTTGCGGTTGATTAATGTTATCAAACACCAACTGACTTAAACGGCTGTCCCCACCTATCTTATCAGTGGTGTTAAACCAAAATGCACGGTTATTTAAGGTATCCCAAGCGCCGTCTTCTGGTCTAGCAAAGCCCGTAGCGCCGGATTTAATGGCTAATTCTCTTAGACTCTTGCCGTCTAAATTAGCCGCATTCGCAAGGGAGACCAAAGTAAAGCGCTCGCCCTCCACCTTAATCGCATACAACTGCCCGCCCACTAACCCAGCTTGCTGGACTGGGTTACCGTCTTTGCTTTTTTGCCCAAGGTAGACCAGTAGCAAACCATTTTGCATGTCGTCCAAACCGATAACTAAAGTAGCATCGCCGCTAGCTGGATTAGCCAGTACGTTCTCCCAAGCTATGCGGCCCATGTTTGCCAATTCGTAACTGATGCCATTTAAAGTATGGGCAAACGCACGGCCACCGGCTTTGTCTTCTTCCCCGTTTAAAAACAACTGGCCGGCATAACCTTTGTCTGAAACTGCATTATAAAGAGCCGACTTCGACGCCAAGTCCGCCGAACACAAGCGGTTAAAGCCTTGCAACACGCCAACAGGCATAGTGGCACGCACTAAATCCGACCCACTCTGAACTTGCAAGCTTTCCACATCGATCACCCAGCGCGATACAAACGCGCCTTTTTGGCCGTGTGCGCGCACCGCACCTTTGTTATTAGCCAGCTCGTGGTTCATCAATAGCGTCATGCTGCCATCAACGTTGGCATAGGCACCCAAGCCATCAGGCACGCCTACCATGGCATATCCATTGGCGGCCGACTCCCCCACGGTGAGGATAGGCTGTACCTGCCAATCTTTCGCCAGGCTTACGATATAAGATGGTGCAGCATGAAGTAA
>JAIQBT010000051.1 GCA_020035195.1 Methylotenera sp.
AGCTTTTAGAGCCCGTCAATCATAAATTTGATTTGTTTCGCGTTTATTATTGATTTAATAAGGCTGCCGATTTTTGCCGGCTTGCTTCGCTGTTTTTTAGCGAAGCCGCGCATTTTACATTAGCGAAGCGTTTGGTCAAGGCATAAACGCCAAAGTTACAAAATTGTTACATTTGCGAATTTGCGTTTGCCCACTTGGGCGACCACGCTAATGCCTTTGTTGAGCTGCGCGTTTCTATCGCTGATTTTTTCACTGTCCAACTTCACCCCACCCTGCTCTATGGCACGGTAAGCTTCCGAGGTGCTATCGACTAGACCAGCCAGTTTAAGTAACTGGGCTATGCCTATACTGTCGCCTTCTATGCTGACACTGACCTCGGGCACATCGTCTGGGATGCCGCCCTTAGCGCGCGTTTGAAAATCCATCAGCGCTTTTTCGGCGTCGGCCGTGCTGTGAAAACGCGCCACAATTTCTTGCGCAAACTGCACTTTAATGTCTCTTGGGTTTTGGCCGGCGGCCACGTCCGCCTTCCATTTTGCAATGTCTTCCAAAGAAGCGAATGAAAGCAATTCTATGTAACGCCACATCAGCTCATCGGAAATCGACATGATTTTTGCGAAGATGACTTCCGGCGCTTCAGCAATCCCTATGTAATTGCCTAAGGATTTAGACATCTTATTGACGCCATCCAAGCCCTCTAGCAAAGGCATGGTAAGCACACATTGCTGGGCCATACCGGCTTGCTTTTGCAGTTCACGGCCCATCAATAGGTTGAATTTTTGATCGGTACCGCCCAACTCCACATCGGCTTTTAAAGCAACCGAATCGTAGCCCTGCAACAAGGGGTACAAGAATTCGTGTATGGCGATGGGTTGATTGGATTTATAGCGCTTAGAAAAATCATCGCGCTCCAACATGCGAGCCACGGTATGGCTGGCAGCCAGCTTAAGCATGCCGGCCGCGCCTAATTCGCTTAGCCATTTGGAGTTAAACACCACTTCCGTTTGTTCGGGCTTGAGGATTTTAAATACTTGCGCGGTATAGGATTTAGCGTTTTCTGCCACTTGTTCGGCCGTTAAGGCTGGGCGTGTTGCGCTCTTGCCAGTAGGGTCGCCTATCATGCCGGTAAAATCACCGATCAGGAACAGGACGTGGTGGCCCAAGTCTTGGAATTGGCGTAATTTATTAATTAAAACGGTGTGACCTAAATGCAAATCCGGCGCGGTAGGATCAAATCCGGCCTTGATTCGCAATGGCTGGCCTTTCTTTAGTTTTTCTAACAATTCGGCTTCTATGAGCAACTCATCTGCGCCTCGCTTGATGGTAGCCAATTGTTGTTTGATGTCGGTATTCACGTATTCATTATCCTTAATGAGGAAGGAAAACAGGCCTGCTTAATGTGCATTTAGTTGTTCTAATTGCGTTTTCTGTTACCATCCAATAGCGCACTGTAATCAGCAATTAGGCAGCTCGCTCAGTGCATTTTTAGCCTGGCGATTGTTGCCGCCTTGCAGACTTTTTCTCTGCCGGCCTGCTGATAAATAAGCCGCTATTTTAACGCAAAATGAGGCCAAATTGCCTCAATAGATTAACTTCAAGCCGAACGCACCGACTAAAACACATGACGCGCAAACTTTTTATTGGACTCATGTCCGGGACCAGCCTAGATGGCGTCGACGTAGCATTAGTGGCGTTTCAAGAAGAACAGCCGCAGTTATTGCATACGCATTTTTTAGCCTATCCGGCCACGCTGCGGGCGGCCGTTTTAGCCTTGCAGCACCCCACACACAACGAATTGGAAGAGACTGCGCTTATTAGCAATGCCTTGGCTAAGCTATACGCTCTAGCCATAGAGCAATTGCTTAGCCAAGCGCAGCTCATGCCCAGCGACATCACGGCAGTGGCTTGCCATGGGCAAACCATACGGCATAGGCCTGGCTACAGCGATGGCATAGGTTTTACCCTGCAAATAGGCAATGCGGCGTTGTTAGCCGAACTTTGCCAAATTACCGTAGTGTCGGATTTTAGAAGCCGCGACATAGCGGCCGGCGGCCAAGGCGCGCCTTTGGTGCCGGCTTTTCACCAAGCCGTGTTTGCCGACAAACAACTTAATCGCGCCATCATTAATATAGGTGGCATCGCCAACATTACTTACCTAGCGGCCACGGGGTCGGCAACGGCTTTGCCAAATACCAGCGTGCTCGGCTTTGACTCCGGCCCGGGCAACATGCTACTTGATGCTTGGATTAAACAGCATTTAAATAAAGACTATGATGCCAACGGCGACTGGGCCAGTTCTGGGCAAACCCTGCCGGCACTGCTTGAAGCGTTAATGCAAGAGCCTTTCTTTGCATTAGCGCCACCCAAAAGCACTGGGCGCGACCTGTTTAATCTGACTTGGTTAGAAAAATACAGTCTAAGCGTATCCCAAAAAAATGGCGCAATGCGCCCACAAGACGTGGCCCACACCTTGGTCGATTTAACGGCCCTCTCTATTTACGCCGCGCTAAAAGCGCACTGCCAAGAAGTGGATGAGGTGTATTTATGCGGCGGTGGTGCGCACAATCAATTGCTGGTCAAAAAACTGCAAGGCCTGCTAGGCGCCATTCCATGCAAGCCCAGCGACAGCTTGGGCATAGGCGCGGATTGGGTGGAAGCGATGGCCTTTGCCTGGCTAGGCAAACAATGCTTGGCTAAAGAAACCGTGAATTTAGCCGCCGTCACCGGCGCCACAGGGCCACGAATATTGGGTGCCATTTACCAACATTAGGCGTGCACTGGGCAAAAAATCGGCTGGGCGCGGTTTTCCCTATGCCTCTAAGCCGGCGATTAACGTATAATTTATTTTGACCAGATAACCTTCAAGAATCCATCTTATGACCAAACCGACTAAAGCCACGATTTCTTTCGACAACGGTGCTGCGCCTATAGAATTGCCCATGCTGTCTGGCAGTTTGGGTAACGACGTGATAGACATACGCAGTCTGGGTAAGCACGGTATTTTTACTTACGACCCAGGCTTTATGTCGACAGCCGCTTGCAACTCCGACATCACGTTTATCGATGGTGAAAAAGGCTTGCTTTACTACCGCGGCTACCCGATAGAACAACTGGCCGAACATTGTAATTTCATGGAAGTGTCTTACTTATTGCTGCATGGCGAACTGCCCAATGCCGAGCAAAAACAACAATTCACCAACACCATTAATGGCAGCACCATGCTGCACGATCAACTGAGCAATATTTTCCGTGGCTTTAGGCGTGATGCGCACCCCATGGCGGTTATGGTCGGGGTGGTGGGTTCGCTGTCTGCCTTTTACTTTGATGCCATGGACATTCGCGATGCGAAACACCGTGAAATTTCCGCGCACCGCCTATTGGCCAAAGTGCCAACCATAGCGGCGTGGAGCTATAAATACAATTTGGGTCAGCCGTTTATGTACCCGCAAAACCATTTGAATTACGCAGAAAATTTCATGCACATGATGTTTGCGACGCCCTGCGAAAAATACGTACCTAACCCAATTTTAGCCAAAGCCTTTGAACGCATTCTGATTTTACATGCCGACCACGAGCAAAATGCCTCGACCAGTACCGTGCGTTTAGTCGGTTCCAGTGGCGCCAACCCCTACGCCTGCATTTCAGCCGGCATAGCCTCACTCTGGGGACCGGCCCACGGCGGCGCCAATGAGGCAACGCTGACCATGTTAGAAGAAATTGGCGATGTGTCTCGCATAGGCGAATTTATAAAACGCGCTAAAGATAAAAACGACACCTTCCGTCTGATGGGCTTTGGCCACAGAGTCTATCGCAACATGGATCCACGCGCCAAAATCATGCGCACCACCTGCCATGAAGTGCTCGATGAATTGGGTCTGCATGACGACCCCATGTTCAAACTGGCCATGGAGCTAGAAAAAATCGCATTGGAAGACGACTATTTTGTGTCACGTAAACTCTATCCCAACGTTGATTTTTATAGCGGCATTGTGATGCGCGCCATGGGCATTCCTAATTCCATGTTTACGGCCATTTTTGCCCTGGCCAGAACCGCGGGCTGGATAGCCCAATGGTCAGAAATGATATCCGATGAAGAACATAAAATTGGTCGACCTAGGCAGTTGTATAAGGGTTCCAGTCGCCGCGACCTGCTGCCTATCGCGCAACGCTAAAACACTGGGCAAATAAAAAAGCCAAGCATTTGCTTGGCTTTTTTATTTGCGCGCGAACTTAAACTGAGAAGGATGAGCCGCAACCACAGGTGGTGGTGGCTTGTGGGTTGCGAATAACAAATTGCGACCCTTGCAAACTGTCTTGGTAATCAATTTCCGCACCCATTAAATATTGCAAACTCATGGGATCTATCAATAAAGTCACGTTGTCTTTTTGCACTTGCGTGTCGTCATCGTTCACTTCTTCTTCAAAGGTAAAGCCATATTGAAAGCCTGAGCAACCGCCGCCGCTAACAAACACGCGCAACTTAAGGTCTGGCGACCCTTCCTCTTCTATCAACTCTTTTACTTTTTTTGCCGCGTTATCAGTAAAAACCAGTGGCGCAGGCATTTGCGCTAAATCAGCGTCTTGCATATCCGTTACTGTATTCATCTCGTACTCCTAAATTTCTAAATAAATCCTGGCCTAAACTAGTGGCCGACGTCTTCCAAAACCGGCAGGTGTTCGCCCAAATAGACCAACTTACCCTCTATCACCGCGCCAGTATGCATTTCTAAGGACTTGTAGTTCACGTCCCCTTTGATGCTTGCCTTGGCTTGCAGTTCAATAAACTGAGCGGCTTTAACATTGCCTATCACTTTACCATTGATGACGATTTTAGAGGCCGTCACCGAGCCCTCTATGCTGCCATGCTCACTTAAAATGAGCGTGCTGGCTTGATCGGCGGCTTCGGTGACATTGCCTTTGATCTGGCCATCCACACGCAGGCCGCCGGTAAAATGAATGTCGCCCTCTACGCGCGTATCCGCGCCAATGAGGGTATCAATGCTATTTTGTACCCGATTACTTTTCTTAAAAAACATAGTCTATTCCCATTTTAATTGCTTAAGCTTGCTGACATTCTATGCTGAAATGGCCTACCTAAAACGCTTCTTATTACCCAGCATGTTTTTATAAAACAATAAATCTTCTTTAACCTTCATGTTTTCATCTTGTACAAGGTTTAACTCTTTATCAAGATTGCGTTGCGCCGCTTGTTCAATTTGCAACTGCCGCTCCAATTGAATCACTTTGGTTTGCAAACTTTGGTTCTCAAAAGTCGCTTGCTTTAGCTTCTCGGCTATATTTTCCCCGGCGGTAAATTGCCGGTAGGCCACAAAATATCCCAAAGCAATGAATAAAGCCGCCAAGCCCCACTGAAAATACCAGGGCCGTTGCGAGCGAACCGCCACTTGCTTCGCGGTTAAACCAAAATGTCGACGTATCCTTCTTCTAACGGGCTTCATGTATGGCTTAACTCAAACTACGGTAGCAAGGGAACAAGGTCTAAACCGGTGTTCTCAGGTAAACCAAATAGGATGTTCATGTTCTGTATGGCTTGGCCAGCGGCCCCTTTAACCAAGTTGTCTTGCACCACCACCAGCGTCAAATAACCCGCGTCCGTCTGTTTATGCAGGGCGATGCGGATTTGATTGGACCCTCTAACAGAGCGTGTTTCAGGCAACATGCCGGCCGGTAATACATCAACAAAGCGTTCGTTCTTATAGCGATTTTCAAACAAGGCTTGCAAATTGAGCGCCTGCGCTTGGTCCGACAGTTTAACGTAAATGGTGCTCAGCATGCCCCGTATCATGGGGATTAAATGCGGCACAAAAATAAATTGCACGGCTTTGCCGCTTAACTGGCAAAGTTGCGCATGAATTTCCGGGTGATGCCTATGGCCACTGAGCCCATAGGCTTTCATGTTGTCACTGGATTCGACAAACAAGGTCGCCACTTCGGCTTTCCTACCTGCGCCGGACACACCGGATTTAGCATCGGCGATGATGGGCACGCTAAGGTCAATTAACCCTTGCTCTAACAAAGGGGCTAAACCAAGCAACACGGTGGTGGGATAACAACCGGGGTTGCCGACGATATTGGCCGACTTAATTTTATCCCGGTACAACTCCGGTATGCCATACACGGCGTCTTTTAATAACGATGGGCAGCCATGCGGCATTTTGTACCACTGCTCAAAAACAGCCGTGTCTTGCAAGCGGAAATCGGCCGCCAAATCTATGACTTTAACCTTGGCATCCAATAAGGCCTGCGCCTGGCTCATGGCCACACCATGCGGGGTAGCAAAAAACACCACATCGCACTTATCCAAATCGGCTTGCGCGGGATCGGTAAACTTTAAATCCACGTAAGCGCGCAAGCTGGGAAACATGTCGGCAACCGCTAGCCCAGCCTCACCTCTGGAGGTAATGACGGTAAGACTGGCATTGGGGTGCAGGCTTAATAGCCGTAACAACTCTACACCGGTATAACCGGTGCCGCCCACAATGCCTATTTTTAATTTTTTATTACTCACTTTAATATCGCTCATAGCGCCATGATAACAAATCTTATTGCCAAACAAACTGATCCAGTCAAAATTGTCAGCAAAATAAAAAAGGCCGCAAACGCGGCCTTTTTGTTTCTCAAGCGCTGAATATAAATATTAGCGTTTAGAGAATTGTTTACGACGACGCGCTTTACGGAAGCCGACTTTTTTACGCTCAACTTCACGGGCATCGCGTGTTACGAAACCAGCGTTTGATAGGGCGCTTTTTAAGTTAGCATCGAAATCAATCAAAGCACGCGTAATACCATGACGCACCGCACCAGCTTGGCCAGACTCACCACCACCAATAACGTTTACCATAATATCGAAACTGCTTAGATTGTTAGTCAACTCTAGTGGTTGACGCAAAATCATACGCGCTGTTACGCGAGAGAAATACTCATCAACAGGTTTATCGTTAACAACGATGTTGCCTTTACCTGTTTTCAAAAACACGCGCGCTACTGAACTTTTGCGGCGGCCTGTACCATAGTTATATTTACCGATCATCTTTATACCCTTAGATTTTCAATTCTTGCGGTTGTTGTGCCGCGTGGTCATGCGTACCGCCTGCATACACCTTCATTTTTTTGATCATTGCATAACCTAAAGGACCCTTAGGTAACATGCCTTTTACTGCTTTCTCTAAAGCACGGCCTGGGAAACGGTCTTGCATTTTGGCAAAAGTAGTGGTGCTGATGCCGCCTGGGTAACCAGAGTGGCTGTGGTAAAGCTTACCGTCTGCTTTGTTACCCGTCACTTTTAATTTATCGGCATTAATCACAACAATGTAATCACCGGTATCAACGTGAGGCGTATAAATAGTTTTATGTTTACCGCGTAAACGGTGCGCAACCGCACTGGCTAAACGGCCTAGCACTAGATCCGTGGCATCAACCACAAACCAATCGCGCTTCACTTCATGAGATTTTGCTGAGAAGGTTTTCATTGTCTTATCAATACTATGGCTAAAAAAATTAAGAGGCGGATTTTATGCTGAAGCAAAGCAGTTTGTCAAACATTATGTGCGGCATAAATAGGAAAAATTGCAATTAGCTTCATTCCTAGGAGAAATCTGCATTGATTTTAACTCAAAGCACGCCATGAAGCCGACTTTTAAGTCTCCATTAGCTAAATTAAGCCTTATAAATTTAAGGTTTTAGAGGTTTACGCTAGGATGGTTAAGTTGCAACCTAATCAGGCATGGCCGATCTTGGCCTTAAGTCAAACAATAGTGTGCCACCACCCCAGCAAATACGGCAAAACCAAACCAATTATTGTGTAAAAATGCTTGGAAACATTGCGCCTTCACACGCTCTCGTATTAAAAAATAATGCCGAAGCGCCACGCCAGCCGCTAACACTAAGCCCAGATAATACCAATAACCCAAGTTAACTAAATGCCCTGCCCAAGCAAGCAGCATCAGGCTCAATGCATAACAAATCATGACAGCCAGGACATCAAATCGACCAAAAGTGATGGCCGATGACAAAATGCCAATCTTTAAATCATCATCACGGTCCACCATCGCGTACTCGGTATCGTAAGCAATGGCCCAGCAAACGTTAGCCAACAATAAAACCCAGGCCACGGACGGCACGCTGTTATTGCTAGCGGCAAATGCCATGGGGATGCCCCAGGCAAATGCGATGCCCAGATAGGCTTGCGGTATGGCTAAAAAGCGTTTGGTCCATGGGTAGGTCATGGCCAAAAACAAGGCCACTAGGGATAAGGCAATAGTTAAGGCATTCAATGCGCAAACGAATATAAAAGCCAGCAAGGTCAGTGCCGCTGCCAACAGCAAAGCTTCTTTCTTGCTCACTTCTTGTATCGCTAAAGGGCGATTTTTTGTGCGCTCAACCAAGCCATCGTATTTGCTATCAGCCAGGTCGTTCATCACGCAACCGGCGCTGCGCATGAGCACCGTGCCACTAACAAAGATAAGTAGTATTAGCCAATCAGGCCGGCCATTACTGGCCACCCACAAGGCCCATAACGTAGGCCATAACAACAGTAATATGCCTATGGGTTTATCCAAGCGCATTAAGCGCTCGTAAGCATCTAATTTTTTTACTATTGCCGAATTAATCATCATTCATGCGGCCCTACCAGCCGAGGTAAAAACACCTCGGTCACCATAATCTTCGCCCTGTGCAACCGAAAAACCGAGCGGCGCGCCCATAAGTATGTTGGTATAACGCTGCATTCAGCCTCAGCATATTCGGATAGGGCATGCCGGTATAACCCATGCTGTGCATACAATTTTTGGAAGCGTAAGGCGGTGCGTTTGACTTGTGGGTTGGCAAACAGCGCCTCACCCAAGGGCTTGTTACCCAACTGGCGCAAGCCTAACCAAGGGCCACGCAAACTGCTAAACGGTAATACGCTGTGGGCAAACACCAAGGCTTGTTTATTGCCCATCAACATCACATTCCGTATCAACGCCGTTTGCCTCAGCGACAAACCCAAGGCGGGCATTTCATCCAAGAAAGCCCGACCATGGCTGACTGACAGAGACTGCACAGAAAAATCGTCAAAGCCTTGTTTTAATCGTGCCGTCAGCGATCCCTTGTCGCCTAATGCTGGGCGGTATGGCCCGCTTAATAGCGGCTTTTTAAGCCAACGGGCGCGCTTATTTTGCATGAAATGGGTTGAGGCTTAGGCTGTACACAGGAAAATTATGACACATAAACATTAAGAATGAAGGGGCGAGGGCAAGCAAACACTGAGGGGACGCTTACACTTTCACCAATTCATCGGCGCTCCCTAGCCATCGATTGAGGTGCTGCTCGGCCGCCGCCGGGTAATCGTGCAACAAAGCGTCTGCCTGGTTTTTAGCGTAATCCAACAAATCGGCATCACGGTTCAAATCGGCTATTTTCAGCATGGGCACGCCACTTTGGCGCACGCCTAAAAACTCGCCCGGCCCACGCAAATTAAGATCGGCCTGGGCAATTGCAAAACCGTCGTTGCTCTCGTAAATGACTTTTAATCGGGCGCTGGCCATCTCAGACAACCTGTTTTGATAGAGCAAAATGCATGTGCTTTTAGCCGTTCCTCGCCCGACCCGCCCGCGCAGTTGATGCATCTGACTTAAGCCCATGCGTTCGGCGTGCTCTATGACCATCAAATTTGCATTGGGCACATCCACGCCCACTTCCACCACGGTGGTGGCCACCAATAACTGTATACGGCCGCCACTAAACTCCGTCATCACCGCTTGTTTTTCTGCTGGCTTAAGCCTGCCGTGGACCAAGCCTATAGACAATTCGGGAAAGATGGATTGCATCAAGATAAACGTGTCGTTGGCGGTGGCTAATTGCAGCGCTTCCGATTCCTCGATTAATGGGCACACCCAATACGCTTGATGGCCTTGCGCGCAAGACTCCCTAACCCGCTGCAAAATTTCATCGCGGCGGGCATCCGCTACTAATTTGGTGACGATGGGCGAGCGGCCCGGGGGTAATTCATCGATCACGGACACGTCTAAATCGGCGTAATAACTCATGGATAAAGTGCGAGGGATGGGCGTGGCACTCATCATTAACTGGTGAGGCTCAGGCTGGCCTTTTTGCCGCAAGGCCAAGCGTTGTTGCACGCCAAAGCGATGCTGCTCATCGATGATCGCCAGCCCCAATTGTTTAAATTGCACCGCTTCTTGAAACAAGGCATGGGTACCCACCACCAATTGCGCGCTGCCATTGGCGATGGCCTGCATAGCTAAGTCGCGTTCTTTTTTCGATTGGCTACCTGTTAACCAAGCGATAGTAATGCCCAGCGGCTTGAGCCAGCCCAGCATTTTTTGGTAATGTTGCTCGGCAAGAATTTCCGTGGGCGCCATCAAGGCCACCTGCCAACCGCTTTCTATCGCTTGCAATGCCGCCATGCAGGCAACGATGGTTTTACCGCTGCCGACATCCCCCTGCAGCAAGCGCTGCATAGGGTGCGCCAAGCTTAAATCACGCTCAATTTCCAGCGCAACTTTTTGCTGAGCCTGCGTTAGGGCAAAGGGCAAACGCTTAAGTAAGGACGAAACCAATTGTTTGGAGGGCGCAAATTTTGGCGCATCCACGCTGCGGCGGCGCGCGTAATGTTTGCGCATGGACAATTGCTGCGCCAGCAATTCGTCTAAGGCTAAACGACGCCAATGCGCGGTGGATTTGTTGGCCAAGGCAGACACATCGGCATCGGCTGCCGGGTTATGCAAGGCCTGCACACTGTCGGCAAAACTGGGTAAATTTAAGGCCTGATAGAGACTCGCTGGCAGCGTCTCAGCCAAGGCATCGTGCTTTAAAGCCAGGCCTAAGGCTTTGCGCAAACTGGCTTGGGTCAAGCCCGCGACAGTCGGGTAGACGGGTGTTAGGGTTTGCGCCACGCTGGTGGTTTCGCCCACCGCCTTGCAACTGGGATGCACCATCTCGTAGCCAAAAAACCCGCTGCGCACTTCACCGTAGACCCGCAGTTTTTTACCCACTTTTAGCGCCGCTATTTGGCTGGGGTAAAAATGCAAAAAGCGTAAGCTAAGCTGGCCACTGGCGTCTTCCAATCTCGCCATCAAGGCCTTGCGGGGTTTATAACTAACCTCCGCATGGACAATCTCGCCTTCCACCTGCACCGACTCGCCCACGCACAAATCACGCACGGCGGTGATGTGGGTCTCGTCGATATAACGCAGTGGCAGATGCAGCAACAAGGCGTGCACCGAGTGCAGGCCTAGCTTATTCAAATGGCTCACAAGCGGCTTGCTGTAGGCTGGGATAGAACTGAGTGGGGTCATGCTTAGCGTTTAAAACCAGTTTGCTTAGACAAAAACTTAACTTTGGGATTTGCTGTCATGCGTCGCTGGATTGCCTTTGCTGCGATTGATACGCACCACATCGGGTATTTTACGTAAGCCGCGCATTAGCTCCGCCAAATGGATACGATTTTTAACTTGCACCGTAAAGTAAAGATTGGCGTAGCTACTGCCATCGGGCTCTTCTACACTGACGTTATCGATGTTGGAACCGGCTTCAGCAATGCCGCTGGCAATTTTGGCCAACATGCCCGGTTGGTTAGCCACGGTTAAGTTGAGGTTGGCTTTATATAGGTGTTCGCTTTCTGGCTCCCACTCCACATCCAGCCATTTGTCTGGGTCCAAACGGAATTTACGTATGGCTGGGCAATCGTGGGTGTGCACCACCAAGCCTTTATCCTTGTTGATAAAGCCCAAAATCGGGTCGCCCGGTATGGGGCGGCAACATGGGGCAAATTGCACGGCCATGCCTTCGGAACCACGAATGGTGATGGTGTCCAAGGGCTTGTTTGGCTTACCAAAGATCTTGCCGAAGAATTTACCCAAACCACCCTCTGGGGGAGCGTCTAAGATGTCACCCATGGCCAATAGTTGATGCGCCACCATGACATTCTGACGTTTGCCCAAGCCTATGTCGGTCAATATTTCTGATTTCTTTTTAAGGCCATAATCGCGTATGAGTTTTTGCCAATGCGTTTCGGTAATTTGATTGGGCTCTATGTGCATGGCGCGCAAGGCTTGATTCAACATGCGCTCACCTAAGTGGGCAGACTCGGTAGAGTGTTGCGATTTTAGAAAATGCCGTATGTGCGCTCTGGCACGGCCAGTCACCACATAATTTAGCCAAGCCGGGTTGGGTTTAGCCAAGGAGCCGGTAATGATTTCCACATGATCGCCATTATGCAATTCGGTGCGCAGCGGCGCCAAATCCTGATTGATGCGAGCCGCCACGCAGCTATTGCCGATACCGGAATGCACGGCATAAGCAAAATCTACCGCCGTCGCCCCTTTAGGCAAGGCTAAAATTTTACCCTTGGGGGTAAACACATAGACCTCGTCTGGAAACAGGTCTATCTTCAGGTGCTCAAGGAAATCCAAGGAATCGGCACTGTCGCTTTGTATTTCCAATAAACGCTGCAGCCATTGGTGGGTTTTTTGCTGCAAGGCGGTGAGTTGCGCATCACTGGATTTATACAACCAATGCGCCGCCACGCCGGCCGCGGCAATATTGTGCATTTCCGCACTGCGAATTTGCACTTCTATGGGCGTGCCGAACGGGCCAAACAAGGTCGTGTGCAGAGATTGGTAGCCATTGGCCTTAGGGATGGCGATGTAGTCTTTAAATTTGCTGGTGATGGGTTTGTACAAACCGTGCAATGCACCTAAAGCCACGTAGCAACTGGCCAAGTCTTTAACCACCACCCGAAAACCGTAAATGTCGTAAATTTGCGAAAAAGAGGTCGTTTTGCCACTCATCTTCTTGTAAAT
>JAIQBT010000069.1 GCA_020035195.1 Methylotenera sp.
GACTTGCAGGATGAAAAATCCCTGCAACATTTGCTTACCCAGGAATTAAAGGTGGCTGTTAAGCATGCCCATCAAATGAATCTAGATTTTCAGCACCAGCAACAAACGCAACTGAACAACAGACAAAAACAAAATGATTTAGAATTTGAGTGCATCAATTCTAGCGAAAAGCTGTCGCTTTTGGCGCTCGAGATATCAGAAAAAGAGCAGGCCTTGCTTGCTAATACATCCAATTTACCACGACTGCAGCAAGCAAAAATTGAGGCGGAGTTGGCTAAGAAAACAGCAGAATTTGCCCTTAATCAAGCACGCGAGCAATTGCATTCTATGGAAAAAATGCACCAAGAATTAAATTTTAATATGCGACTTGTTTCAAATGAAATCATAGAGTTGGAAAATAAAATTAATGTAATTTTTGCGGAAAATGCTGGCATAAAATCAGCACAAGATAGCACCTTGAGTAGCCTCGGCGACATGGCCATCGATACGTTTAAAGTAAGCTTGCAAGAAGCAATTAATAACAAGCAAAGGCAAGAGCAAACGCTAATTGATGCTAGAAACAGCATGAGTAGCAGCGAAGCTGCGCTGCAACAGCAGGAGCGTGAGCGTATGCAAAATGAGCAATCGCTTCATCCTGTGCGTGACAAGTTAGAAGGGAGTCGACTGAGTGAGCAAGAGGCCCGTTTGAACTTCGAGCGATGTCAAGTGGAGCTAAATTCTTGCGGGATGCCTGAGCAGCAGTTGAGTGCGCACATGGAAGCCACCTTGGACAGCAAAAAAGTAATTAAAGTAGCTGAGTTGGAAAAAAGCTGCCTTCAAACACGATTGGCTATAGACGATTTAGGTGCCGTTAATTTAGCCGCCATCCAAGAGTTAGAAGCAGAGCAAGCTCGTAGGCAATACCTAGCGAGTCAATCCGATGATCTCAAAGAAGCGATTGACACCTTGGAAGATGCTATACGTAAAATAGACAAAGATACCGGAAGCCGTCTACAGGATACATTTGCATTAGCCAATAGGCATTTTAATGATTTATTCGTGACCTTGTTTGGTGGCGGGCAAGCAGGATTGGCTTTGCTTGGTGATGAGATACTGGATACCGGCTTGCAGGTTTTTGCGCAGCCACCAGGGAAAAAGAACAGCACCATACACTCACTTTCTGGCGGCGAAAAAGCCCTCACTGCATTGGCGCTAGTTTTTGCTTTATTTAGGTTAAACCCTGCACCATTTTGCTTAATGGATGAAGTGGATGCCCCCTTGGATGACAGTAACACCGAGCGGTTTTGTGAGATGGTTAAAAAAATGTCTGAGAAAACGCAGTTTTTATACGTCAGTCATAATAAAATAACCATGGAAATGGCGCAGCAATTGATCGGTGTTACCATGCAGGAATCCGGTGTTTCGCGCATTGTTGAGGTGGATATGGACGCCGCAGTTCAAATGATGCACGCCGCAGAGTTTGCCTAGCCGCATTTCAAACTAAACCAATTGAAAGTTAAGCTTATATGAGTGATTTGCAAATAGCATTAATAGCCATAGGCGCATTAATAATACTGGCGGTGTTGATACTTAATTGGTGGCAGGAAAGGCGCTTTCATCGCCAGGTGCAAAATCATTTTAGCGAGTTAAGCCATGACGTATTGCTCCCAGAAACAGGTGCCCTAGCTATAACTGAGCAGCAAGCTAATACGACACAAGACCTTGACGATAGGCTTGTCCATTTTGATGATGCGCAAGATGCGGATAATTTTACAATTAATGTGCAAGTCCAGCTCGACGGTGAAGAGGAACTTGCATTGGCGCAGCTGGAGCAAGGCGGCCTGGAAGCAGATTTAGATGATCATTCCAGCGCTGAGCCAGTTGTGCCAACTGGCAGTGCAGGCCTGCCAGCCATGTTGAAGCATAATATCGATGCGACTGCCTTGTTATACCTTGCTAAAGAATCAACCATGGCTGCATTGAATGAAGCATCACTTGGCTTATTTGATGGTCTAGATAAACCATTTCTTTTACACGCGCTGGACAAGGATAATGGTTGGCATTTGCTAAATGAAACGAACGCATCAGTGCATCAAGCTGTATTTAGAGTGGCGTGTAGCATGCAATTGGCCGATAGAGGCGGCGCGGTATCGCGCGGCACCTTAAGCCGCTTTCAGCTAGCAGTGACTGATCTTGCACTAAAAATCAATGCGGACATAGAGTCGCAGGAAATTGATGCAATACAGGCGCAAGCAAGCGAGCTGGATGCATTTTGCATAGCGGTGGATAAAACAGTGGGCTTTCAATTAAGCCATGGTGAGCAGGGTGCTTTTTCAGCAGGTCAATTAAGAATGCTTGCCCAGGCGCAAGGTCTGGAGGTCAATGATGCGGGCTACCTGCAAGCCATCAATGCTGTCAGCGCGAAATCCTCATTCATTATTTTTAATGCGGAGCATCAGCTTGCAGGCCTTAACAATGTCAGCGATACATTAATTAAAAATGCCACATTTCAGTTAGATATTCCTCGCGTAGATGACTGCGCGTCCGCCTTCAAGCATATGGTTAAAGTGGCTCAGTTGTTAGCCGGTGAGCTAAACGGCCAATTGTTAGATGCCAACAATAAGATTTTAACTGACCTACAGATTGAACAAATCTTTCAACAACTTCTTTCCATTCAAGATGCCATGATTGCAAGAGGCATTGAGCCTGGCTCCGATGCTGCGCTTAGGTTATTTTCATAAATGCATCGCAGTGAGCAGCAAAGCCTATTATTCGACAGCCAAGCAAGTATAGGATCGTCATCGGATGACGCGATCCAAGAGCACCAGAAATTAAGGTCTAGCTTAGAGCAATTCGACTACGAGTACTACGTTCTAGATGCACCTTCTGTGCCAGACAGCGAGTACGATAGGCTGTTCCTGGCTTTGCGAGCGCTTGAGCAATCTCATCCTGAACTGGTGACTGCGGATTCTCCAACACAACGTGTTAGTGGCATCGCTAGCAATGCCTTTGCTGGCATTGGCCATAAGCAAGCCATGCTATCCCTTAACAATGTCTTTGAAGATCAGGAGTTGGTGGCCTTTGACAAGCGCATTCGTGAAGCTTTAGTGTGCGATAAAATTGAATACGCGGTTGAGCCAAAATTTGATGGATTGGCCATTACCTTAACTTATGAAAACGGGCTATTCAAGCAAGGTGCGACCCGAGGTGATGGCTACACGGGGGAAGATGTGACGCACAATCTTCGCACCTTGCGGACTATACCCATGCGCTTAAATTGCCAAAATCCACCCGCGTTATTGGAAGTGCGTGGTGAAGTGCTGATGTTTAAACGGGATTTTGAAAAATTAAACGCCATGCAGTTAGCCAAGGGCGACAAAACTTTTGCCAATCCAAGAAATGCCGCCGCGGGTAGCTTGCGGCAATTGGATGCAAAAATAACCACCACTAGACCATTAAGTTTTTTTGCTTATGGCCTTGGTGCAGCACAGGGTATACCAGCCATAACCAGCCATAGCATGGCCATGGACTACCTGGCTGGTTTGCAGTTTCCGGTGAGTCAAACGCGAGCAGTAGTCTCTGGGCTGGTAGGCTTGCAAGCCTATTATAAAAAAATGGGTTTATTACGTGATGGTTTAGCTTTTGATATTGATGGTGTGGTTTATAAAGTGAATCAATTTAAACTGCAAGACGAGCTGGGATTCGTCTCGCGCGCACCGCGCTGGGCCATCGCTCATAAATTTCCGGCGCAAGAGGCGCTTACGCTTGTTGAGGATATTACCGTTCAAGTTGGCAGGACAGGTGCTATAACACCGGTGGCACGGTTGTCACCAGTTTCAGTGGGTGGAGTCACGGTCACCAATGCCACCTTGCACAATGAAGATGAGGTCAGGCGCAAGGACGTGTATATAGGAGATACAGTCAGTGTGCGCAGGGCAGGGGACGTGATACCAGAAGTGGTCAGCGTGCTTAAAGAAAGGCGCCCAATAACTGCAAGGCGCTTCGAAATGCCTGTACTTTGTCCAGATTGCGGTTCCCACATAATTAAGCAAGCGGATGAGGCGGTTGCTCGTTGCAGCGGGGGATTGTTCTGTCCGGCACAGCGTAAGCAAGCCATCCTACATTTTGCCTCAAGACGTGCCATGGACATCGAAGGTCTAGGCGAGAAACTGGTAGAGCAACTAGTTGATGTAGGGCTGATCCATACATTGGCGGATATATACCAATTAGATTTGCTAACCCTGGCTAATCTAGAACGTATGGCTACAAAGTCTGCAGAGAATCTGCTGCAAGCGCTTAATAAAAGCAAGTTCACCACCTTATCTCGATTTATCTATGCTTTAGGTATGCGTAATGTTGGAGAGGCCACGGCTAAGGATTTGGCTAGGCATTTTGCCAACCTAAACAAGTTAATGCACGCTAGCCATGAGGATTTGCTGGCTGTTAACGATGTGGGCCCAATAGTTGCAGAGTCCATAAGGAATTTTTTTACCGAAGCTCATAATCAGGCTGTTATCAAGCAGTTGCTTGATGCTGGCTTGCATTGGCCGGATAGCGATAGCAATCTAACGCAGCTAAGCGACCTGGCAGGAAAAACATTTGTATTAACTGGGACATTGACCTCGCTTACACGTGATAATGCAAAAGAGCTGATAGAGGCAAGGGGAGCTAAGGTGAGCGGTAGTGTGTCGAAAAAAACAGATTACGTTATTGCAGGCAGTGAAGCCGGCAACAAGCTAGAACAAGCAAAAACACTGGGATTAACCATACTCGATGAAGCTGGACTAATGCAGCTCTTAACTGATAAATAAATACGAAGGCAATGATGATGAATAAGCTAGAAAAATATTTAATTGCAACATTTATATTATTGTTTTTTAACGATGTTCTTGCTGAAAGCTATACAGCAGAAGGCTGTAATAAACTGCTGGAAAAGGGTGATGCCGTGGCCGCTATCGCGTATGCAAACAAGCTGCTGTCGACTAACAGCAGCGACAAAGATGCTTTACTTTGTCAAGGTCGCGCATATTCCGTTAGAGGGGATTTTACCAATGCTGTTCGGATATTTGAATTGGCTGAAAGAAACTCAAGGGAAGGTCTAGATAAAATTGTGGCGGTATTTCTAAGCGCTAACGCTCACAAAGCGGCGAAAGAAGCTGAATTGGCCTTAGTCGCTTATCAAAAGGCATTGCAGCAATCTAAAGCAATAAACAATCTTGGCATGCAGAGATTAGCCTACACATCCATGGGTGATATTGCCATCACTAATCATCAATATACCTTAGCCCTAGAGCACTACTTAATCAGCCTTAGGCTGGCGGCGAATGATAATGAGCGTGGTGAAAGTTCTGAAAAGGTGGCAATGACTTACCATGAAGTAAATGAACATAGCCTAGCCGTTGAATACCAAATAAAGGCCTATCTTTTACATGGCAGCGTGGGCACTTTGGATCAATATGCTAATTCCAGTATTCTTTTAGGTCGCTATTATGCATTGGACAAGAATTTCGTAGCTGCTGAGAAAACGCTGAATAAAATCATCGCGTTTGCTAAGGAGCAAGGCGGTGTTTACTATGAGGCAAAAGCAAATGTATCCTTAGCCATGGTTAAACTTGGTCTAGGCGATAAAAAAGCTGCGCAGCATTTAATAGAGCATGCCTTATCACTGGCTAGCTTAAGTCACGACAAACCCTTAGTAGAAGAGATTGCGACTGAGACGCGTGGGTTGCTTTAAGTGGGTTAATTATTAATTTTACATAATATACATTATGCGAAATATAATATATAAAATTAAAGCCAAACCTTAGGTTTGGCTTTAATTAAGCTGTTGCTCAACCTCACATAAATACTAGGTGCTAGAATCAGCGTGTTATCTGTTGTTGAAAAATGCGATATTCATCACCTTGTCATTCACGAAAGTAATTTCCGTTTCCTTATAGGTGCGGCTAGCATCATATTTCACTATATTTTTGTAGTACCACATTTCCACATTAACGCGTTTAGAGCCTTTTTCATCAGCACCCACCCTGTTTAAAAAGCTGGTAGCCCCTTGCGGTTTGACTGACGCATCTTTTTTGAATGGCGCGCCTAACTTTTGCGTAACCATGGATTTAGATTTGCCGCTGAAAGCCGTGAGAAACTGGTCCTCAGTGTATGTTTTCTTGCCGCCAGCGGCGTGAGCCACATTGAAATTGGTAGCCATAATAGCGATGCTTGCTAATGTATAGCAAAGGTGTTTTAAAATTTTCATGATGTTGCCTGTAAAAAATAGAATATATAACGGCGTTTATTATGCCATTTTTGTACTAATAAGCCTAGCGTATGGGTCTAAGATTAAGCGTTTGCCGAAGTTCCACTGTTGTATTTTTAACTGCATGCATGCGCATGCTTAAACAACCGAAAAAAATTGGCCGTTGATGCCTGACCTATGCATTCCAATGATACCTTACGTAAGTCAGCAATTTCCTGTGCAACATACCTCACAAAACCAGGCTGATTTGTCTTTCCTCGATGTGGCATGGGTGCAAGGTAAGGTGAGTCGGTTTCAATTAGCAGTCTATCTAAAGGTATGGCTTTGGCTACATCCTTAACCGTTGCCGCATTTTTAAAGGTTACGATACCTGAAATTGAAATGTAAAAACCCAATTCCATGGCCTGCTCGGCAACTGCTAAATTTTCTGTAAAGCAATGCATGACGCCACCTACTTTATCAGCCCCCTCCTCGCGCATGATACGCAATGTATCCTCTGCTGCATTGCGCGTGTGTATAACCAATGGCTTGCCTGACACAACTGCCGCTTGTATATGCGTACGAAAGCGATTGCGTTGCCACTCTAAGTCGCCAGTAAGCCTGAAGTAATCTAGACCGGTTTCTCCAATGGCAATAATCTTAGAGTGATCGGCTAAGCGAAGCAATTCATCCACAGTCGGTTCACTGATGTTTTCATAATCTGGGTGAACGCCAACGGAAGCAAAAAAATTATCATTCGACTCGGCCAATGCTAGAACCTGCGGAAAATCGTCCAGCGTCACAGAAATGCATAAGGCATGGCCAACCTGGTTATCTCGCATGGTTTGCTTGATTGCAGGAAGTTCCTTGAGTAATTCAGGGAAGTTTAAGTGGCAATGTGAATCAACGAGCATGGTGTTAGGTTTTCGCTATTTGTCTATGGGGTGTATTTTGTTGGCTTTTTACATGGCATGCGTGTGGCGCGACGACCTTAATGCGGCGCCAAGCAAATGTTCATTTTTTTCACGGGCAGCGTTTTCACTGAACTGCACGCCTGCACCTTGTGGTTTTTCACCTTGATTGGCGGATGAAATCCAAGCCACATGACCTGTGACCTTAAGTTTAAGCGGCTCATCAATCAAACTTAAAACCATGTTCATTGCCCCCCATTTTGAGCGGCTTGTACGTTGGGATAAACAATCCGCCTCCATGGAGGAAGGGCATATAGGCTGC
The DNA here is from genome assembly GCA_020035195.1 of Methylotenera sp. Taxonomy (GTDB): domain Bacteria; phylum Pseudomonadota; class Gammaproteobacteria; order Burkholderiales; family Methylophilaceae; genus Methylotenera. The sequence goes on from JAIQBT010000069.1 coordinate 7,442, forward strand.
ATGCAGGGCAGCTTTTTCTTTAAACGACAATGACAATAAGCTGCCATTGCCTAGTTGCTCTGTGATGTTAAGCGTATCACTATTCATTTTCTCGCCTCATGCTTGATAGCCTTTTATTAACCGGTCTATTTTAAAGGCTCTTAGGCTTATAAAAAATTCGCGTATAGCCCACCAGCAAGGACTCCATTTGCAATTCATGATTTAATGGATGCAGCGCAAGTTTGCGCAATTCATTAAGTTTCTTTTCTAGCTGCATTAATTTATCCAAATTTACTTTGGCGGCCAGGACTTTCATGGCATCTGCGTGAGCGCTATGGTAGCGTACTTCCTTTGCTTGTTTAATTAAAACAAGGTCGTAAAGCCATTTTTGCAAGGCAACAATACCTGTTTCAGCAGAGTGCGCCATTAACGCTGGCGCAGCAATGTGCGCACTCAATTGCTCACCTTTGATTAGCATCTGCAAAAAATCATTAGCCTGAGAAAATAGCAATGTATCAGACATGGCCTTTAAGGGTGAGCCGGCAAAGTACTGTAACTGTTGCTCGGCATTGCTTATACCTTGCTCAGCCAGCCAGGACAGCGATTCCGCAGTGCTAGGTAAGGGCATGTTAACTTTTTGGCAGCGACTGACGATGGTTGGAAGCAAGCGTTGTATTTGGTGAGTGACTAATAAAAACACCACGCCCTGTGCAGGTTCCTCTAGCATTTTTAACAAGGCATTGGCAGACGCATTATTCAGCGCTTCGGCAGGGTAAATTAGGATAAGCCGCATACCACCGCTGCGGTGGCTGGACAAGCCGGTAAAGTCAGTGAGATCGCGAATTTGCGTTACTGAAATTTGTGTCTTTTTCTTGGTTTTTTTTAGCGCTACGGTATCGCCCTCGCCTTCATCCTCTTGCTCAGGGCTGATAAGCTTAAAATCCGGATGGCTATCTTCATTAAACCAATTGCAACTGGCACATAATCCGCAAGCAGTGCTCGAGCCTTGTTCCGTGCATAATAAACTTTTACTAAAGTAACGTGCAAAATCAAATTTTCCTATGCCGGCTGGCCCATGCATCAAGTAGGCATGCGGCCTTTGTTGTGTGTTTGCATTTAGTTTATGCCAAAGCTGGTTTTGCCAGGGATAATAGTTTAAATCTTTCTTATTTAACATATGGTTAGCACGATACCCTCAATGACTTTGCTAACTTCAGCTAAGGTTTTATTGGCGTCTATTACTCGAAATCTCACTGGATTTTCAGCGGCGCGCTGCAAATAAGCCTGCCGTATCCGTGAGAAAAAATCAGCATTCTCACGTTCAAATTTATCTGGACTACGCGCTGCACGTAACCTTTGTACGCTAACTTCAACCGGCACATCGAATAATAGGGTTAGGTCAGGCTGAAAATCCCCTTGCACCCACTGCTCCAATGCTTCAATTTTATTGGCAGCCACTCCTTTAGCGCCGCATTGATAGGCGTACGTGGCATCTGTAAATCTATCTGACAGTACATACGCACCCCTTGCTAGAGCTGGCTTAATAACGCATTCGATATGCTCTTGACGGGCTGCAAACATCAATAGAGCTTCAGTGTCCGCACGCATGGGTTCGTGTAACACCAGTTCACGCAAGCGTTCGCCCAAGCTTGTGCCGCCGGGCTCTCTGGTTGAGATGACTTCGTGCCCTTGCGCTTGCAAAATAGCGATGATATGCGGGATGTGGGTGCTCTTACCGGCCCCATCCATACCTTCTAAAGTGATGAATTTTCCTGACATTGTGCTTTCAATTCTGATGATTTAGGGTCATTTATTATTTTTCAATTGGTAGTTAATTACCGCGGCATTGTGTTCCGTTAGATTGTTAGAGAACACATGACTGCCGTCACCTTTGCCCACAAAGTACAAGGCTTTTGTTTTTGCTGGATGTAATGCCGCCTCTATCGAAGCTAACCCCGGCATGGCTATAGGGCTAGGAGGTAAGCCGGCACGGGTGTATGTGTTGTAAGGGGTGTCGGATAACAAATCTTTTTTGCGTATATTGCCGTCGTACTGTCTACCCATGCCATAGATAACCGTAGGGTCAGTTTGTAGGCGCATACCGATGCGTAAGCGATTAATGAATACACCTGCTATCATGGCTCGCTCGCTTGCCTTACCCGTTTCTTTTTCAACGATGGAAGCCATGATTAGTGCCTGGTAACTGTTTTCATAGGGTAGGTTCGCACCCCTCCTCTCCCAAGCCTTTGCTAACTTGGTTTGCATAGACGAATAACTGCGTTGCAAAATGGCCGCATCGCTTGTATTGCGATCGAAGTAAAAGGTATCAGGGAAGAATAAACCCTCTGCGACGCTATACTGCGAGTTCAATGAGCGCATTATCTCCGCTTCCGACACATTGCTTAATGTTTGCTTCAGCGCATCATTTTTTCTAATTTTTTCTTGCAACTGGAAAAAATTATGGCCTTCAATAAAAGTGATGCTGGCTTGGGTTGTTTTACCATGATTAAGAGAAAGTAATAATTGGTAGGGTGTTACATTTTTATTCAAGGTGTAGTCACCGGCTTGCAGATAGGCCTCTTTATTTAGTAACTTCGCAATTAATATAAAGCGCCATGGGTCATTCAGAACGCCTTGATTAACCAGTTGCTTAGCGATACTTTTTAAGCCACTGTTGGCTTGTATGCTAATTTCCTGGCTATTTGGCTGCAGCTTTAGTGGCGAAGTCGAATAGTAAACGAGACCTGCGAGCAAGATGCTAGCAAATAAAAAGCTTAGCCATAGCCAATTCTTTATGCGCCTAATCATGCGCCAATAAGTCTCTAAAGTTTTTGGCTAAGGCTTGCTGGGACCAGCGACTGCTCTTGATAGTCCTTACTTGAAAAGCACCAAAAAGGCTGTTGCATAGGATAATTTCATCGGCTTGCATGAAGCGCTTTAACGGCAATTGGCATACCTGCACGCTTAAATTCAATACGGCGGCTAAGCTCACTATCCGTTCACGCGTGATGCCTGACACCCCACACCGGCTTAAATCTGGGGTAAGCAATTGATTGCCAAAGCGCGCGAATACGTTGGCCATGGTGCATTCAATGACGTTATCCTGCTGGTCCAATAATAGACCATCAAAAACGCCATCATCTCGCCACTCCATGCGCGCCATAACATTTTCTAAGCGATTTAGATGCTTAATGCCGGCTAATTTTTCTTGCACGCTTAAGCGCAATTCACACAAATGCAAATCAACACCCGTTGCGTAATTTACTTCAGCGTAAAAAGGCATGGACGATACGATCAATATGCGGTTAGGACAAGTAACTGCAGGGGTTTTATAGCCACGCTCCCCTTCCCCTCTGGTGATAATAACTTTTGCTACGGCCAGTTGATTGCTGTTTAAATCAGGCTCAAGCAGCAGTTGCAAAAAGTCATGCATAAGCAATTCTGCACTTGGGCAAACCAAACCTATGGCTGCGCAGTCGGCGACTAATTTTTGGTAATGCAATGGCCAGTTAAGTGGCATGCCGCCACGCGTCTGCATGGTGCGAAAGACGCCGTCACCATAAACCAAGCCACGATCTAATGGCGTTATGGTTTGGCTTAAATCACCATTAATTATATAAGTTGGTCTAGCTTGCATAAGCTATAATTAAACCATAGAACCATGAATTCACCAGCCATGTGTGGATGAAATTAACAAAAAAGCCTGTGATTGAAAAACTCACAGGCTAGATAGAAACCAATACGACTGGCGTTTATATTTTTCTGAACACCAAACTGCCATTTGTGCCACCAAATCCAAAATTATTTTTTAATGCGTAGTTAATTTTAATGTCGCGTGCGGTGTTGGCACAAAAATCTAAATCGCACTCTGGGTCTTGATTGAAAATGTTGATGGTAGGTGGTGATATTTGATTGTAAATAGACAGTACCGTAAACACTGATTCTAAGCCACCTGCCCCACCAAGCAAATGGCCAGTCATGGATTTGGTCGAATTAACTAATAACTTGTAAGCGTGTGACCCGAATGCGGCTTTGATTGCATTGGTTTCATTGGCATCGCCCAGCGGTGTTGATGTGCCATGGGCATTGATGAATTGGATATCGTTAGGGGCTATACCCGCATTATTTATGGCATTGACCATGGATCTGCGTGGTCCATCCATATTGGGGGCAGTCATGTGGTAGGCGTCTGCACTCATGCCATAGCCACTAAGTTCCGCGTAAATTTTTGCCCCACGTTTTTTTGCATGCTCGTATTCTTCCAGCACCATTACACCGGCACCCTCGCCTATAACAAAGCCATCCCTATCCTTATCCCATGGTCTGCTTGCCGTTGCCGGGTCGTCGTTGCGTGTAGACAGCGCTCTGGATGCAGCAAAGCCACCAACCGTTAATTGCGTAATGGCGGATTCCGCACCACCAGCAATCATCACATCAGCATCACCGTACTCAATCATGCGTGAGGCATCGCCTATCGAATGTGTACCTGTAGTACAAGCTGTAACAATAGCTACGTTAGGGCCTTTTAAGCCAAATATTATGCTTAAATTACCTGAAATCATGTTGATGATGGTGCCAGGGATAAAGAATGGCGATATTTTTCGTGGGCCAGATTCTTTGTATAGCACATCGGTATCTTCAATGAGCTGAATGCCGCCTATACCTGATCCTATAGAGACTCCTATACGTTCGGCGTTTTGTTCTGTTACTTCTAGGCCAGAGTCTTTAAATGCTTCTATACCTGCGGCTAAGCCATACTGGATAAAGGTGTCCATGCGCCTGGCATCTTTGGCCGAGATAAAATCTTCCGCATTAAAGTCTTTGACTTCGCCTGCTATGGTGGAGGCAAAAGCCGTGGTATCAAATTTGGTGATTTGTGAGATGCCTGATTTGCCTGCGACCAGGTTAGTCCAGGCTGCATTCACACCAATGCCTACCGGCGATACGACCCCAAGGCCAGTGACAACAACGCGACGTTTATTTGCAGGTTTAGACATAAGAATAAGCTCTTAGAAAAAGTTAACCCAGAAATCTTAGACAAAAATTGTTAAATGATTTCTGGGTTTTAATGTATCTGTGCTACTGAATAGTTTAGTTCTTGCGCATAAACAAGCTCTCAGTAGCGAGCATACATTTGTATTTATTTTAGGTTGGTATTGATGTAATCAATCGCTAATTGAACCGTAGTGATTTTTTCCGCTTCTTCGTCTGGAATTTCGCAGTCAAATTCTTCTTCTAGCGCCATTACCAATTCAACAGTATCAAGCGAATCGGCACCTAAATCATCTACAAATGA
>JAIQBT010000062.1 GCA_020035195.1 Methylotenera sp.
CGCCTTGATCGGCCAGCTTGTTGGCGCGCTAAAGCTTCGACACTTAAGGCATTAAGATCACCTGGGTAGCCCACACTGATCATGCTCATCAAACTAAATGGCTCGGGTACCTTGAATTTTTCCCTGGCCAAATCGACGTCAAAGCCACCCAATTGGTGCGCGCTCAATCCCATGCCGGTGGCTTGCAAGCATAAGTTTTCAGCAGCTGCGCCGCAATCGTATTGGGCCCAACGATTGGGCTGCTGGTTATGGTTAAACACGCTATTAGCACAGAGTAAGATTAATACGGGCGCATCTTTAACCCAGCTTTGATTGCCGGCTGACAAGCAATCAAATGCGGCTTGCCATGCCTGCTTGTCGCTGGATTTATGCCAAATGATAAAACGCCACGGTTGATCCCCAAAACAAGACGGCGCCCAACGGGCCGCTTCTAACAAGGCTGTTAATTGCACAGGGCTAACATCCTGCTGCGCGGCGTAAGCCCGACCGCTCCAACGTGCGGCTATGGTAGCGTTAATGGGAACTTGGGTAATTGCGGGTTTATGCATGGGCTAAATACTCATTAGGCGGATAAAAACGGGTAATCGGTGTAACCCAGCTCACTTCCGCCGTAAAAACTTTTAGGGTCGGCTTGATTAAGCCTGGCATCTTGTTTAAAACGCTCCACCAAATCCGGGTTAGCAATAAACGGCACACCGTAGGCCACGGCATCGGCATGGCCGCTAGCAATAGCTGCATTACCGCGGGCTTTATCGTAGGATAAATTGGCCATGTAAGGGCTAGTGCAACGTTGACGTAAGCTAGCAAAGTCAAACGGGGCGGCAATGCCACCGCCATGTATGCCGCCTTCCACCACGTGCAAATAGGCCAAATTTAGTGGATTAATAGCATCGACCACATGGCTAAACAAGGCTTGCGGCTGGCTGTCTATCATGTCATTAAACGGATTCACCGGCGACAGTCGCAAGCCCACCCTGCCCGCACCTGCAACAGCAATGACTGCCAATAAAACTTCCAACAACAAGCGGCTGCGGTTTTCAAAACTGCCACCGTAATTATCCGTGCGCTGATTAGAACCATCCCGCAGGAATTGATCCAATAAATAACCATTGGCCGCATGCACCTCCACCCCATCAAAGCCTGCTGCCAATGCATTTTTTGTGGCTAGAACATAATCCGCCACGATGGCTGGCAACTCACTTGCTACCAAGGCGCGTGGCGTTATGTAATCCACCAAGCCTTGGTAGGTAAACGCTTTACCGGCAGGTTTAATCGCTGAAGGGGCCACAGGCAAAGCCTCATTAGGCAATAAACTGGGGTGTGAAATACGCCCCACGTGCCATAGCTGCATCACGATTTTTCCGCCCTTAGCATGCACCGCATCCGTGACTTTTTCCCAAGCAGCCACTTGCGCGTCGGTATATATGCCGGGCAAGGCCGGGTAGCCGTGCGCCATAGGGCTGATGGGTGTGGCTTCACTGATGATTAAACCGGCCGTGGCCCGCTGTTCATAATAGGTCACATTCATGGCTTGGGGCAGACCGCCAGCAACAGCCCTATTGCGGGTTAATGGTGCCATCACCATGCGATTTTTCAGCGCAATAGCGCCTAGCTTAACCGGGCTAAATAAATCCAATGCCATATATCTTCCTTAATGTGTAAATGGCTAAAGGCGAGCGCCTATATTTTTAGCGCAGTGAAACGATGGCTTCAATTTCCACCAAGACGTCACGTGGCAACTTAGCCACCTGCACGGTTGAACGTGCCGGCGTATGGCCCGCAAACACTTCGCCATACACCGTGTTCATGGAGACAAAATCATCTAAGTTTTTTAGAAAAACAGTGGTTTTAACAACCTTGGACATGTCTGCACCGGCGGCTTCAATCACGGCTTTTAAATTTGCTAATACTTGGCTAGTTTGCACAACGATGTCGCCATCGTTCAAGCTGCCGTCAGGCCTTAAGGCAATTTGCCCAGAAGTGAATAATAGATCACCGACCACCATGCCTTGAGAGTATGGGCCTATGGCTGCCGGTGCATTTACTGTTTGAATAACGTGCATATAAAACCTTAAAGGTGAATGAAGTTAAATTAAATATTGGCTGGATCAAAGTAATCAAAATGGGCGCGCTTAGTGTTGCAAAAAAGCTCATAAGCAATGGTTCCTGCGCTTTGCGCCACCATGTTAGCTGGCACCTGTTTACCCCATAATTCGACAGGGCTATTAATACCTGCAGTCTGGATAGCACTTAAATCCACATACAACAGGTCCATGGATACACGACCTAGTAACTGGGTGATCTGACCGTCGACGGCCATAGGCGTTCCCGTTTTGGCTGATCTGGGGTAGCCGTCCGCATAGCCGCAGGCCACCACCCCAACACGCATGGCTTTGTCTGCAGTAAACAGACTGCCGTAGCCTATGGCATCGCCTTTTTCAAGCTGGCGTAGTGCAATAATGCGTGAATTGAAATGCATCACCGGCTCCAATGGATTGGTTTGCGCTGACTGGATGATTGGGTGTGCGCCATACAGCATAATGCCCGGTCTGGACCAATGCTGTTTGCTGCCTATGGCCTGCCTTAATTGTGGCCAAGCCAATAAGGCGGCAGAATTTGCCAAACTACTCGCACGGCAAGCTGGCAAAGCAGCCAAGGTGGATTGGAAAAGAACGGCCTGTTGCATGGCATGATCGCTACTGAGATTATCGGCATTGGCTAAGTGGGTGATAGGCACCATGCTAGCCACATTTTTATGCCCATCCAACTGACCGCGCGCAAGTCTATAATCTGTTGGAGACAAGCCTAGCCTGTGCATGCCGCTGTCCATTTTCAGCCAAACATGCAGAGGACGCGCCAACTTGGCTGCCATCAATATGTCCACCTGCCATTGGGCATGCACCACTATCCACAAGTCTTGTTCGGCTATGTACGTCAACTCCTGCGCAGTAAAGAAACCTTCTAACAACAATATAGGGTCAGTCAAGCCTGCGTCACGCAGTTGCATGGCCTCCTCAAGGCTGGACACGGCAAAACCGTCTGCTTCATTGGCAAGCGCCCGTGCGCAATGCACTGCGCCGTGCCCGTAAGCATTGGCCTTGATGACCGCCATGGCTTTCCCAGGCCACAGTGCTTTAGCCGTTCGATAATTGTGCCTGAAGGCATCTAAGCGTATTTGAACTGAGGTTGGACGCGACATAGTCTATCAGTGGGCATGGCCCAATAAGGAATTTATAGCTCGTTATTGTAGCGACTTTGCAGCCTAACAGGCGTAAAAAAAATGGCTTACAGCAACTACTGTAAGCCATGATTTAATTTTTGGTCGGGACAGCAAGATTCGAACTTGCGACCCCTAGTCCCCCAGACTAGTACGCTACCAGGCTGCGCTATGCCCCGAACCGATGCTCTGACTAGGTCAAAACAGGGCGCCATTATAACGCAAAAGGCCGAGTACTTTAAAAAGAGCTAAGAAAATAAGCGTAAATTTTTAAGCGCGCAGCAACTGGATGACGGCTTGCAGCTCAAGCTTGGCTTTAGCAAAATCGTAGGCAGGCGCACCGCCCACTGAACTTACTGGTAATTCCAACTGCGCACTGGATGGGTTGCCTAGCGTTTTGCTTAGCTCGGTATCTGCAGCTTCCAGGCGATTGCGGGCACCACTGATGGTAAAGCCTTGTTCGTATAGCAACTCACGTATACGGCGTATTAATAACACTTCGTGATGTTGATAATAGCGACGGTTGCCGCGGCGTTTAACCGGCTTAAGCTGAGTAAACTCTTGCTCCCAATAACGCAGCACGTGTGGCTTAACTCCGCAAAGCTCACTCACCTCACCTATCGTAAAATAACGCTTGGCGGGGATAGGTGGCAACTGCAATTTTGGCACTGGCTCACTCATGCTGCATTTTTCTCATTTAACACTTAAATGGATAGTCCATTAATCCAGCCTCAATCATGAGGTTGGCGTTAATTCTGGTAGTTGGCCTCAACCTTGGCTTTTAATTTTTGGCTGGCATGGAAGGTAACAACACGGCGTGCGGAAATAGGTATTTCTTCACCTGTTTTTGGGTTACGGCCGGGGCGCTCTGATTTTTTACGCAACTCAAAATTACCAAAACCCGATAATTTAACGCTGTCACCAGCCTCTAGCGCAATGCGCACTTCTTCAAAAAAAGCCTCAACCATGTCTTTAGCTTCGCGCTTGTTTAAACCAACTTGCTCGTAGAGCAAATCCGCAAGTTCAGCTTTTGTTAAGGTCATACCCCACTCCCATTCTTTGCTAGCCTAGTTAAGGCTCAATTTCTAATTTATAAAGCGTTGTGCTGCATAAAAAACAGCCCACATCTGTGAGCTAATTTCTTAATACGGCGTTAAAGTCATTTTCTAATAATTGTAGCAGATTGGCCATGACCGCATCGGCATCGCTATCCGTTAAAGTTTTTTGAGTATCGTGCATAAGTACTGATAATGCAAGGCTTTTTTTGTTTTCAGCGATGCCTGAACCTTGGTAAATATCGAACAAGGCCACGTCCATGAGCATGGCAATATTCGCTTTTTTAATGCTTGCCAGTAGCGCGCTCACGGCTAAATCCTCATCCACCACCACGGCTAAATCGCGACGCACCGGCAGTAATTTAGACACCTCTTGGTAGGCTGGAATGCGTCTGTTTAATACAGCATCAACGTCCAGTTCAAACAAGAACGTACTTTTAGTTAAGCCATAATGCTGCTGCCATTTTGGATGCAATTTACCTATCCAACCTATATTAATACCATCCAAAGTAATGCGTGCGGTTTGTCCTGGGTGCAATGCGTTGTGCTCGGCTTTTTCATAGCTAAGTGTTTTACCAGCACAGGCATCAGCAAGCAAGGTATCTACGTGGGCCTTGATTTCAAAGAAATCGACGTCTGATGAATTGAGTCCCCATTGCTCTGGTTTTGCACTGCCGTAAGCCAAACCAGCTATCCGCGTGCTTTCCACAAAGCTTAACTTTTTCGCATCCGCATAATGGTAACTAGCCCCTAGCTCAAACATCATCGCCCTGTCTTGTTTACGATTGAGGTTGTATACCAAGCTATCCAATAAGCCACCCCACAAACTGCTGCGCATCACACTTAAATTGCTAGCGATGGGGTTCTTAAGCTTAATAGGCTGAGCGTTTGCCAGCAATTCAGTTTCCCATGCCTCATCAACAAAGCTGTAGTTAACCAATTCTTGATAACCCGCTGAAACCAATCGATCGCGCAATTTATTCTGATGCGCACGCGCCTCTGGCGCTGCCAACATGCTTAAGTTTGCAACAGGAGCCATAGCAGGAATGTGGTCGTAGCCGTGAAGACGGGCAATTTCCTCTATCAAATCCTCTTCTATGCTGATGTCAAAGCGGTAAGTCGGCGGCACCACGGTAAACACAGATGCACTTAGCGTGTATGAAAAGCCTAACTGCGTCAGTAATTGCGCTACTTTTTCCTCAGCAAAAGGAATGCCTAGGACTGACACCAAGCGACTTAAGCGCAACTTAACGGCAAACCTGGCAGGCAACACCCCAGTAATTTCAGTGATTTCGCCGACCGAGCCACCGCACAATTGTTTAATTAACTGCGTGGCGAATTCTAAAGCTAAACGGGTGTTGGCAAAATCCACGCCGCGCTCGAAACGATACGATGAGTCTGTGCTTAAACCCAATCTACGCGCCTTACCGGCAATGGCTGATGGGCTAAAATACGCACTTTCTAAAAACACGCTGGTGGTTTCATCGTCAACTGAGGTCGCCAGACCACCCATAATGCCTGCCAAGGCAATGGCCCCACTGCTATCAGCAATCACCAAATCATCGGCTTTTAGGCTGACTGCTTGCTCGTTCAACAGGGTGATAACTTCATTCTGCTTTGCAAAACGGACGCTTATATCGCCCTTTAGCTTAGCTGCATCAAACGCATGCATGGGTTGGCCTAAGGCCAACAGCACGTAGTTGGTGACATCAACCAGCACATTGATGCTGCGTAAACCACTGCGCTCTAAACGCTTAACCATCCACGCAGGCGTGCTGGCTTTAGCATTCAGTCCGCTGATTACTCGACCGCAATAGCGCGGGCACGCGGCTTGCTCAATCACTGAAACTGCTTGAGTTTTAGCGGCTTCACTAGGTGCCTCTATGATTTCTTCAAAACAGGTAGGCGCACCCGTGATCGCTGCCACATCGCGGGCTATACCAACAAGACTTAAGCAGTCACTGCGGTTAGGCGTCAATTTGAGGGTCAACACATGGTCATCTAAATCCAAATATTGCCGTATGTCTTGGCCTATAGGTGCAGCGTTGTCTAACTCCAGCAAACCGCTGGCTTCTGCCGTTAAGCCCAACTCTTTAGACGAACACATCATGCCGAACGAATCAACGCCACGCACTTTTGCTTGCTTAATGCTGATGCCAGGCAATTCTGCACCCACCAATGCACAAGGGGCGACCAAGCCAGCGCGTGCATTGGCAGCACCACAGACGATTTGTATAGGCTGGGGCAAGCCCACGTCAACCGTGCAGACTTGCAAGCGATCGGCATCCGGGTGTTTCGCCACACTGATAATTTTCGCCACCACCACTTTATCGAAAGGAGCGGCAACCGGCTGCATATCTTCAACTTCTAGACCGGCCATGGTTAAAGCATGACTTAATGCCTGGCTGTCTAAATCTGTAGTAACTAGACTGCGTAACCAATTTTCTGAAAACTGCATAATGCTTTTTACCTTAACTGTAGAAGTAAGCGGAGTGCTGTGTTGCGCTATTTGAACTGACTTAAAAAACGCAAATCATTATTAAAGAAATGGCGTAAATCATTCACGCCATAGCGCAACATGGTTAAGCGCTCCACGCCTAATCCAAAAGCGAATCCACGGTATTTTTCGCTGTCTATATTCACGTGCTTAAACACCTCAGGGTGCACCATGCCGCAACCGCCAATTTCTAGCCAACCGCCATTCCAGCTCATGTCCATTTCAGCAGACGGTTCGGTAAAAGGGAAAAAAGACGGTCGAAAACGCACGGTTAAATCGTCACGTTCAAAGAATTTTTGCAAGAAGTCTTGCACCACGCCTTTTAGATTAGCGAAGCTAATGTCTTCGTCTACCCACAGACCTTCCACTTGATGAAACATAGGCGAATGGGTAGCATCCGAATCCACGCGATAAACTCGCCCAGGCGCGATGATTTTCAGTGGCGGTGTTTTATTGCTTTTAAGGACATTTTCCATGTAACGCACTTGTACCGGCGAGGTGTGGGTGCGCAACACATTAGCTTCGTCTATGTAGAAAGTATCGTGCATTGCGCGGGCTGGATGGTCTTCTGGAATATTAAGGGCAGTGAAGTTATAAAAATCGGTTTCTATTTCAGGACCGGTCGCCACCTCAAACCCAATGGAATGGAATAATTGCTCAATGCGTTGCAGGGTTAGCGTGACTGGGTGCAAACCACCTTGCGATTGCGCGCGTGCTGGTAGGCTAACATCTATAGACTCTTGCGCTAACTGCTTAGCCTGCTCCGCGTTAAGCAAAGCTTCACGGCGTGCGCTAAGCGCAGCTTCTACAGCTTGTTTAACCACATTAATGGCTGCCCCTGCTGCCGGACGCTCTTCATTGCTTAGTTTACCTAAGCCTTTTAGGGCATCGGTCAATAAACCGGTTTTACCTAAGTATTTAGCTTTAGCAATTTCCAAATCGTTCATATTGGCGCTGGCTGAAAAATCCGCTTGCGCCTGAGAAATTAAATGCGTTAAATCTGTCATGTAAATAGGGATCTTTAATAAACTGTATTTTTATTTAAGTGCATAATTTTACAGCAAAAAAAAGAGGCCTAAGCCTCTTTTTTATACTTATTTTTAAATAAGTGTGCTGACTAAACTGCCAAGGCTTTTTTAGCCATATCAACAAATTGAGCGAATGCTGTTTTGTCGAATACTGCTAAATCTGCCAACACTTTACGATCCACTTCCACGGCTGCTTTTTTCAAGCCATTCATGAAGCGACTGTAAGTTAAACCACACTCACGAGCACCCGCATTAATACGGGCGATCCACAAGGTGCGGAATTGACGTTTTTTCTGTCTACGGTCACGGTATGCGTATTGACCGGCTTTCATTACCGCTTGCTTGGCAACGCGGTAAACGTTTTTACGACGACCACGGTAACCCTTAGCGGCTTTTAACACTTTCTTGTGTCTTGCGCGAGCGATGACACCACGTTTTACTCTAGGCATATCGGTCTCCTTATCGTGTTGGCATCATTGCGCGAACGCGTTTGACGTCAGTTGGTGAGATGATCGCCGTGCCGCGTAGTTTACGCTTTTGCTTGGTGGTCTTTTTGGTTAGGATATGGCGTAAGTGAGAGTGCGTGCGTTTCACTTTACCGTTACCCAAGAATTTGAAGCGCTTTTTAGCGCCGCTCTTGGTTTTCATTTTTGGCATTTTGTTCTCCTTGAACTTAAGTTATGAGTGCTTAGGCATGCCGTTAAGCCGTATCACTCGGGATCTTACTAAAACTGCTTAGGTTTTTTTAGGTGGCCCTAGCACCATCACCATTTGGCGGCCTTCCATTTTTGGAAACTGCTCCACCACTGCGACGTCTTTTGTGTCTGCCTCTACCCGTCTAAGTAAAGCCAAACCGAATTCTTGATGGGTAATCTCACGACCCCTAAAACGTAAGGTAATTTTCGCTTTATCACCGTCTTGTATAAATCGAATGATGTTACGCACTTTAATTGCGTAATCGCCATCATCGGTACCGGGGCGAAATTTAACCTCTTTAATGCTTACTTGCTTTTGCTTAAGCTTAACTTCGTGCTGCTTTTTACTTTCAGCGTATTTAAACTTACCGTAATCCAACAACCTGCACACAGGCGGCTCAGCATTAGGCGCAATTTCGACAAGGTCGATATCCGCTTCTTCGGCTTTCGCAAAGGCTTCAGTTAAAGACATGATACCTAAGGGCTCACCGTCTATGCCCACCAAACGAACTTGCGATCCAGTTATATCGCCATTAATTCGTGTTTCTTTGTCCTGTGCTATATCAAATTCTCCAAATAATTAAGCCGCGCATGATCAGAAATTTCATGACTTACGCATCAATGATGGCAAGTTATGTAAGCTAAACTCTGGTTTCAACCTCTGCTTTTAAGCGCTCAATTAGCGCTTCAATCGGCATAGAACCTAAGTCTTCGCCTTTTCTGTTACGCACGGCCACATGTCCTGTTTGCATCTCACGCTCACCTGCTACTAGTAGGTAAGGCATTTTTTGCATACTATGTTCGCGTATTTTATAGGTTATCTTCTCATTTCTCAAGTCAAATTCACAACGTATGCCATTTTTCTTCAGCATTTCAACCACTTGGCGCACGTAATCGGCTTGGTTTTCAGAAATGTTCAATGCCACCACCTGCACCGGCGCTAACCAAAGCGGCATGGCGCCAGCATAATGCTCTATCAATATACCTATAAAGCGCTCCATGGAGCCCACTATCGCCCTATGCAACATCACCGGGCGTTGACGCGTGTTGTCTTCCGCCACATACTCGGCGCCTAAACGTTCGGGCAAATTGGGGTCTAGCTGTATGGTGCCGCACTGCCACAACCTACCTAATGAGTCTTTTAAGGTGAATTCAATTTTTGGGCCATAAAATGCACCTTCACCGGGTTGGTACTCAAAATCTAAGTTATTTAATTTAAGCGCATTAGCCAAAGAGGTTTCGGCTTTGTCCCAATCTTCATCGCTACCTATGCGCTTCTCAGGACGGGTGGACAACTTTACCAACACATCGGTAAAGCCAAAATCACCGTAGGCTTGGTAAAGCATTTTAATAAAATCAGCGACTTCGGCTTCAACTTGATTTTCAGCGCAGAAAATATGCGCATCGTCTTGGGTAAAGCCTCGCACGCGCATCAAGCCGTGCAGCGATCCAGATGGTTCATTGCGATGGCAAGAGCCAAATTCCGCCAAGCGCAAAGGCAGATCGCGGTAACTGTGCAGCGTGCTGTTAAAAATCTGCACGTGACCCGGGCAATTCATGGGCTTGACCGCATAATCACGGCTTTCGGATGACGTTACAAACATGCCATCACGGTAGTTTTGCCAATGGCCAGACTTCTCCCATAAGGTTCTGTCCATGATGGTCGGTGTGCGCACTTCTTGGTAATTGAAGTCACGAAACATTTTGCGCATGTACTGTTCGACTTCTTGCCATAGGCTCCAACCACGCGGGTGCCAGAACACCATACCAGGCGCGTCGTCTTGCATGTGGAAGTAATCCAACTGCTTGCCCAACTTACGGTGGTCACGCTTTTCCGCTTCTTCTAACTGAAACAGGTGGGCTTCCAACTCTTCTTTATTCCGCCAAGCCGTGCCGTACACGCGCTGCAACATTGCATTATTACTGTCGCCGCGCCAATAAGCACCGGCGAGCTTCATTAACTTAAAAGCTTTCAACTTTCCGGTATTAGGCACATGCGGGCCACGGCACAAATCGGTGAAATCACCTTCGGTGTAGAGCGAAACGTCTTCACCGGCAGGAATGCTAGCGATGATTTCCGCTTTGTAATGCTCATCTATGGATTTAAAGTAGGCCGCCGCTTCATCGCGTGGCAAGACTTTACGCGTCACTGGCTCGTCTTTCTTGGCCAGCTCAGTCATTTTCTTTTCTATAGCGATTAAATCGTCCGGGGTAAAAGCACGCTTGTATGAAAAATCATAAAAGAAGCCATGTTCTATGACTGGGCCTATGGTCACTTGCGCATCGGGGAATAAGGCTTTTACCGCATACGCCAATAAATGCGCGGTGGAATGACGAATGATATCCAAACCCTCATCACTTTTGTCGGTAATGATGGCCAAATCGGCATCTTGCGTAATGAGGTAGGAGGTATCCACCAACTCACCATTAACTTTGCCAGCCAAGGCCGCTTTAGCCAAACCAGCACCAATATTCATAGCCACATCGGCCACCGTAACGGAAACTGGAAAACTACGTTCAGAGCCATCTGGCAAACGAATTATGGGCATAGCATTCTCATATTAAATAGTAAAAGCCGTTAATTAACGGCTTTTACTGGCATATCTGGTAGGCAGTAGCAGACTCGAACTGCTGACCTCTTGGATGTCGACCAAGCGCTCTAACCAACTGAGCTAACCGCCTGTATTTTTGTTGTTGTCTTAAGCGCTTTGCAACAAAACATTAGCTTAATTTTCAAACTTGCGGGATTTTAGCTGATTGTGGCGGTGGGCGCAAACGACTAACGCTATAATGAACCCATGTCGACTCAGCATTTGATCCCCGCCCACGCCCACCCCTTGAGTCAAATCTTAGAAAATGGCTATTGTGTGCTGGATAATTTTATAAGCCCAGCGGCGGTGCTGGCCTTGGCCGCTGAGATCGACCACCTCAACCAGGGCGACATTATGCAGGCTGCCAAAACTGGGCGCGCAAGCACTAAGCTTCAGGTCAGCTTGCGAGGCGATAGCATACATTGGCTGGATGAAACCCATGCCAGCGAAGCGCAACTGGCATACTTTAATCAAATGGAAGGTTTGCGCTGCCAGCTTAATCAGCAACTGTATTTAGGCTTGCACAGCCTAGAATGCCATTTGGCGCTCTACCCAATAGGCAGCGCCTACCCCAAACACTTAGACAGATTTCAAATTAATGGCGACAGCCATCTAGCACAACGGCAAATCAGCTGCATCCTCTACTTAAACCAAGATTGGCTAGCGCAAGATGGCGGCTACCTAAGGCTGCATTTAAATGCCGATGGCATCGCTAAATTGGGGGTGGCACATTTAGACATCGCGCCCATCGCAGGGCGATTGCTGGTCTTTTTATCTGACAGTTTTTACCACGAAGTATTGCCTACCCACAGAGCCAGAATGAGCCTCACCGCATGGTTTCTAAATCGACAGAGTCATTAGCCTGTAGCCAGGCTATCCAATAAAGCACGGTAGCCTAACTGAAAATTTGGGTACATTAACCGATAGCCGGTCGAGCGCATTAAACGATTGCATAAACGTTTGCCCGTCAAGGCCTGCTGCTCATGCTGCGGCATACTTAATTGCAATTGTCCCGTCAACCAAGCCAATACCTCATACAGGGTGGCAGGCGCGTCATCACTGACAATGTAACACGGCAAAATAGGCTTGCCAGCCAACACTTGTTCCAGCAGATACACCGTGAAAGCCGCCGCATCGTCACAGTGTATGCGATTGCTCCAACTGTTTTGTTGTGGCCAAGCTTGGCTAGTCGCCAGCCGAATCATGCGCAGCCGACCCGGCCCATAAATACCAGACAATCTTAATGCTGTGGACGAGCAAGCCAGTCCTGCCAATAAGCGCTCGGCTTCTAATAAACGCTCACCGCCAAAATCACCGGGCTTGACGCTTGCCGATTCATCCAACCATTCGCCGGCATCATAGCCAAACACGCGCGTGCTGGAGAGAAAAAATACATGTCGCAATGCTGGGTTTGCCTGCTGGGTGGCCAAGACATTGGCCAGCCCTGTCACGTATTGCGC
>JAIQBT010000020.1 GCA_020035195.1 Methylotenera sp.
CAAGTCAATTGGCCATTCTAATTCAGCGTACTCTTTACCTTGTGTAAAGCCTAAAGGTAAGGAAACAGCTGCTGATAGGATGACTAATTGCCAAGCCCAGAAGGTAAAGCTGGCTAGCTTAGGCATAAACAGCTTGGTTTGGCAGGTGCGCTGCACGACATAGTAGGAGGTGGCAAACAACGTACAGCCGCCAAATGCAAAAATCACTGCATTGGTATGCAGTGGTCTTAATCGACCGAAACTGGTCCAAGGTAAGCCGAGATTGAGTTCTGGCCAGACAAGTTGTGCGGCGATGATGACGCCTACTAACATGCCCACCACGCCCCACACCACAGCCATGATAGAAAACTGCCGTATAACACCGTCGCTATACGTGTTCGAACTTACATTTAGGTCTTGCATTTGGTTTCCCCCATGGTACTAATTGATAATACTTTGTGATTTTTCACATGTGACATTTTGGCGCACTTCGATGGCCGTCAAATTGATTTATATCAATAGTTAAGCAAACTATTGATTTTTTCAATGGTGATCTATGGCGTGTTTGAATCCGAATAGCATCATTATAAGCCATTTCTGCGGCCGGCATTATATGCGGGTATGAGTGTGAAGGTAAAAAGTGTTCACATGCGACCTAAGCACGCAACGCATTAAGATAATCGAGTAAAATTCTGCACATGTTCCTTATTTATCGACTATTAAGTGCCTTGTTGCTGTGTTTATTGCTATCGCTCAGCGCCTGCAAGCCAGGCGACCCGTCGGCATCGGCTTCGCATGCGCTGGTTTTTGCGATTAGCCAAGCCCCATTAAATCTAGACCCTCGCTATGCCACCGATGCCGCATCCGAACGGCTTAATCGATTGCTTTATCAGAGCTTGGTGGTGCTTGCTGATGACGGAAAACCGCTAGCCAGTTTGGCCGCTTGGCAACAATTAAGTCCACTGATTTACCGCTTTACGCTGATCAAAAATAGACCGGCATTTCACTACCATCAGACTGCCGGGCAAAAGTCAAAAATTAGGCTGGTAAACGCCTACGATGTAAAAGCCACCTACGATTCCTTAATTACACTCTCTGATTCACCGCACAGTGCAGAGTTCAGCAATGTGAAAAATATTATTGTGCAGGATGAAGTAAGTCTGCTGTTTCACTTAAAGAAAGAGGATGGCCATTTTCCGGCTAAATTATTGCTAGGCATATTGCCCGTTGAGTTGATAAAAAAACGCCACGATTTTGCACATTTCCCTGTCGGTAGTGGTCCTTTGGTGTTGCTGGATAGCCACAACAAATGGCGCTTGCAGCGCATAAGCGATGGCCAACGCATCACACTCATCGAGGTGAAAGATCCCACAGTGCGCATGCTCAAATTGCTGCATGCTGAAGTGGATTTGATACAAGGCGACTTGCCGCCAGAGTCCGTGCGTTATCTGCAGAGCAAACCAACGCTTCAGGTTAAAACAAGTGAGGGCGTGAATTTTTCTTACCTGGGTTTAAACATGCAGGATGCGCAATTAAAGCAACTCAAGGTCAGGCAAGCCCTAGCGCATGCCATTGATCGTGAGGCTATCATTAAAAAAGCCATGTTAAGTCACACCCGTTTAGGAGGCGCCATATTGCCGCCTGAGCATTACCTGCAACAGCAAGTTTTGCCGGCTTATCGCTACGATCCGGCCTTGGCTAGACGCTTGTTGTTGGAAGCGGGCGTTAGCTTGCCAATGAAATTAGTCTATAAAACCTCAACCGATGCCCAGCGAGTCAGGTTGGCTACGATTTTGCAAGCGCAGATGCGCACTGCAGGCATAGATTTGGAAATACGCAGTTTGGATTGGGCGACTTTTTTTGCTGAAATTAAGCATGGCAATTTTCAGTTGTATGGTTTGACTTGGGTGGGAGTAAAAACGCCGGCTATATATAGCCAAGCGTTTGCATCAAGCAGTGTACCGCCCCATGGCTTTAATCGTGGCCGTTACCAAGATGCCGTATTGGATCCATTGTTGATTAAAGAAGATTGGTTGGCGGTGACGCAACGCATCCACCAGCAATTGCCTTACATTCCTTTATGGTACGAAGGCCAGTTTGCTGCTATGGGTAAATCCATACAAAATTATTCGCCCAAAGCCGATGGGAATTGGGACGATTTAGCTACAATAAGCGCTTATGCACATTGATATTTCATTGCAAGCGCAGCGCTTAATGTTGTGGGATGGCAGCGATACGCTTATAGCCACTTACCCTATATCCAGCGCGGCCAATGGCCCTGGCTGTCAAAAGAATAGCGGCTGCACGCCTTTAGGGAGGCACACGGTGCGGGCGAAAGTTGGCGCGGGGGCGCCGCTTAACAGTGTGTTTGTTGGGCGGCGAGCCACCGGAGAGCTATGCAGCCCGGCTTTGATGGCGGCTTTTCCTGATCGCGATTGGATATTGACCCGCATATTATGGTTGTCTGGCAGTGAGCTTGGCCTGAATCGATTGGGCGATGTTGACACCATGCAGCGCTATATATACATACACGGCACGCCCGATGGCAATCAAATGGGCCAAGTAGGCTCGCACGGTTGCATACGCATGCAAAATGCAGACGTGATTGCTTTGTTTGATTTGGTTGATGTTGGCACCACTGTATTTATTCACAATGATTAAACGCCTGCTTAGCTTTTGCACCGTGGTGTTTGGGGTGCTTAGCCTGACTTTTTTACTCATCCATTTGGTGCCAGGCGACCCGGTTGAGGTGATGTTAGGCGAATCGGCCAGCTTGGCAGACCGCGAAGCGCTGCGTGCTGACTTAGGCCTTAATCAACCAATCGCTAAGCAGTTTGGTAGCTATTTAAGCCGACTGGCGCACGCTGATTTTGGTGTGTCCATACACACAAAAACCCCCATTATTGCGCTGATTAAAACGCGCTACCCAGCCACCTTAAAGCTCGCCTGTTTAGCCCTGTTGATCGGGGTGGGCATAGGCGTGCCCTTGGGTGTTTATGCCGCGCTCAAAGCCGGTCATTGGCAAGATTTGTTGGTGACCATCATTTCGGTTCGCTTGTCCGCTATGCCGGCTTTTTGGTTGGGGCCGATGTTGATGTTGATTTTTGCTGTTTGGTTAGGCTACTTACCCGTCAGTGGCATGGATAGCCCGTCGTCCATCGTATTGCCGGCATTAACCTTGGGCTTTGGTTTAAGTGCCATATTGACGCGCATGACACGCACCAGTTTGCTTGAAGTGCTGAACGACGATTTCATACGCACCGCCAGAGCCAAGGGCTTAAGCGAGCCTCAGGTGATACTGCACCACGCTTTGCGAGCGGCTTTGTTGCCTATTATTACCATTGTTGGTTTGCAAATGGGCAGCTTGCTGGCGGGCACCGTGATCACCGAGACCATCTTTAGTTGGGATGGCGTAGGCCGTTTATTGGTGGAAAGTATAGAGAAGCGCGATTACCCCGTGACACAAGCCTGTGTTTTATTGGTGGCCTTAAGTTATGTTGTGGTTAATCTAGTCACGGACTTGCTTTACCGTTGGGCAGACCCCCGCATTAAGTTGGCGCATTAGCATGATAAAAACGCTGTCTTACAGTATTTTGCTGTTTTGGTTGCTGGCGGTGTTACTCGGCCGCTTATTTCAGTTGGATCCAAATCAAATTGATTTAAATGCCATATTAAGTTCACCAACCACTGTCTATTGGTTGGGTAACGACGACCTGGGTCGCAGCATTTTAGCCAGGCTGTTGCATGGGGTTGAGGTGTCGCTGTTGGTGTCAGTGTCGGTCACCCTAGTGACCATGGCGGTGGGCGTGTTAATAGGCATGTTAGCCGGGTTTTATGGAGGCAAGATCGACCAAGTGTTGATGCAGGTGACCGATGTGTTTTTGGCTTTCCCAGGCATCTTGTTAGCCATCGCTTTTGCGGCCGTCTTGGGGCCAGGTTTGTTGAATTTAATGATAGCGCTTAGCTTGACCGGCTGGGTCAGTTACGCGCGCTTAACGCGAGGGCAGGCCCTCAGTCTGCGGGATAGGCAGCACGTGCAGGCAGCATTATCGCTAGGCGCCAGCGTGCCTAGGTTAATAGTCAAACACATATTGCCGCTGCTGACATCGGTGCTAGTGGTGGAAGCCACCTACAGTTTAGCCAGCGTCATGATAGCGGAGGCCAGTTTGTCCTTTTTGGGCTTAGGCATTCAAGCCCCCAATGCATCATGGGGCGCCATGCTGCGAGACGGAGTGCGCTATATGCTGGTTGCCCCGCATTATGTTTTAATTGTCGGCTTAAGTTTAATGAGTTTGATATTGGCGATTAATTTAGGCGGTGACAGTCTAAGAGACGGGTTGGACGTCAGACAAGAACGTTGATGTTGGTGTATTTTTAATTAAGAAGGTAAGCGTATGTCATTAGGTCCTGTGATGTTGGATGTGGTTGGAACCGAGCTGACTGCAGACGATATTCGCCGTTTGCAGCATCCCTTGGTGGGCGGGGTGATTTTATTTAAACGTAATTTCATTAACAACACCCAGTTAAAGGCCTTAACCGTCAGCATTCATGCCGTACGGTCGCCGCCCTTGCTGATCGCCGTGGACCACGAAGGCGGGCGCGTGCAGCGCTTTAGAGAAGGCTTCACAAAAATCCCAGCGATGCGGGAGTTCGGTAAAATTTGGGACAGCCATCCGAAAAAAGCCAAGCAGTTGGCGACCGAGGCCGGTTGGATATTGGCCGCCGAATTGCGCGCACACGGCATTGATTTTAGTTTTACGCCGGTTTTGGACATGGATTACGGCGACAGCTTGGTGATAGGCGATCGCGCGTTTCACCTCAAGTCACAAGCCATTAATGAGTTAGCGTTTGCCTTGATGCAGGGTTTGAAAAAAGGCGGCATGGCAGCCGTGGGTAAGCATTTTCCTGGCCACGGTTTTGTCGTGGCCGATTCCCACGTGAGCATGCCGGTGGATGATAGGGAGTTCGATCACATTGCCCAGCACGATATGCAGCCATTTAGGATGATGATAGACGAAGGCATACAAGCCATCATGCCGGCGCACGTGATTTACCCTAAGGTGGACGACAAGCCTGCGGGCTTTTCTACGCGTTGGTTGCAAAAAATATTGCGCGAACGCTTGGGCTTTAATGGCGTGATTTTCAGCGACGATTTAAGCATGGAAGCCGCCACCGCTGGCGGCGATGTCACCAGTCGAGCCTTGGCAGCTTTGCAAGCTGGCTGCGACATGGTCTTGTTGTGCAATCAACCGGCCATGCAGGATGAGTTGTTGGCCAATTTAGTCTGGCCCATTTCTGCTCAAAGCCTATCGCGCCTCGCTCGCATGCATGGGCAAAAGCACCCACCTAGCTTGGATGCACTGCATGAAGATGCGGAATTCGTGCAAGCGGTGCATCAAGTGGGGCAGGTGGGTTTGCAAGAAGGGGAGTTGTTTAACTAGGCTGTCTTAGAAATATACAATTTGTCACCATTTTGCGCTTGAAACTTTTTGGCATAGTCGCTATCTTATACACTGTAGTTTTTTAATTAAAGGAAACAAACCATGTTAGACCAAAATCCAGTGTTAGCACGTTCGGTATCTGCACAGCAAGTGACCAATAAGGTCTTGCGTAACACCTATGCGCTATTGGGCTTAACCCTAATCCCTACCGTGATCGGCGCCCTGATCGGCATGAGCATGAATTTTTCTTTTGCCGCGCAACACCCATTTATATTCGCTATCGGCGCCATGGCGGTGCTCTTTGGTTTGTTCGCTGCCATCACGGCCAACCGCAACAGCAGTGTTGGTGTGGTCTTGTTGTTAGGCTTAACCTTTTTACTGGGCTTGATGTTAGGCCCTATTTTGCAACACGCTTTGCATTTAAATAATGGCGGACAAATCGTTGGCCTAGCGGCAGGTGGCACTGGCATTATCTTTTTGACTTTAGCCGGCATTGCTACCACCACTAAAAAAGACTTTAGCTTCATGGGTAAATTCTTAATGGTGGGTATTATCTTGCTGATCGTTGCCTCCCTAGCTAACATCTTTTTACAAATCCCAGCCATGACGCTAGCCATGTCTGCCGTGGGTGTGATTTTGTTCTCGGGTTTTATTTTGTACGACGTTAGCCGCATTGTTAACGGCGGTGAGACCAACTACATCATGGCGACCTTAAGCTTGTACATGAGCATCTACAATTTGTTCACTAGCTTGTTGCAGTTGTTGATGGGCTTGCTTGGTGGCAATAACGATTAATCGCTATTAGCCCTGTGAAATAATAAAAGCCGACTTAAAAAGTCGGCTTTTTGTTTTATGTGGGCTTTATTTTTTACGGCGTTCGAAAAAAAATGCCGAGAGATTCGCGCCGCACGCCTCAGCCAACACGCCACCGCAGACTTCGGTGTGGTGGTTAAGTTTGGACTCTGCCATTAGATTGAGCACACTGCCACAGCAGCCGGTTTTGGGATCGCTGGCGCCAAACACCAATCTGGCGATGCGTGCGTGTTGAATGGCGCCGCTGCACATGGCGCAGGGTTCCAGGGTGACGTAGAGGGTGCAATCGACTAAGCGGTAGTTAGCCATGCGCTGAGCGGCATCACGCAAGGCCAGGATCTCGGCATGAGCGCTGGGGTCATTGTTGCTGATGGGTGCGTTGCTGCCTTGCCCTATCACCACCCCGTCTTTAACGACGATGGCGCCCACTGGTACTTCCCCAGTCAGCGCGGCTTTTTCAGCCAGATCCATGGCTAGTCGCATGTAATGCTTGTCTGAGGCTGATTGCGCTGTGGTGGTGTTTGCTTGGCTAGTGGTCATGGCTAATGGGTGGTTTGGGTTTGGTCTGAATTTCAGGCAAAAATTTCTGCCCAGATGCTAAGTGATTGATTGTGATTGTACTGCCTTTACGGTAAAATTTGTTCCCGTCTAGGTAGTTATAAACAGCCTTCTAAAAAGTCTTCTTAAAAGTTAATTTAATGACTAAATATGTATTCGTAACTGGCGGTGTGGTTTCTTCTCTTGGTAAGGGCATAGCAGCGGCTAGTTTAGGCGCGATTCTAGAGTCACGTGGCATTAAAGTGACCATGCTTAAATTGGACCCTTACATCAATGTGGACCCGGGCACCATGTCGCCTTTTCAGCACGGTGAGGTGTTTGTCACCGACGACGGCGCAGAGACGGATTTAGACTTAGGGCACTACGAGCGTTTTATTTCTCAGCGCATGGGCAAGCGCAACAACTTCACCACCGGTCAAATTTACGAGAGCGTTATCAAAAAAGAACGCCGCGGTGAATACCTTGGTAAGACCGTGCAAGTCATCCCACACATTACCGATGAAATTAAGGCACACGTTAAGCGTGGTGCTGAAGGTGCAGACGTGGCCATTATCGAAGTGGGTGGCACGGTGGGCGACATCGAATCCTTGCCGTTTTTAGAAGCCATTCGGCAAATGGGTTTTGAAGAAGGTAAAAACAATGCCTGTTATATCCATTTAACCTTGCTGCCATGGATACCCACGGCCGGTGAATTAAAAACCAAACCCACACAGCACTCGGTCAAAGAGTTGCGTGAAATTGGTATACAGCCAGACATACTATTGTGCCGTGCAGACCGCAACATTCCTGATGAAGAGCGTAAAAAAATAGCTTTATTCACCAATGTGCCATCGGAAGCCGTGATTAGCGCGATCGATGCGGATTCTATTTACCAAATCCCTGGCTTGTTGCACGATCAAATGCTGGACGAAATTGTTTGCCATAAATTAGACATATTGGCTAAAGCGGCCGATTTATCCAGTTGGGAAAAAATCGCCTACGCTTTAAAAAATCCCAAACATTTGGTTAATATCGCCTTTGTTGGTAAATACATTGATTTGGCGGATTCCTACAAATCCTTGACCGAAGCCTTGATCCACGCTGGCATACACACGGAGTCCAAAGTAAAAATTCATTACATCGATTCTGAAGACATGGAAAGCAATGGCACGGCAGCATTGGCTGGCATGGATGCCATCCTGGTGCCAGGCGGATTTGGTAAGCGTGGAACGGAAGGCAAAATTGCCGCGATTGCCTATGCTAGAAAAAACAAAGTGCCTTACCTCGGCATCTGCTTAGGTATGCAATTGGCGGTCATCGAGTTTGCCCGCAACGCCGCTAAATTGACCGATGCTAACAGCACAGAATTTGATGCCAACAGCCCGCATCAAGTTGTGGGTTTGATTACGGAGTGGCAAGCGGCCGATGGCTCTTTAGAAACCCGCAGTGAAGATTCCGATCTTGGTGGCACCATGCGCTTGGGCGCGCAAGCGTGTCCTATTGTGCCTAATACCATGGCGGCAGAGGTGTACGGCAAGCAGGTCAACGAACGTCACCGTCACCGTTACGAGGTCAACAACCACTATGTCGACCAATTGAAAGCCGCGGGCTTAATCGTATCCGCTAGAACGCCTACGGAAGATTTGTGTGAAATTATTGAGTTGCCAAAAGCGGTGCACCCTTGGTTCATGGGCGTGCAGTTCCATCCAGAATTCACATCCAACCCGCGCACAGGCCACCCCTTATTTACCGCCTTTGTAAACGCGGCTTTAGCGAATAAAAAAAACTGATGCAGTCAGTGCCAGCCATCTGGCATGCAGGGTCTTGAATACTAGGCCGTATAAAAAGGCGTTAAATGAAATTATGTAATTTTGAGGTGGGCCTAGATCACCCCTTATTTTTAATAGCTGGACCCTGCGTCATAGAATCAGAACAAATGGCCATTGATACTGCAGGCCAGTTGAAAGAAATGGCGGCTGCCTTGTCCATGCCATTCCTATACAAATCGTCCTACGATAAAGCCAACCGCAGCGCCAACAGCACGTTTAGGGGCTTGGGCATGGAGCAAGGCTTAAAGATTTTGGGTGAAGTGCGACGCCAAATTGGCGTGCCGGTGCTAACCGATGTGCATACTGAGGAGCACGTGGCTGAGGTGGCAGCGGTGGTGGATGTCTTACAAACGCCGGCTTTTTTATGCAGGCAAACGGATTTCATTATGGCGTGTGCCAAATCCGGCAAGCCGGTGAATATAAAAAAAGGCCAGTTTATGGCCCCAGGTGACATGCATAACGTGGTTCAAAAAGCCCGTGCTGCGAATGGCAATCAAGACAATATTATGGTCTGTGAGCGTGGCGTATCGTTTGGTTACAATACCTTGGTGTCAGATATGCGTGGTTTGGCCATCATGCGTGAGACCGATTGCCCGGTGGTGTTTGATGCCACCCATTCGGTACAGCAACCTGGCGGTCAAGGAGACAAAAGTGGCGGTCAGCGCGAGCACGTGCCGGTGTTAGCCAGAGCGGCGGTCGCCAGTGGTATCGCTGGTATTTTTATGGAAACCCATGCGGACCCTGATATGGCTTTGTCTGATGGACCCAATGCATGGCCTTTGCATAGAATGCAGGAGCTATTGGTTGTGCTGCAAGATTTAGATAAGCTGGTTAAAAAAGCCGGCTTTATAGAACGAACGTTGTAATTAAAGATTAGCCAGCGTGATCGGTGGCTTAAGACATTTTTTGAGGAGTTAGTGATGAGTGCAATTGTTGATATTATCGCCCGCGAAATTTTAGATTCACGTGGCAACCCGACGGTGGAATGCGATGTGCTGTTAGAAAGCGGCGTCATAGGCCGTGCTGCCGTGCCATCAGGCGCGTCCACGGGTGCTAAAGAAGCCATGGAGTTGCGTGATGGCGACAGTGCTCGTTACTTAGGTAAAGGCGTGTTGCAGGCGGTGGAAAACGTCAACACCGAAATTACCGAAGCCATCATAGGTTTGGATGCTGAAGAACAAAGCTTTATTGATAAAACCTTAATTGAATTGGACGGT
This sequence comes from Methylotenera sp., assembly GCA_020035195.1. Classification (GTDB taxonomy): domain Bacteria; phylum Pseudomonadota; class Gammaproteobacteria; order Burkholderiales; family Methylophilaceae; genus Methylotenera. The sequence goes on from JAIQBT010000020.1 coordinate 9,817, forward strand.
ACGGAAAACAAAGACCGTCTAGGCGCCAATTCTATTTTAGCCGTGTCCATGGCCTGCGCCCGTGCGGCAGCCGAAGAATCTGGCCTGCCTTTGTATCGCTATTTAGGCGGTTCAGGCGCCATGCAATTGCCAACACCTATGATGAACATCATCAACGGTGGCGCGCACGCGGATAATAGCGTGGACATGCAAGAATTCATGATCATTCCAGCAGGCTTGCCTTCATTCCGTGAAGCCTTACGTTGCGGTGCCGAAGTGTTCCATCAGTTGAAAAAGACTTTGCACAAAAAAGGCTTGGCCACCACGGTGGGTGACGAAGGGGGTTTCGCCCCTAATTTGCCATCCAATGAAGCGGCTATTCAATTGATATTAGAAGCCATTTCTGCGGCAGGTTACGAGCCAGGCCGTGATGTTTACTTGGGCTTGGATTGCGCCAGTACTGAGTTCTATAAAGACGGTAAATACCATTTGGAATCAGAGGGTTTGGCTTTGTCGTCTGCACAATTCACTGATTATTTAGCCACGTGGTGTGACAAGTACCCCATCATCAGCATAGAAGATGGCATGGGCGAATTTGACTGGGATGGTTGGGATATTTTAACCAAGCGCCTAGGTAAAACCACGCAATTGGTCGGCGACGATTTGTTTGTCACCAACAGTAAAATTTTGCGTGAAGGCATACAACGCGGTGTGGCCAACTCGGTGTTAATTAAGGTCAACCAAATCGGCACCTTAACCGAGACCTTCCAAACCATAGAGATGGCTAAACGCGCGGGCTATACTGCGGTGGTGTCTCACCGTTCTGGTGAAACCGAAGACACGACCATCGCCGATATTTCGGTAGCAACCAATGCCTTGCAAATTAAAACCGGTTCCTTGTGCCGTTCAGAGCGTGTCGCTAAATACAACCAGTTGTTGCGTATAGAAGAAGAGTTGGGTGATGCCTCAAGTTATGCCGGCATGGGTGCGTTTTACCAATTGTTTAAATAAGCTTTGTGAAAGCCTTAACCCTCATTTTTATTACGCTCATTGCCCTGCTGCAGTACCCACTGTGGTTGGGCAAAGGCAGTTGGCTGAGTGTTTGGAAGCTGAGCCGCCAAATCAGTTTGACGCAAGAGTCTAACTTAGCATTAACGTCGAGAAATCAAGCATTGGATGCTGAGGTCCTGGATTTGAAGAGTGGTCGTGCGGCGATTGAGGAGCGTGCCAGGAGTGAGTTGGGCATGGTCAAACAAGACGAAGTGTTTTACCAAGTGTTGGATGCGGCAAAGCCTATGGTCTTGCCGCCAGCGAGTCCGCAGGCTAAACCTTAAGCTTACTATTGGCTTAAGGCGTAGGGCTGGGTTTGCATCTTCGCGACCACGCCATTAATGAACAAATCCCCAGCCTCCAGGCTGTCTAATCGAATTTCAGCCAGTAAGTCATAGCCGCCATTGGGTGCGGGCGCAGACCGCACTACTTTACCTACCGCTTCTTGTTTGTCAGTCAGCACGTTCGTGCCTGCTTGCGGGGGCGTTGCGGTGGCCAAGTGTAGCAAATGTGTTCTGCGTTTAACTTTGCCTAAGTAATGCGTTCTGGCGACGATTTCTTGACCGGTGTAGCAGCCTTTTTTGAAACTGATGCCCTTGAGTAAATCCAGGTTGACCATTTGCGGCACAAACTCCTCTTGCGTAGTCACCGATATGTCCGGAATGCCGGCTTGAATTTCCAACCATTCCCAGCAGGCTTTGCCCACGGGTTTGCAGGTTTTTTTCAGTGCTTGCCAAAGGGTTTTAGCGTTTTCTGTGTTGCACACAATTTCAAAGCGCGGCACCTTGCCGCTTAAGCGAATGATAGTGCCATTTTCGTTACTGCATTTATCGTAGGCTAGTTGCGGCACATGGCTAAAAAAGCCTGATAATGCTTGCACAACACCGGGGCCACTTAAGCCCAATTTAACCGTTTCATCGCTGGTGTTAGCTAAGTTAACTTTGGCGCGCATGATGTACATTTTTAGGCGTTTGCCGATCGCTTCGGCCAGCTTGCCGTTGAATTGCAAGTGTATGCTTTGGCCAACGCGGTAGGCAAAAAACAGGGCCAGCAATCGGCCTTTAGCGCTGCAGTAGCCGGTGTAGTGAGCTTTGTCGTCACCCAGCAAGTTGACATCGTTGCTTACTTGGCCTTGCAGGAAAGTCAATGCATCCTCGCCGCTTAAGGCTAGCGTGGCAAGATGCGATAAATCACAAATAATGTCGCCTTGCGCTGCGACCAAGAGCTCATTTTGTATGTTGCCAAATGAGGCTATAGTTTCATTATTAAAAACCGCGCCTTGTATGAATTGAAATTCTTGCCAGTCGTTGTTTGCCATGTGAAGATCTTGTTGTGAATAAGGGTGCTGCAGGCATTATATATTGAAGCGCTATGGCCAGCATTAATTTAGCCCAGAAACGCATCTGTCGAGGTGTTATGCACAACATACAGTTAAGCATTAAAGCGTCCATGACGCTGTGCCTATTGATAAGCGCCATGAGCCTGATGGCTTTGCTCTGCATTATTGCATTGCCTTACCCTTGGCCATTTTTTTGATTTTTTGCCACGGCAGGTAGCAGTTGATTAATAATAACCCAGCAATTAAGGCTAGGCTTGAGCTAAGATCAAACGGCGCCCATTCTCTACGT
>JAIQBT010000036.1 GCA_020035195.1 Methylotenera sp.
ATGATGATAACGCGTTGCGGCCAAAGGTCGGTATGGCTTAATAGTGCCTGTGGCCCATGAAAGCCGTCGCTAAAAAAATCCAGTGACAAGATAAAATTGCCTAGCTGCCGGCTTAGCTTATAAAAATCCGCCATAGTGGCTAAGCTTTCGCTTGCCAAAATAAAGTTGAGATTTAGGGGCTGCCATAGCTGCGTATCGGCGGCCTTTGTGATGCCTGCATCCAGCCATACCTCCAATTGCGGGTAAGCACTGATAATGCGCGCTATTACTGCAAAATTTGTTGATGTCTTATACGGTAGTTTTTGAATGGCATTTAAATCGGCGATATATAATTGCTTAAACGGGTGAACGGCGAGCAACGCGGCTACGACAGTCAGCGGATCGCTAGACGAACACAACTCAGACTGCAGGCTTTGGTAATCTTGCCTTTGTCCTTTTTTAGCATGCACCACTTCGCCATTTAATAAATCTATTACTGGGATTACTTGCATCATCGAACAGCGTCAAAAATTATTGGTATGCGAGTTTATCACTGCTGGCGGCTTTAGTGATGGCCCATTGCCATCGTCCTTAGCTAAAGAAGGCGCACTCATGCGTGATGCCTTATTGAGTGACCTAAGCGATCTTAATACCTACCAACTCATCGGTATGCACGATGCTAGGTTGACACCGTCAGGCTTGCTAAGCAGCAGCCCTGTACTTGCCGGCGAATTCCTTAAGGTGTTTAAAAAACTCCTCAAGCAAGTGGATCTGGTTTGGTTAATTGCACCAGAAACGGATGGCCATTTACTTAAGTTAACTGAACTGTGTTTGGCGGCGGAAAATAAGGAAGACGGTCCCATACTCATAGGCTGTGGTTATGATGCCGCCTTGGTCGGCACCAGTAAAACCCTCAGTTTCGAAGCGATGCAAAAAGCCGGCATACACACGCTGGCCATACACGCTGGAACGGAGGTTGTGCGTGATGACTATTTTGTTCAGTTGGCAGAATCCAAAGCTGCCTGGGTAGTAAAACCTGAAGATGGGGCAGGGTGTGAAGGCATGCAGTACTTTGATAGCGTCAGTGACATGCGCCATTGGATGCAACAAGAGCAACGTAGTCTGCATTTTTTTGCGCAAGCCTACCAGCCTGGCATCGCTGCCAGTTTTTGCATGCTATGCCGTGAGGGTCAAGCTTGGTTGTTAAGTTGCAATGAGCAACACATCAACCTGCAGCATGGTGGTTTTAAGTTAACGGGTATAAGTGTTAACGGTTTGACCCCTTATTGGCAACGTTTTGAAACACTGGCACGAAAAATCGCTAAAATGCTACCGGATGCCCTAGCTCATGTGGGGGTCGATGTCATCTTAGATGCAGAGCACAATGCTATTTATGTGCTAGACATTAATCCACGTTTAACCAGCAGTTACGTTGGCTTGCGCGAGGCATTGGCTTGTAACCCAGCCGAACTTATTCTGTCCTGCGTGCTGTCATCGCGATTTAAATTGCCCCCAATTGAAAAAAACAGGGTGGAAATAAGCTTGCATGAATACGACTATTAATCCTACATTGCAAGATCAAACACCGCCCCCAATTATGGCATGGGATGTGGGTGGCGCACATCTTAAAGCGGTGCGTACGGATGCTGTGGGCCAGGTGCTTGCTGTCACGCAGGTTTATTGCCCCTTGTGGCGTGGACTAAGCGTGTTGAGCGCGGCCATTGATCAAGTCTTGGCGGAGTTTACTATACCCTCGCAAGGCCATAGGCACTGCGTCACCATGACGGGTGAATTGGCTGATATTTTCCCCAATCGCGCCACTGGGGTCATGCAAATCGCGCAATTATTGCAAGATAAATTAGGTGAACAGTTGCAGTTTTATGCGGGCTACCAACATTGGGTCAGTCTGTCTGAGGCGCAAGCTAATACACACAATATTGCATCGATGAATTGGTTAGCCAGTGTCGAGTACCTTGCCACGCAGGCCCCCAACGCTTTGTTTGTTGATGTAGGCAGCACCACCACCGATTTGGTATTCATTAGCCATGGCCAGCCTAATGTAAAGGGTTTTAGCGATGCGCAGCGTATGCAAACCAATGAGTTGATTTACACTGGGGTCGTGCGCACGCCATTGATGGCGTTGGGGCAAAAGGTGAACTTTTTTAATGCAGCTATCAATTTGGCCGCTGAGCATTTTGCGACGACGGCCGATGTGTATAGGCTTACCGGTGATTTATCGCAAGACCAATACAGTGCGGAAACCGCAGATGGCGCAGACAAAAGCCTAGCTGCATGTGCGCGGCGTATAGCCCGTATGATAGGACGAGATGCCGACGAGTGGCCCATGGCTGATTGGCAGGCCTTAGCCCAGGCCTTTAAGGCGCTGCAGTTGCAGCAAATTAAGCAGGCCATAGCGGGGCATTTAATGGCTTTTGACGGCAAAACCAATGTCAGCTTAATTGGCGCGGGGGTAGGGGATTTTCTTCTACCTGGCTTGGCAGAGGAATTAAAGCTAGCTTACCTATCCGTGACGGATTTTATGCCCGCTGATAGCCAATTAAGTGGGTCAGCTAAGCGCATGGCTGCCGTCTGTTTCCCCGTATACGCTGTCGCTAAGTTAGGAAGAGCCCATGCTTAAGCATGCCATCCCGTATGCCCTAGATAGCAGCGCTTTATTCGAGCGAATAGCGCACTTGCCGTGGCCTATGTTTTTAGACAGCGGCAAGCCAGAGAGTGAATACGGGCGCTTTGACATTTTAGTGGCTCAGCCTTTTGTGACCATCATTAGCGATGAAGCTGGTACAAATGGTATTAAAACAGAAATCCGCCATAACAGTCAGTTGACCGTGACTCAAGAAGATGGCTTGACTGCGCTAAAGCGGCTATTGGCAGGCTATACAGTAAAGGAGTCTTCTGGATTGCCGTTTGCCGGCGGTGCCTTAGGCTATTTTTCATACGATTTATCCAGGCAAATCGAATGCTTGCCTAGGTCATTGCTTGAAGCAACTGAGCTGCCGCACATGCAGATTGGCTTCTACGATTGGGCGGTGGTGGTCGATCATCAAGAAAAAACGGCGCAGTTGGTTTCGCATGGCTTGGTGCCCGCTACCCATGAAAACTGGGCGGCTTTGTGCCTGTTGTTTGATAGGAACCCCCCCGCCCATGACGCAGATACGCAAGCTGATTTTAGCTTAAGCTCGGCGCTTACTAGCAACATGAACTACAGCCAATACAGCGTGGCTTTCAATAAAATTAAAGACTACATCATGGGTGGGGATTGCTATCAAGTTAACCTGGCTTTACGTTTTGCTGCGAAGGCCACAGGCGATAGTTGGATAGCCTATAAAAAGTTACGCGAGCTAAGCCCCGCACCTTTTATGGCCTACATGAAGTTCCCCCGGTGGCAACTGTTGTCCGGTTCGCCAGAGCGATTTTTGCAGTTGCATAAGCAATTGGTCGAAACGCGGCCGATTAAGGGCACAAGGCCGCGCTCACTCGATGCCGATGAAGATGCGTCCTTGGCGCTTGATTTGCAAGGCAGCACTAAGGACCAAGCAGAAAATTTAATGATAGTGGATTTGTTGCGTAACGACATCGGCAAGAGCTGTGAAATCGGTTCGGTTAAAGCCGATCAATTGTTTCGCTTACAGAGTTTTGCGAATGTCCACCATTTAGTCAGCATAGTGACTGGGCGTTTAGCCCAGGGTAAAACCGCCATTGATTTGCTACGCGGTTGTTTTCCCGGCGGTTCGATAACGGGTGCGCCTAAGCTTAGGGCCATGCAAATCATAGACGAATTGGAGCCGCATAGGCGTGGCGTGTATTGCGGCGCTGTCGCCTACATCGGTTTTGATGGCAATATGGACAGCAGCATTGCCATACGCACGGCCATTTACCGTGAGCATAGCCATGCGGAAGGCGAAATTAGTTTTTATGCTGGGGGAGGCATAGTCAGTGATTCTGAGCTTGCGCTAGAGTATGCTGAAATTCAAGACAAAGCCTCCAGTCTATTAAAAACCATGCGGCATTTTTTGCGCCTGAATCAGGCCGCATCTTAGCTTAAGGACTTATCAGACATGGCCAATAAACCATTGTGGGTAGTGAAGCTGGGTGGCAGTTTGTTAGGGTCAGCAGAGTTGCCGCAATGGTTGGCCTTATTGGCTAAACACAGTAAAGGTCAGGTGGTGATAGTGCCAGGCGGCGGGGTGTTTGCCGATGCCGTGCGAATGGCTCAAAATCTTTCTCAGGTGAACGATACGCTGGCGCATCAATTGGCCTTGCTGGCCATGGATCAATATGGCTTGTTGTTAGCTGGCATGCAGCCTGGTCTGGTGACGGCAGCCAGTGAATTGGAAATTGCCGAACGTGGCTGGCAACATCAAACCATGGTTTGGCTGCCCAGTCGGATGGTCATGGCCGATGCAACAGTCGAGCAGAGCTGGCAGGTGAGCTCGGACAGTTTGAGTGCTTGGTTGGCCAATAAGTTAGCGGCGGATCATTTGCTACTCATTAAATCCGTGGACTTAAGTCCTTATCAGCAAACTCATGCCGGCGTGGCTAAGCGCTTGATAAGCGATGGGGTGCTGGACGAGCGTTTCTTGGATGGCATCGCTGGTCAGCCTTACCAAACCAGTGTGCTGAACAAAGCCGATAGTGCTGCGTTTAATCTAGGCCTAAGCGCCGAGCGCCTGCAAGCGCAAGCCTTGTTGATCTAGATTCTACTTAGCGTATGCGCGCTTTTTCGAAGCGACCAAAGTGCAGCATGATGGTGGGAAGAATGAGCAGGTTGAGCAGGGTGGAGGTTACTAATCCGCCAACAATAATGGTGGCCATCGGGCCTTCAATCTCGCGACCAGGCTGCTCGCTGCCTAAGGCAAGTGGTAGCAAACCTAGGGCTGTGACCAAGGCGGTCATTAGTATCGATGGCAACCTTTCTGAGGCGCCACGTATGCAGGTTTCCAGTCCCCAAACACAAGCTTCCTCATCAATTAAATGCTGGTAATGCGACACCATCATAATGGAGTTGCGTAAGGTGATGCCAAACAGCGTGACAAAGCCTACTAACGAGCCTAATGAAATCCATCCGCCGGTAAACATGGCGGCGATGACGCCACCTATTAAGGCAAAAGGCAGGTTGGCAAAGGTCAGCAATAGGTTGCGTAAGCGCCCAAAAGCGATGTAAAGCATAAGGAATATACCTACCCCGGCTAACAAAGAATGGACGATGAGGTCTTCGCGTGATTGTGCATTGGCTTCGGCTTCTCCGGTATAGCTAATGAAGTTACTGGGTGATAGTTTGATTTCACTATTAATCCGTGCTTTCATTTCTTGAGAAAAGTGGTTGATGTCACGGTCATGGATGTTGCAGGTGATGGTTTGTATGCGCTTGGCACCGGCATGCAGTATTTTAGAGCGGCCATTTTCTTGGCTGATATCAGCGACATCCCTTAAGTAGATGATTTTTCCATCGGGATTTTTTAGAGGTAGGGCGCCGATTTCACGCAAGTCGTCGCGCATGGCGCGACTAAACATGACGTTGACGCTCACCACTTGGTTGCCTTGGTAAATTTGTGCGGCTTGCACACCTTCGTAAGCCGCCTGTATGTTTTCCAGTACATCCAATCCCTGTAAGCCAAATAAGGCCAATCGTTCTGGTCGCAATCGAATAGCAAGCTCAGGGGTGCCTGGCGGCGACTGTATTTGCACTTCGCTGGCGCCATCTATGCGGCTAAGTAATTTAGCCACTTGCCGTGCATCGTGGTCCAGTGCGTCTAAATCTTGGCCGTGTATATTGATCACCATGGCCGCAGTGAAGCCAGATATGGTTTCTTCTATACGCTCAGTTAGGAAGGTGTTAATGGCAAAGTTAACGCCTATGAAGCCAGTTTCGGCGATGCCATCACCATCATCATCAACTGCTTCGCCAGCAAGTTCTTCACGTATGCGCGAGAGTATTTGATTTTGTTGAGGCCCATCGCTGGGCTCAAGCTCAACCTCAAATTCGCTGTAATGGGTGCCAAAAGTGTCCGCGGCATTAGGTGCGCGACCTACCCACTGGGTGACGGATTTGACCCCGTCAATAGCGCTAACTACTTTAGTCACTTTTTTGCCTATGCGCAGTGACTCTTGCGCCGAGGTGCCAGGCACGGCGGTCATGTGCATGATGTAATGGCCTTCATGTAAGCTTGGTATGAATTGGCTTTTGAATAAAGGTAATATGCCAAGGCCTATTGCTATGACTAGGGTTGCCAAGCTGATGACGGTTAAATAATTCTTTTCTATGCGTCGTAACAGCGCCACATAGTGCTTTTTGAGCCACACAATTAAAGGCGGGTCTTGGCTGTCTAACTCGCCCTTAGCAAACAATAAATAACACAAGGCCGGGGTTAGGGTTAAAGCGACCAGCAGCGAAGCTACAATCGCGCTGATGTAAGCGTAACCCAAGGGGGCAAATAATTTGCCGGCGACACCGGATAAGGTTAGCAAGGGTAAAAATACCAAGACTACAATCACCGTGGCATACACCACTGAGCTACGCACCTCCATGGATGCATTAAAGACCACTTGATACGCCGCTAACGGTTGGGCCAATAAGCGATTTTCACGCAAGCGCCTAAATATATTTTCCGTGTCTATGATCGCGTCATCCACGACTTCACCTAAGGCTATGGCTAAGCCACCTAGCACCATGATGTTAAGCCCCATGCCAAAGTAGCCTAGCACTATCGTGGCAGTGAGTAGGGACAGCGGAATGGCGGTGGCGGAAATGAATGCAGTGCGTACGTTAAATAAAAATAAGAATAAGACCGCTATGACCAGCACCGAGCCTACAAGTATGTCAGTCTTGACCGCATCGATTGCCGTTTCAATAAAATTAGCCGGCCTAAAAAGGCTGGGGTGGAAGCTAATTTCTTGTTGTTTAAATTCAGGCCCAAGCTCTAACATGGCCTTTTCAACAGCCTCTGTTACGGCTTTAGTGTTTGCACCCAGTTGGCTTTGTACGGAAAAGTAAACACCTTCTTTGCCATCAATGGCGGCCGCGCTGATGGCGGGTGCAGCGCCGTCAATGACTTCACCTAGGTCACTTAAGCGTATTGTTTGCCCGTCTTTATGAAACACCGACATTTGTGCCAATTGCTTAGCATTTCTGGCTTGGCCCTCGGTATTTATTAGGATGCGTTGGTTGTTGTTTTCTATGTAGCCTGCGCCGCGCACCCCTGTAACTCTAGCTGTGGCAGCCAGCACTTCCTGTATGGATAGGTGGTAACGTATCAATTTGTTGGGATCAACTAAAATTTGCAATTGGCGTACGTCACCCCCCAATACGTTGACATCGGCCACCCCGGGGACGGCCATGATGTGCGGGCGTATGGTCCAGTCCACTAAAGTGCGTAGCTCCATCAGACTGCGTTTATCTGAGGTGATGCCCATGCCAAGCACGGTGCTGGCGCTGGAGGCGAGCGGCGTGATGTTGGGTACGATATTTTTAGGCAGTTGGTTGCTTAATGTGGCTAAGCGTTCAGCCACCACTTGCCGATTACGATAGATATCGGTGTTTTCATTGAAAATAATGGTGACTATGGATAAGCCGGGTATGGATTGCGAGCGCATTGATTCAACGCCTACCGTGCCAGCCAAGTTGCTTTCTATAGGTTGCGTTACTAGCTGCTCAACCAATTTTGAGGATAAGCCTGGGGACTCGGTTTGAATCACCACTTGGGTAGGGGAGAACTCTGGAAAGACGTCCAAATTTGCCCGTGATAAGCCATACAAACCATACACGACCAGCAGGCAAGCCAAGCCTATGACTACGCCGTGAAAGCGTATGGAAAATCGAACTAGGCTGGCCATCATATGCTTATCCCACCCAAGTTTGCACTGAAATGCCGATAGGGCTTCTAAATTTAATCGTCATTTTCATTGGTGATTTGGTATTTTAGTTCTTCAGACAGCAACAGTTGTGCGCCCTTGGTGACCAGCAAGTCGCCTGCGACAAAGCCGATGGTGTTAAACCAACCGCTGATGGCTGGACTTTCAATTTCAACGTCGGTGCTGATTAATCGTCGAATGAATTTATCGTTGCCTGCTTGGCCGGCGGGAAGTTTTTGGTATACCCAGGCTTGGTTGGCATACCAGACCACGGCTTCATGCGGGACAATAACGCCATTGCTCATGCGACTTTGGCTTTCTAGGCTTGCGCTAACGCGCATGCCGGTTCTTAAGTTATTGGCTGGCGCGATGTAGAAGTAGGTTTTACCTTGGATGGTGCTGTCGGCTTGTGGTGCGCTTGAAACGAAGCGGGCTTTAGCTAAGCTTTGTCCGCCAATTTGACCAATTTGCAGCAGGCTCTTTGGGTTGGGGTTCACGTCAAACGGTAGGCTTACTTTTATTAAGACTTCTTTGTATTGCAATAATGCGTTTAGCTGAGGCTGGCTGCTGGTTTGTGCTGCCCATTTAGCAAGCGTAGCGCCCCATTGTTGTTGCATGCTGTCATACAAGCCTTGTGCTAAGGTATGGTTAGCATTCAGCTTGGTTTGCTCCGCTTGCATGGCCGCTTCAGCTTCCTGAAGCGCACGGTCGGATACATTTTTATCGTCTTGATTAAGCGCACGCATGCGTTTGACGGTCTGCTGCTGATGGATTAGGGCGCTACGTAAAACTTGGCCCTCTGCTAGCGCTGCTAAGTAGCGGGTACGTTGCTCAAGCAGGCCGTCTATGGCTTCAACGTTAGCAAAAGAAGCGGTAGATGCTTGGTACTGCGTGCTAACTAAAGGGCTGGTCTTTATGCCGCTTTGCTGTTGTGCCGCAAGGGTTAACATCAGGGTCGCAGCGCCTTTGTCTGAGCTTTTATTTGCTGCGACTAAAGATCTGCTTTCTATCCCTGCTTCGCCATTCGATGCTGCGCTTTCGTATTCATCCTTGCCATAAAAGACTAAAAACCAAAACAACAGGATAATCAAAAAAGCTTGCATGCTGATGATGATGGTGGCTTTACGGTTCATGCTTTACTCCTGAGCCTGTGAGTGGTTTCTGCAAGGTGTTTTCCAGTTGCCTGATAGCAGTATTGAGGTCGTGCTGGGCCGCCGCCGCCGATTTTTCTATGGCCACTGTTTCTATTTGAGTGAGGGTTAAGGCTAGCCTATCTATTTCTCCTGCAGCGAATAAAGATACCATACGCCTTTCATAACTTCGCTGCTCTTTAAGTGCAGCCTGCTGATTTTTCAGCATTTCTTGTGTTTGTAAGCGTGCCGCATTGGTTGCATAGGCTTCGCCGATAATTTTTGTTTGCAAGGCTTCAAACTGAGTGGCTTCCACTTCTCTTAATTGGCGTGCTTCCGCAATCGCCAATTTATTTTTATTAAGCATGCTTAACAAGCCTGATACGCCAAGTGACCAAACGCTGTCAGCAAACTCGTAAGCGTAACCAGGGCTTATGGTCAGGTCGGGGTATTGTTTGGCTATTTCAAGTTTTAATTTTGCTTCTTTAGCCGCGTACTGTTCCAGCGCGATGCGCAAATCGGTACGATTTAATAGGGCGTGTTTTTGCAGGTCGCTGCTTGGCCAGTTGGCATTTTCTGGCATGCTAGCGCTTAATTTCAATGGCATCTTTTCTAACCGTGATACCGGGATACCCATATGACTTGCCAGTTGATTTTTTAGGCTCAGTTGGGCTTGTGTGGCTTGATTTAGTAATGCGGCATTGGTTTGTAGTTGCCGTTTCGCCATACTTACTTCAATGTTTGAGGCGGCACCAAGATCAAGGCGTTTCTGGTATATACCGACTATGACTTGCTGATGATTTTTTTCTAGGCTTAATAAGTTAATTTTTTCTTGGTTGTATTGGTAGTCTAGTAAGGATTGCGCTAGCTTGTCACGCAATTGCCAAGCCGTTTGCGCGATGGCTAATTCGGCCGCCTTGGCTAAATGTTGCGCACTTTCTGTGCGTAGGCCGCGTTTGTTCGCAATGTCGGCTGTTAGGTCTATGTTAAAACCGAGAGAGTAGGGTTTCTTTGCTGGATCCGGATCGTTGCTACGGGCAAGGTTGGCGTTAATTCTTGGTATGGTGGATTCGTTACTGCTTGCTGCTGATGCTTCAGCAGCTTGCCATTGCGCACGCGCTAAAGCTAAGTTGGGGTTAAAGTACAGCGCACAGTATGTTAATTCTTCTAGCCCCCATGCAGAAATTGGCAGTTGATTTGCTTGGTAGCCCTGACTAATTAGGAAGTCATTGAAGCCTTTGCTGGTGGGGTCTTTTTGATCAAAGTGAGCTATATTGACAGCGGGGTCTATAGGCTTGGCCAAGTATTGTTCGAAGCTGCATGCGGCTAAAATAAATGGGCTAAGCACCAGCGCCATGCGGGTGAGTTGAAACGGTTTAGAAAAAATGAATTTGCTGCGCTTAATCAAAATTAATAGTGACTAATATGAGGGGTGCATTTTGTACAAGGACGGCTTGTAAGATTATTCTATTATTTCCGCGTGCACGGCGCTCAAGGCGTCTTGCAATGTTTCTTCGCTCAAACCGTTAATGGTGGTGGCTAATAAGTCGGCCGCTTCTACCGTGCTGATGGGTAAATCGTGACTATCCATTTCTGCGATTAAGCCAGCCGCTGCGCCGGTTACTTTGAGTAGAGAAAGGCGCTCACGCATTAAGAGTTCTAATTCCGTGCGCAGCATATTAATTTCATTTTCGTTGATATTGTTTTGCATGGATACGGCTCTTAAGTTAGCGACTATGGCATAGCGCAGTATTCGACATTCTCGCACAATCATTGGATATTTTGCTAGTGAGGAATGAATAAGCTTTGGGCCTGCATTTCCATCAAAGATAAGAGGGTAAATATATGCTATTTTTCTCTTTTTAGCTGTTGCCAGCAGCGCGACTTGCGCTATAATGCCGGCTTGTTTGAAATAGCAATGCTATAGGCTGTTACTTACAATGCGAGAGTGGCGGAATTGGTAGACGCACTGGATTTAGGTTCCAGCGCCGTAAGGCGTGAGAGTTCGAGTCTCTCCTTTCGCACCAAATACATAAAGGCTTTCCTTAATCGGAAGGCCTTTTTTATGCCCATTACTTTTTGCTGCCATGAAAAAAGTGCTACGCTCATTTGTTTACAAAAGCCTAATATGCTATAGTTTGACGCTTAATTTAGGCGAACTAGTGAGCTTTAAAAGCGCGTGTTTTTTAGGCGCGCACAATGGCAGTGGTTTTTTTAATAAAACATTGTCTATAGCCATCAGCGATGGTTTTTTTGTTGCCCGCTATTCGTTCCAATTTTTTAGTACTTGCTTGATTTTACAAACGATTTTTCCTAAAACGTTGGTATGTATTCGGGCATAAAATAATTTAGAAACTTGACCTTAGGAATAAACCGCATGGCATTGAATGTTGAAACTATTAGCAAACTTGAGCGCCGTATAACCATTACGGTTCCACTTCAACCACTGGAAGCGCAAATTCGTCAGCGCTTAAGTCAGATGTCACGCACAGCAAAATTTGCTGGCTTCCGACCAGGCAAAGCCCCTATGGGTTTGGTGAATCAGCACTATGGCGATCAAGTGCGTGATGAAGTGTATTCTAGCGCCGTTGAAAAGAGCTTTGGTGATGCTGTGGATGAAGCGAAATTGCGCGTTGCGGGCTACCCAAATATCGAACATAAACCGTTTGAAGCCGCCTCTGTGAATTTGGAATACACGGCTACCTTTGAGGTGTTTCCTGAAGTCACTATAGGCGACTTAGCAAAAATTAAAATCGAGCGTCCAGTGTTGGAAGTTGGTGAAGCCGACGTCAAAAACACCTTGGATGTGTTGGTTAAACAACGCGTGAGTTATGTGCCAGTTAAACGGGCCGCCAAAAAAGGCGATCGTATAAATGTCACCTTGAAAGCATCGGTTGACGGCAAGGAAGTGGAATCGACCGGTGATACCGGCATTGATTTGGTGCTCGGTGATGCAGGTCGCGTGGCTGACTTTGATGAGCAGTTGGCTGGCGGTAAAGCTGGCGCGTCAAAAAAATTCG
>JAIQBT010000032.1 GCA_020035195.1 Methylotenera sp.
GTCCCTTGCTGATCGCCATGCAGACCTTGATTAAACACCAAGCCTTGGCAGGCAATTTCCCCATGCGTTTGCGTTGGCATTTTCACCGACTCATGCTCAGCCAAAGCATGCGCTTTTACCAAGACGAATTTGCTGGCCGAGTCTCGGCAAAAGTCATGCAAACAGCCTTGGCCGTGCGCGACATTTGTTTTATTGTGGCCGACATTTTGGTCTTTGTGACCATTTACTTTGTCACCATGGTGGCGGTTGTCGGCCATTTTAATAGCACGGTGATGTTGCCATTTTTGGTTTGGGTGGTGTGTTACTTAAGCTCATTAAGTTATTTTGTGCCGCGCTTGGCCAAAGTGTCGCAAGCCCAAGCCGACGCGCGATCCCTGATGTCTGGCCGCATCACCGACGCCTACACCAACATCAGCACCGTTAAATTGTTCTCACATGCAGGGCGCGAGGCGGCTTACGCCAAATCGGCCATGCAAGAATTTTTGCTTACCGTGCACGCGCAGATGCGTTATGTGTCCGGGGTGGAAGTGATGAACCATGTGCTGAATATGCTGTTAATCATCGCCACAAGTGGCGTGGCTTTGCTGCTGTGGAGCCGGGGTGAAGTGAGCGTGGGTGCCGTGGCCGCCGTGACTGCCATGGCGCTGCGCTTAAACGGTATTTCGCATTGGGTGATGTGGGAAATGACCAGCTTGTACGAGCAAATAGGGACGGCGCAGGATGGGGTCAATACTTTGTCCATTAGCCAGCAGATTACCGACATGGACGGGGCTAAACCCTTGCAGGTCACTGCGGGCCGCATTGATTTTGAACGCTTGGATTTTTCTTACGGCATGCCAAAACCGGTATTGCAGGATTTGAACCTCAGCATACAGCCCGGTGAAAAAGTGGGCTTGGTCGGTCGCTCGGGCGCAGGCAAATCCACCGTGGTTAATTTGCTATTGCGTTTTTACGATGTGGCGCAAGGGCGCGTGTTAATTGATGGTCAAGACATCAAGCAGGTGATGCAAAACAGCTTGCGCAGCCAAATTGGTATGGTCACGCAAGACACCTCCTTGCTGCACCGTAGCGTGCGTGACAACATTTTATACGGCAGACCGCATGCCACGGAAGCAGAGATGGTCATGGCCGCCAAGCGTGCTGAGGCACACGACTTTATTATGGGCTTGACCGATGCCAAAGGTCGCACGGCCTATGATGCGCACGTGGGTGAGCGGGGCGTCAAACTGTCGGGTGGTCAGCGCCAACGCATCGCCATTGCGCGCGTCATGTTAAAAGACGCGCCCATCTTGTTGCTGGACGAGGCCACCAGTGCTTTGGATTCGGAAGTAGAGCTTGCCATACAGGCGAGTTTATACACGCTCATGCAAGGTAAAACGGTGGTGGCCATCGCCCATCGCTTATCCACCATTGCTGCCATGGATAGGTTGATCGTGTTAGATCAAGGCCGTATCGTGGAAGAGGGCACGCACCGCAGTTTGCTCGCAAAAAAAGGCTTGTATGCCAGCCTGTGGAAGCACCAGAGCGGTGGTTTCTTGGGTGAATAAGATTAGGCTTTGAGTAAGACAATCACGGCACCGCTGCCGCCGTCTTGTTTTTTTGCTTCAGCATAGGCGATCACCTCGTCTGTTTGCATCAGCCATCCACGCAATTTATGTTTGAGTATGGGTTCGCGGTTGCGCGAACCTAAACCTTTGCCGTGGACAATGCGCACGCAGCGTATGCCACGTTTTTTGCAATCGCTGATAAAACTGGATACCAGCAAGCGCGCTTCATCGCTGATTAAGCCGTGCAAATCAATGTGGGCTTGCACCACCCATTTGCCTTTACGCAGTTTGCGTAATATGTCCGGCGTGTGACCGTCACGCAGGTAAAGCAACTCCTCGCCGGTTTCTAATTCGTGGGCGGGGATGAAGTGGTCGGAGAGGGAGTCGACTAAAGCTTGCTGCTCATCCCTGAGGAATTGCTTAGGGATGGGTTTGGGTTTTTTAACGGGGTGCTCGGCCCGTGCTACTGGCCGCAAAGGCCGAACGTCTTTCACCGCCTGTGAAAAAAGATCGTCCGGATTGTCGTCTGTGTGAGCCAAAATGTGCCTACTGATTTAGTGCAATGCATGCATTGCATAAAGCGCTTACACGCTGCTTACTTCAAATGGTCTAAATAGCGTTCCGCATCCAACGCCGCCATGCAACCACTGCCTGCACTGGTGATGGCTTGGCGATAGATGTGGTCTTGCACATCACCGGCAGCAAATACGCCAGGCACACTGGTGGCCGTGGCGTTGCCGGCTCGGCCCATTTGCGTGACGATGTAGCCACCCTCCATGTCGAGTTGTCCGGCAAAAATATCGGTATTGGGTTTGTGGCCGATGGCGATGAATACGCCCATCAGCCCGATGTCTTTGCTGCTGCCATCGTTGACATTTTTTAGACGCATGCCGGTCACGCCACTGTCGTCGCCTAGCACTTCATCCAAGGTTTGATGCGTTTCCAGTACGATTTTACCTTCGGCCACACGCTCGTGTAATTTGTCGATTAAGATGGCTTCGGCTTTGAATTTATCGCGCCTGTGCACCAAGGTCACTTGGCTGGCAATGTTGGATAAATACAAGGCTTCTTCGACCGCGGTGTTACCGCCACCAATGACGGCCACGGGCTGGTTGCGGTAAAAGAAACCGTCGCAGGTGGCGCAAGCGGAAACGCCTTTGCCGCTGAATTTTTCTTCACTGGGCAGACCCAGGTATTTGGCAGAAGCGCCGGTAGCAATGATCAATGCATCGCAAGTGTATTCACCGCTGTCACCGACCAAGCGTATGGGTTTTTCGTTGAGGTGTGTGGTGTGAATGTGGTCGAATACCATTTCAGTATTAAAGCGCTCGGCGTGCTTTTGAAAGCGCGCCATCAATTCCGGGCCTTGCACGCCATCGGCATCGGCTGGCCAGTTATCCACTTCGGTGGTGGTCATCAATTGGCCACCTTGCGCGATGCCGGTAATTAACACGGGATTGAGGTTGGCGCGAGCTGCGTAAACGGCGGCAGAATAGCCAGCAGGACCAGAACCTAAAATAAGTAAGTGCGCGTGACGTGTTGCCATGGTAAAAACCTTTAAAAATAGCCTATAAAAGTGTGGGCTGCGTAGTTCGCTTTTGGAATCTAAAAACCAGTAAAAAATTCCGCTAAAAAAGCCAGTAAAACGCAGTTAATGAGAGATAGATATTGTATTAGCTACTAAGCGACTTTGATACTGCTATAATTAAATTTAACGACTAATTTGTAAGGTTTTGCTATCTTGTTTTTCAAAAAAAAATCCTCCCCCGTAAATGCTCGTCGCGCAGTTGAAGTCGCTGCCCCTACCACCATCAGTGCTAAATTAGTAAAAGAAGCCTGGTGGCTTGGACTGGTGCTGACAGGCCTTTACATCGTTGTCATACTGGCCAGCTACCACAGGGAAGATCCGTCTTGGTCGCACATGGCGGCGGAAAATGCCATCGTGCAAAATGGCGGTGGTCATGTGGGTGCATGGGTGTCAGACATGATGTTGTATTTGTTCGGATTTTCAGCTTGGTGGTGGGCCGTCTTGGCTTTTTATGCCATGTGGTTGGTCTATTTAAAATTGGAAGTGGTGGAAGGCGACAACAAACCTTTTTTACTGTTTAACTTCATCGGCTTTGGCGTATTGCTGATGGCATCCAGCGCTTTGGAAGCCGGTCATTTAGTCAGTCTGCCCGCTTCATTACCTGACGAAGCCGGTGGCATGCTGGGCACGGCTGTGGATGGCTTGTTGCGAAGCCTGTTTGGTTACACCGGCTCCACCATGATGTTATTGGCAATGCTGGTAGTGGGCTTTAGCTTATTCACCGGTTGGTCTTGGATCATGCTCACGGAAAAATTCGGTGCGGGCTTAATCAGCAGTTACGAGTGGTCGCTGTATAAATGGCAAGACTGGCAAGACCGTAAAGCGGGTAAAGCAGTGGAGTTGGAGCGTGCTGAATTCGTCGAAACCGAGCGCAAGCGCGTAGAAACCCGTGAGCCGGTGTTCATTGAGCCGCCTGTCGTCGAGATTGCGCAAAGTGCGCGTGTGCAAAAAGAGAAGCAAGCGCCTTTATTTGAAACCTTGCCTGATTCTGCATTACCGCCCATCCATTTATTGGATGAACCTACTGGTAGCGTGGAGTTGCCGGCCGCCGAAACCTTGGATTTCACCTCGCGTTTAATAGAACGCAAGTTGATGGATTTTGGTATAGAAGTCAAAGTGTTAACGGCCCAACCTGGTCCGGTGATTACCCGATTTGAGCTAGAACCGGCTGCCGGGGTTAAGGGTAGCCAAATTACCAATTTGATTAAGGATTTAGCACGGGCCTTGTCGGTCGTGAGTGTGCGTGTGGTGGAAACCATACCCGGTAAAACCTGCATGGGCTTGGAAATTCCCAATCCTAAGCGGCAAATTGTCTACCTGTCAGAAATCATGGGCAGCCAAGCCTATGCCGACGTTAAATCGCCCCTCGCCATCTGCTTGGGTAAAGACATTGCCGGTAACCCAGCGGTGGCTGATTTGGCAAAAATGCCGCATGTCTTGGTGGCCGGTACCACTGGTTCGGGTAAATCGGTGGCCATTAATGCCTTGATTTTAAGTTGGCTATACAAAGCCGACGCCAGCCAAGTGCGCTTGATTTTGATCGATCCAAAAATGTTGGAATTATCTGTTTACGAAGGCATACCGCATTTGTTGGCACCGGTCGTGACCGACATGCGCCAAGCCAGCAGCGCCTTAAATTGGTGTGTGGCTGAAATGGAGCGCCGCTACAAATTGATGTCCATGTTAGGGGTGCGTAACCTGGCCGGCTTCAACCAAAAAATACGCGATGCGGAAAAAGCCGGTGAAAAGATTCCACACCCGTTTAGCTTAACCCCGGATGAACCCGAGCCCTTGACCGAGTTGCCCTTGATCGTGGTGGTGATAGACGAATTGGCCGATTTGATGATGGTGGTGGGTAAGAAAGTCGAAGAGTTGATTGCGCGTTTGGCGCAAAAAGCCCGTGCTTCAGGCATACACTTGGTGCTCGCCACCCAACGCCCATCGGTGGATGTGATCACCGGTTTAATTAAAGCCAACGTGCCTACCCGCATTTCATTCCAAGTATCGAGCAAAATCGATTCACGCACCATCTTAGATCAGATGGGTGCTGAGGCTTTGTTGGGGCAAGGCGACATGCTGTATATGCCACCAGGCACAGGTTACCCTGTGCGTATCCACGGCGCTTTTGTGTCGGATCAAGAAGTGCACAAGGTGGTGAACTACCTAAAAGCCCAGGGTGCGCCCAATTACGTGGAAGGCATACTGACCAACGAAGCGGAAGAAGGCGGTGCGGATTTTTCTGACAGCGGTGCTGGCAGCAACGAAGTCGACCCCTTGTACGATGAAGCCGTGGCCATTGTGCTGAAAACTCGCCGTGCCAGCATCTCAGGCGTGCAGCGCCAATTGCGCATAGGCTATAACCGTGCTGCCCGTCTGATTGAAGACATGGAGCGCGCTGGTTTGGTCTCTAGCATGCAAAGTAATGGTAACCGCGAAGTTATCGCTCCGCATCACGAAGCCTAGTGGCTTGCGTGTTTAACCCTTAGCCTTAGATTGAGTTTCTCCATGCACAAATTAACAGCCAGCTTATGCTTAAGCCTCATGCTATTGCCTTTGCTAGGCTGGGCGGACGGGATAAGCAGCTTAACTAAGTTTTATCAAGAAACCCAAGCCATGCAGGCCGATTTCTACCAGGTGGTGACGGATAAAAAAGGCAATAAAATACAAGAAGTGTATGGCCACATGCAGTTGCAGCGCCCGAATAAATTTCGCTGGGATTACGACAGGCCGTTTGAGCAGCAAATCATCAGTGATGGCAAGCAGGTTTGGCTGTACGACACCGAGTTGGCGCAAGTCACGGTGCGCGCCCTAAGCAATGCGCTAGGGTCCAGTCCTGCGGCCTTGCTGGCCGGTGAGCGTGGCTTAGAGTCTAGCTTTAAGCTGGTCAATGCCTACCGAAAAGATAAGCTGGATTGGGTGAGCAGTCAGCCTAAGGACAGCGATTCCGGTTTTAATAAAATAGCCTTGGGCTTCAAGGACGATAGCTTGCAAGCCATGGATTTAGTGGACAGCTTTGGCCATCAAACACGCATCGTGTTTAGTCAGGTTAAAGTGAATCCAAAAATGGATGCACGGGCTTTTGTTTTTAAAGTACCTAAGGGTATCGATGTGGTGGGGGATAAGTAGCTGTTGGCATTGCTTAAATCCCTGACGATGTTGCTACTGGCTTTGCTGTGGTCTAGCCCGGCGTTATGCTGCCACCCGGCTTGGATGGCACGGAGGATGGGGCGCTAGAATGCGGTATTTAAAACAAGGCTTAACGACGAGCATGCTTAGCATGACAACACACCATGGCTCTTGATTTATTCCAAGCCCCAAGCCCGGTGGCTCCCTTGGCTGAAAAGCTGCGGCCAAAAAGCTTGGATGAGGTGGTGGGGCAATCCCATTTATTGGCGGCCAACAAACCCCTGCGTCTGGCTTTTCAATCCGGTAAATTGCCGTCCATGATACTTTGGGGGCCGCCTGGTGTGGGTAAAACCACCTTGGCTAGATTGATTGCCAACACGGCCGATGCGGAGTTTATTCCTATTTCAGCGGTTTTATCCGGCATTAAAGACATCCGTGAGGCAGTCGAGCGCGCTGAGCATACCTTGCAGCAATCTGGACGTAAAACCATATTGTTTGTGGATGAGGTGCATAGGTTTAACAAAGGCCAACAAGATGCTTTTTTGCCTTTCGTGGAGAGTGGCTTAATTACCTTTATAGGGGCCACCACAGAAAACCCCTCGTTTGAAGTCAACAGTGCTTTGTTAAGCCGTTCGCAAGTCTTTGTCCTCAATGCCTTGTCGGAGAGTGAATTGAGCTTGCTGCTTGATAGAGCGCAGGCCTTGGTGGCAGAAAAAGTCAGCTTAACTATGGAGGCTAGGGAATCCATCATCGCTTACGCAGACGGCGATGCTAGGCGCTTGCTCAATTTCCTAGAGAGCTTATTTAATGCCGCTGAAAGTGCCGGCATTAATGAAATCGATCCGGTCTTTTTGCAAACCACCATGGCCAGTAAATTGCGCCGCTTTGACAAAGGCGGCGAGGCTTTTTACGATCAAATTTCGGCCTTGCATAAATCGGTGCGCGGTTCGAATCCGGATGCTGCCCTGTACTGGTTTTTACGTATGTTGGACGGCGGAGCGGATCCCTTGTATTTAGGCCGCCGCATAGTGCGTATGGCCATTGAAGACATAGGCTTGGCGGATCCGCGGGCGCAAAGTATGTGCTTGGATGCCTGCCAGATTTTCGAGCGATTGGGTTCTCCTGAGGGCGAGTTGGCCTTGGCCAATGCCGTTATTTATTTGGCCGTGGCGCCAAAAAGCAACGCGGCTTACCAAGCTTACAACCAAGCCAAGGCCTTTGTCGCTAATGGTGATTCCAGCCCAGTGCCTTTGCATTTAAGAAATGCACCGACCAAGCTCATGAAGGAGTTGGACTACGGTAAAGCTTACCGTTACGCGCACAACGAACCTGACGCATACGCCGCGGGCGTGGATTATTTCCCCGATGGCATGAGCGCGCCGCAATTTTATATCCCCACGCCGCGTGGCTTAGAAGGTAAAATTACGGAAAAATTAGCGCATTTACGTGAGCTGGATAAAAAAAGTAAAAAATAACCCAGGCCGGATATAGCTGCTGCTGTGATGAAATTTTAGGATAAGACTATGTTAGATATACAAGCGTTACGCAATGATTTGGATGCCGTGGTGGCCTTGCTTAAAAAACGCGGTTTTGCATTTGATGCGGCCGGCTTTTTAGCCTTGGAGCAAGCGCGTAAAACCGTGCAGACACGCACGCAAGATTTGCAAGCCAAACGCAATAACGCTTCTAAATTGATAGGCATGGCCAAAGCCAAAGGCGAAGACGTGGCTGCCATCATGTCGGAAGTGGCTGGTTTGGGTGATCAGTTAAAAGCCGATGAGGCACGCTTGAACGAATTGCAAATGCAATTGCAAGCGCTGTTGTTGAATGTGCCTAATTTGCCGCATGACAGTGTGCCAGCGGGGCTGTCCGAAGCCGATAACGTGGAAGTCCGTAAAGTGGGGGTGCCAAGGCAATTCGATTTTGCCGTGCAAGACCACACCGATGTAGGCTTGCCGCTGGGGTTGGATTTTGACACCGGCATCAAATTGTCCGGCGCGCGTTTCACCTTTATGCGCGGTGCGATGGCAAAAATGCATCGGGCCCTAGCGCAATTCATGCTGGATACCCAAACGGAACAACACGGCTACCTTGAATGCTATACGCCTTACATGGTGAATGCGGAAACCTTGATAGGGACGGGTCAGTTGCCGAAGTTTGAGGCCGATTTATTTAGCTTAAATCACAACGACAGCACGCTTTATTTAATACCAACTTCGGAAGTTACCTTAACCAATACGGTGCGCGACGAGATTGTGGCCTTGGATGCCTTGCCTATAAAACTGACAGCACATACCCCGTGTTTTCGCTCAGAAGCCGGTTCGTATGGCCGCGACACCAAGGGCATGATACGCCAGCATCAATTTGATAAAGTGGAAATGGTGCAAATCGTCCATCCTAGCCAGAGCTACCAAGCTTTGGATGAAATGGTAGGGCATGCCGAGCGCATACTGCAAGACTTGGGCCTGCCTTACCGTGTTGTATCCTTGTGTGTGGGCGACATGGGCTTTGGGGCGGCTAAAACTTACGATTTGGAAGTGTGGTTGCCAGCGCAAAATACTTACCGTGAAATTTCTTCAGTATCCAATTGCGAAGCCTTCCAAGCACGCCGTCTGCAAGCGCGTTTTAGAAATGAGGCGGGTAAGCCGGAGTTGGTGCACACCTTAAATGGTTCCGGTTTAGCGGTTGGCCGTACCTTGGTGGCCGTTTTGGAAAACTACCAAAATGCCGATGGGAGCGTCACTGTGCCTGAGGTCTTGCGTCCGTACATGAACAATCTGACGGTGATTAAAGCGGCTTGAGTGTAGTCGCGCTGCTATTGATTGTTTAATTAACGCTGGCCAATTTAAACAAGTTTAAATCAAAGCTATTCTTAGGTTGCTGGCGCTCCAGTATGCGCTGGTAACTGCGTACCGATTCCACAAACACCACAGGCGCACCACCACTGGCATAACCGTATTTAACCGTGCTGTAGTATTCCGGGTGCTTTAATAAAACCAAGGTCTTTTTCACGTCTGCCCAACTGTCCGGGTTGAGATTTAAGCGTGCAGCTAACACGCGTGCGTCCTCAACGTGGGCATAGCCTATGTTGTAAGCAGCCAATGCCATGTAGGTTCGGTCCGGCTCAGGTATGCGCTCAGGCATAGTGTCTATCAGTTTGAGTAGGTATTTTGCGCCGGCCGGGATGCTTTGTTTGGGGTCCAGCCTGTCGGTCACGCCCATTAAATCGGCGGTATCTTCCGTGAGCATCATTAAGCCGCGCACATTGGTGGGTGAGGTGTTGTAGGTGTCCCAATGCGATTCACGGTAACTCAGTGCGGCCAGCAAGCGCCAGTCTATGCCGGTAATGTTCTCTGCTTGTTTAAACAAGCGCTGGTATTTAGGCAGCAAGTTATTGCAATCTTTAAGGAAGGTGCTGACGTCCAGAGTGTTGAGTCGCTCATTGTGGCCATAATAGCGGTCTAATAAATTGCGTAAGCTGCCGTCGGCTTTAATCTTAGCAAAAAATGCCTGCACTTTTTGCACCATGCGTGGGTCGGCGTTTTTAGACATGGCCCAAGCGATGTAGTCGCTAGGGCCGAGGTTCATCGCCACGTCTAGGTTGGGGTAATGGTTTTGCATCAAAGCAGCTAAATGACTGTCTGCTACCGTGTAATCCAACAAGCCGTCTGCCACTTCTTCGAGCAAGGATTCGGTGTTGCTTAAATTAACATCGGTCCATTTAAGCTGCGGGTGGCTTTTTTGCAATTGCGATAAGCGTTCTGAATAACTGGTGCCTTTGGGGACGCTGATTTTTTTACCTAGCAGCGCGTTTAAATCCTGCGGTTTTTTGTTCATGTCATTATTGAAAATCAGTTGCTGCTGCGTTTCTTGGTAAGGCCTAGCAAATTGCACTTGGTGTTTACGCAAAGGCGTGATGGTGAGGTTGGCGGCGGCAATGTGGGCTTTATTTTTCAATAAACTTGGGATGACCTCGCTGATGCTGTTGGCTAGGATGAAGCGAATTTCGTGGTCAGGGTAGTACTCGCGGATAAACATCATGGCCAAGTCATACTCTATACCAGCCGGTTTATTGTCGTTGCCTAAGTAATAGGTGGTGGGACCATTGTGCGTGGCAAATACGATTTCTTTTTTATTGGGGTCTATAGGCGGGGCCGCATCCACCGCATTGTGTGGTCTGAGGGCTAACAGGATGACGCAGGCTAGCACCAGGCATAAAATAGCCAGGTTGCGTGGCTTGCTAAAAAAATTGCCTAAGCCCAATGTTCGCTAACCGTGCCGTTGTTGGCAATCAATAGCGCATCACACAGCCCAAAAAATATGCCATGCTCGACGACGCCTGGGGTGTTGTTAATTAAGGCGTTCAATTGCGCTGCGTCGTGCATTGGGTCAAAGCGCATGTCTAGTACTAGGCTGCCGTGCGAGCTCACCCAATAACCATCCTTGGCGACATTCTGCCGCAGATCACCTAGCCCACCTAAGTCTTCTAAACTGCGTTTGGCCAACTGCCAAGCACCGGGGAGGACTTCTATCGGGATGGGGAATTTTTGCCCTATGTAATCGACTTGTTTGCTGGATTCTGCGACGGCAATGAAGGTCTTGGCGGCTTTGGCCAGTAACTTTTCCTTCACTAAGTCGCTGCCTCGGCCTTTGAGCAATGTTTTGTCAGCGCTAAATTCATCGGCGCCGTCTACGTACAAATCGATAGCACTCAATTGCTCCATCGCCACCACGGACAATTGCAATGATTGCGCATACAGCGTGGTAACCAGGGAGCTGGCGGCGGTGGTTATTTTTAATGCGTCTTCACGCTGGCGTCTGGCCAATTCGGCGATGAAGTAGTTGGCCGTGGAACCCGTGCCTAAGCCAACCAACATGCCACTTTGCACGTGCTTTGCCGCCGCGATGGCAACTGATTGTTTGTCGTTCACCTTGCGCTATCTCCAAGCTCTTGGCTTATTTGGTTAGCGTTATGATAACGCGATTAAGCTGGTTTAGGCATTAAAAAAGGGAGCGTGTAAGCTCCCTTTTTTTGCATGGCAGGCCAGCGCCTAGTTATTTTAAAACGCGGTTTCTGTATTCGCCGGTACGGGTATCAATTTCAATTTTGTCACCTTGTGCGCAAAATAGTGGCACAGGCAATTCAAAGCCAGAAGCCAATTTAGCTGGTTTCATTACCTTGCCTGATGTGTCGCCTTTAACAGCCGGTTCGGTGTAAGTGATTTCACGCACAACGGTGGTTGGCAACTCAACAGAGATGGCTTTTTCGTTGTAAAAGCGTATGTCTACTGGCATGCCGTCTTCTAGGTAGGGAAGCACATCTTCCATGAACTCTGCATCCACATCGTATTGGTTGTAATCGGCGTCCAAGAACACGTAGCTAGGATCGGCGAAGTAAGAGTAGGTGGCTTCTTTTTTCTCTAAGATCACGACTTCAAATTTATCGCCGGCACCGTAAATGGTTTCGCTTGGTGTGTCGGTTAATAAGTTCTTGAATTTCATTTTTACTACAGCCGTGCTACGACCAGATTTAGTGTATTCGGCTTTAACCACGACCAATGGGTCACTGCCGACCATAATC
>JAIQBT010000072.1 GCA_020035195.1 Methylotenera sp.
TTTTACTTGCTGCTACTTTATAATATGGCGAGCGGCGTTAACCAAGTATCTGTTTCCACTATAAAAAAGCCAAGTTAGCGTGCTGTGCAGGCTTGCTTATTGCTATTTAAGTGTATTCTCTACATCAATTAATGTTGAATTAATTGATAATGGCGTAAGTATAGGCTACTACCAACATTTAAGCAAAGAATGAACAATACAAGCACACAAAACCAGCCTTCTCCAGATCAAGTCAGTGAGCTGGCCGCTGCATTTCTTACGGTGGATGAGGCTAGCGAAGGGCAGCGAGTGGATAACTTTCTGACCAAAACCTTAAAAGGCGTGCCTAAAAGCCATGTCTACCGAATACTTCGTAGCGGGGAAGTGCGGGTTAATAAAAAACGCATCGATGCTGATTTTCGCTTAAGCATGGGTGACGTCGTGCGCATACCGCCAACACGCGCCAAGCAAATGGATAGGCCGGAACTTAAGATTCCTAGCGTATCTAAGTTTGAAAATGCCGTGCTTTATGAAGACGATGCGCTTTTGGTGATAGACAAGCCGGCTGGGTTTGCCGTGCATGGCGGCAGTGGCATCAGCCGTGGTGTTATCGAGCAAATGCGACTTGAGCGCCCTAAAGCGAAGTTCTTGGAATTGGTGCACCGCTTGGACAGGGAAACCTCGGGCGTGTTGATGCTGGCTAAAAAGCGCAGTGCGCTGGTAGCGTTGCACGAAGCCATACGCCACAACCAAACGGATAAACGTTATACGATATTGGTGCAGGGCTTATGGTTAGAAAAAAAGAAGCGTGTGGTATTGGACTTGCAACGCTATTTGTTACCCAATGGTGAGCGTCGCGTCAATGTGGTGACGGATGCGAGTAAGGATAAATACAACGAGCGACTAACATCCGAAACCCTATTTAAATTGCTAAAAAACTACAACCATCCACAACTGGGGCAGTTTAGTTTATTGGAAGCCCAATTGGTGACAGGTCGCACCCATCAACTGCGTGTGCAGCTGGCGCACTTGGGTTTTGTTATTGTTGGGGACGATAAGTACGGTGATTTTCCAGCCAATAAGGTGCTGCAAAAACACGGTTTAAAACGCATGTTTTTGCATTCTGCTGTGACTAAGATCCATCATCCGTTGACCAATGCTAAGCTGGAATTGATTGCACCCTTACCAGTCGAATTAAGTAAATTTCTGCAAAAATTAGAAACCAATAGTTAAGAGAGTGTTGCAAGGCATGCAAAAGCAATTTGATTTAATCGTTTGGGATTGGGATGGGACTTTAGCTGATTCTACCGGCATGATTACCCAAGCTTTAGTCAGCGCAGCCGCTCAAGTGGGCTTGCCGGCTTTGGCGACTAGCGCCGCTAGCAGCATCATAGGCTTGGGTTTGCGTGAAGCCATTCATGCCTTGTACGGTGACATACCGGCTACGCAGGCACAAGCGCTGGCCGCCCAATATTCCACTAATTATTACGCAGGCGAAAGCAGCATCCCCTTGTTCGCCGGTGCAGTAGACACGATTAAGATTCTGAATAAACGCGGGTTTAAATTGGCGGTAGCTACTGGGAAGGGCAGGCGAGGCTTAAATTTAGCCTTAGAGCACTGCGCATTGACGCACTACTTTCACGCCACCCGTACCGTGGACGAATGTTTTTCTAAGCCGCATCCGCAAATGCTGCATGAACTTATGGAAGCTTTGGTGGTGCTGCCTGAGCGCACATTAATGATAGGTGACACCAGTTACGATCTGCAGATGGCTAACAATGCGGGGGTCAGTGCCGTGGCCGTTAGCTATGGCGCGCAAACGGCTGAGCAATGGCAGCACCTGAATCCCATGCGTCAATTTAATGATTTTGCCAGTTTAAGTGCATGGTTATTGGATTGATGCCATGACTGAGACTAGCCAGTGCATTGTTTTTAATAGTGAGGATTTGCCAGAGCAAGGTAAGGGTTTGCGTTTTGCATTACCAGCGCTGGGTGAATTTGCTACCGGCTTCCTTATTCGTTATCGCGGGCAAGCCTATGCTTATGTGAACCAATGTGCGCATGTGCCGGTGGAATTGGATTGGAACGAAGGTGAGTTTTTTACGGATGAAAAAGAACATTTGATTTGCGCCACACACGGCGCGCATTATCGGCCGGATAACGGCTATTGTGTCATGGGACCCTGCAAGGGTAAGCGGTTACAATCCATCCCGCTTATTGAAGAACAGCAAAAAATTAGCATAGACATTAGCGTCATTACTTAACTTTAATTCAGAGAAAGAACAATATGTCAGACGATACCAATTGGCAACGTGAGGCCATCGAAAAACTAGCTAGCGCTGCATTAAGCGAACAAAAATCCGCCAGACGCTGGGGTGTATTTTTTAAAATACTCATGTATTCCTATTTATTTTTTCTGCTATTTTTAGCCATGGGGTGGCTGAGTGAAAGCAAAAAAAGTCTAAGCGATCACACGGCACTGATTGAAGTGAATGGTGTGATTGAAGCTGACGGCGAGGTCAATGCAGACAGTTTCATCGGTAGTTTGCACGATGCTTATGAAGATAAGCATACTAAAGGCATTATCTTGCGCATTAATAGCCCGGGCGGCAGCCCAGTACAAGCAGGCATTATTAACGATGAAATAGAACGGCAAAAACATTTGCATCCCAGCATTCCGGTTTATGCCGTGGTGGAAGACATTTGCGCTTCAGGTGGGTATTACATTGCCGTGGCTGCCGATAAGATATATGTGGATAAAGCCAGCATAGTCGGCTCCATAGGCGTCCTGATGGACGGCTATGGGTTTACTGAATTAATGAAAAAGTTAGGGGTGGAGCGGCGCTTGATGACGGCGGGAGAGAATAAAGCCATGTTAGACCCATTCTCGCCAATCAATCCTAAGCACCAAGCGTTTGCGCAAACCATGTTGAATGAAATTCATGAGCAATTTAAAACCGTGGTGCGTGAGGGCCGCGGTCAGCGCTTACATGAAACGCCTGAAACCTTTAGCGGCTTGTTTTGGAGTGGCGAGCAAAGCGTAAAAATGGGCTTGGCTGATGCCATAGGTAGTACCGATTTCGTGGCGCGCGAAGTAATCGAACAAGAAGACATCGTGGATTTCACATACCAAGATGATTTTGCCAGTCGCTTAGCTAAGCGCATAGGGGCTAGCGCCAGTGCCAGCCTAGGTGTGGGCGTGGCGCGCCAGATGACGAAAGCCGGCGAGCTAAAGCTACATTAATCTATTTGTGCGATTTTGTGTAATTGATCAAGCCGTTGGTCGAGCTGTCAAAGCTGGTGACCACGTCATCGCTGGTTAAGAGCGGTAAAATTTCTTGGGCAATTTGTTTGCCGTACTCTACGCCCCATTGGTCGTAGCTGTTGATGTCCCAAATCATGCCTTGAACAAAGATTTTATGTTCGTAGAGCGCAATCAGTTTTCCCAGCGTGTGAGGCGTTAATTTGTCAAACAAGATGGAGCTGCTAGGACGATTGCCTTCAAACACTTTGTGCGGCAATAAATTTTCTAATTCTGCACCACTTAAGCCTTGTTTTTCCAATTCCAAACGGGCTTCTTCAGGCGTTTTTCCCAACATTAAGGACTGAGTTTGGGCGAGGAAGTTAGCCAATAAAATTTTGTGGTGCGCGTAGCCGTGTTTGCCTATGGCATAGTGGCTATGCACAGGCATGAGAAAGTCGCAGGGCACAATTTGAGTGCCTTGGTGTATTAATTGATAAAACGCGTGCTGGCCATTGGTGCCTGCTTCGCCCCAAATCACTGGGCCGGTTTTGTATTGTATGCGCTTGCCATCACGGCAAATGAATTTGCCATTGCTCTCCATGTCGGCTTGTTGCAGATAAGCAGGGAAGCGCGCCATGCCTTGATCGTAGGGCAGGATGGCGTGCGTATCGATGTCAAAGAAATTGTTGTACCAAATGCCTATCAGTGCCATGATCACCGGCATATTCTCTTCCAATGGCGCGGTTTGAAAATGCTGGTCCATTTCATGGGCGCCACTTAGCAAGGCTTCAAAGTGATCCATGCCCACATACAGTGCGATGGCCAATCCTATGGCGGACCACAGCGAGTAACGACCGCCCACCCAATCCCAAAAGGCAAACATGTTGGCCTGGTCTATACCAAAGTCGGTGACGGCTTTGGTATTGGTGGAAAGGGCAACAAAATGCTTGGCTACATGCGCGTTATCGTGGGCGCTGTTTAAAAACCAGGTGCGCGCTGAGATGGCGTTAGTCATGGTTTCTTGGGTAGTAAAGGTTTTGGATGCAACGATAAATAAGGTGGTTTCAGGCTGGCATTTTTCTAGGGCGCGCATCAGGTGTGCACCGTCTATATTGGATACAAAATGCACGGCCAAATCTGCGCTGGCGTATGGTTTTAAAGCGTCGCAGACCATCACCGGCCCTAAGTCTGAGCCGCCTATGCCTATGTTGACCACGTCAGTAATGCGTTTGCCGGTATAGCCTAACCAAGTACCTGAGCGAACTTTTTCTGAAAATTGGCGCATCTGCGCCAACACAGCATTCACTTCTGGCATGACATCCAAACCATCGACTAGCACAGGGCGATTGCTGCGATTGCGCAAGGCCGTGTGAAGAACAGCACGGTTTTCCGTGAGGTTAATCTTTTCACCTGCAAACATGCGATCACGCCAATCTTCTACCTGCGCTTCTTTTGCTAATTGCATAAGCAAAGGCAGTGTTTCGTCATTGATGCGGTGTTTGGAAAAATCAAACAAAATGTCATCAAGTTGAAAGCTGAATTTGTTGAAACGGTTTTTATCTTGAGCAAATAAATCGCGCATGTTTGTTGCGGCGATGATTTTTTGATGACGGCATAGCGCCTGCCATACCGGTAATGTTGTTAGTGCAGCCATTTATTTAGTCGTGCTTTAATTAAAGTTAATTTAACTGTAAAACGATACCTGCCAGAGGGGGTAAGGTTATCACCAGTGATTGATTGTGTTGCATCCATGCCACGTTTTCCGTGTGCAAGCCCTTGCCGTTACCTTGGTTACCGCCGCCGTAGCAGTCAGCATCGCTGTTGAAAACCTCATGGTAACTGCCAGTCTGTGGCACGCCTATCCGATAGCTATTGCGTAATACCGGTGTAAAATTTAGCACTATTATAACAAAACTATTGTCCAAACCGCGCCGTAGGTAGCTAACAATTGACTGGTCGTTGTCGTGGCAATCGATCCAGGCAAAGCCTTGCGATTCAAAATCCAATGCATGCAAAGCGTGTTGTTGTCTATACAGTTTATTCAAATCGGTGTTGACTTGCTTGATGCCGCGGTGCCATTGGTGGCCTTCGTAGGCATCGCCCAGTAGGTGCCAATCTAAGCTGCTGTTGACATTCCATTCTCGACCCTGACCAAACTCATTGCCCATGAAATTCAGCTTTTTACCTGGCGTGGTCATTTGATAAGTCATCAATAAGCGTAAGTTGGCAAATTTTTGCCATGCATCGCCAGGCATTTTATCTAACAAGGAGTGCTTGCCGTGCACCACTTCGTCGTGCGAGAAGGGTAAGACGAAATTTTCCGAGTAGGCGTAGAGTTGGCCAAAGGTCAGCATGTCATGGTAATAACGCCTGTGCACTGGGTCGTGCTCTATATAGGAAAGCGTGTCGTTCATCCAGCCCATGTTCCATTTCATGCTAAAGCCTAGCCCACCTAAGTAGACTGGTCGTGAAACGCCAGGCCAAGCAGTGGACTCTTCGGCTATGGTCAATACGCCGGGGAATTCTTCACCCACCATCACATTGAACTGCTTGAAAAAATCGATGACGTCGAGATTTTCACGGCCACCGTATTTGTTTGGTAGCCACTCGCCGGCCTTGCGCGAGTAATCCAAATACAACATGGACGCTACGGCGTCGACACGGAATCCGTCTATGTGAAATTCCGTTAACCAATAATGCGCATTGGCCATTAAAAAGTTGCGCACTTCATTGCGGCCGTAATTGAATATATAGGTGCCCCAGTCTTGGTGTTCACCTAGACGCGGGTCTTCGTGTTCGTATAAGGCGGTGCCATCAAAGCGCGCTAGCGCCCAGTCGTCTTTAGGGAAGTGGCCGGGCACCCAGTCTAACACGACGCCAATATGGGCTTGATGAAAGGCGTCAATCAAAAAACGTAAATCGTCAGGCGAACCAAAGCGGTTGGTTACGCCAAAATAGCCAGTGGTTTGGTAGCCCCATGATTCGGTTAATGGATGCTCAGACAGCGGCATCAATTCAACGTGGGTGTAACCCATTTCTGCCACATAGGGCACCAGCGTCGCGGCCAATTCACGGTAGCTTAAAAACTGCCCTTGCGCGTTGCGCTGCCATGATCCTAAATGTACCTCGTAGCAATTAAATGGCGCATGCAACCAATCATTGTTTTTACGCTCACCCAGCCAGGCTTCATCCTGCCATTGATGTTGACTAAGGCTGATTTTAGCTGCCGTGCCTGGGCGAGCTTCAAACTCAAAGCCGTAAGGGTCGGTTTTAACTAAAACCGCGCCGCTATGACGGTTGCGTAGCTCGAATTTATAGCTGTCATTGGTGCTCAGTCCCGGGATGAAGATATCCCAAATACCACTGGAGCCATGGGCTTGCATGGCGTGGACACGGCCGTCCCAATTGTTGAAGCTGCCGGTTACGCTGACGCGCTCAGCATTCGGCGCCCATACGGCAAAGCGCACCCCGGCCACATTGTTTTGCGTCATCCACTGCGCGCCTAAGGTTTTGTAAGCTTGCAGCAGGCGGCCTTCGCCAAATAAATACAGCTCATCTTGGCTCAAGCTTGAGCCAAAAGTGTAGGGGTCGTGGGTTTCGTAAACATTTTCGCCTACGCTAATTTTAAGTAAGCAAGGCAGCGCTAGGGGCGTCTTATTACAAACCTCAAACAAACCGTCGGAATGGGTTTTTTTTAGCGACAACCATTTGCTGCCTTGTTTGACGCTTACACTGCTAGCTTGCGGGAGAAAGGCTCGGTAAACATAGTCCCCATCCAGGTCATGCTGGCCTAAAAAACTAAATGGGTCATGGTGCTTGGCTTTCAAAATCATGCGCAAGCCATCCTGCGCTAACTTGGCAGCAGATTGAACAGTAGCTTTGGGTTTAGCTGCCACTTTTGCGGTTTTTTTAAGCGCGCCGCCAGTCGTGTTTGCCAAGATGCATCCCCCTAAATAGTGCTGCTAAATTATTTGGCTTTATTTGCTTTATTTGCTTGATTAGCCGTGTTTTAACTAGATTATAGTGCTTTAAGCTGATTATAATGTAGAACAGAATGCATGGAAGCTAAATTAAACCAGATCGCGCGCCAGGTTTAATGGATGGCCATCACACTTCAGGAGGTAGTATGCCGAATTCGCAAAAAATGAGTCAACATTCAGACCGTTTTATCAGCACCTTAACCAAACACACAGCCGCCATCATTCTTGCTGGTGGGCGTGGCAGTCGTTTAAAGAATTTAACCGATTGGCGCGCTAAGCCGGCGGTGCAATTTGGTGGCAAATACCGCATCATTGATTTCCCTCTGTCCAATTGCATTAATTCTGGCATACGCCGTGTCAATGTTGCTACGCAGTACAAGGCGCAAAGTTTGATACAGCACTTGCAACGTGGGTGGGGGTTTTTGCGTGGCGAGTTTGATGAGTACGTGAATATTATTCCAGCACAACAGCGTATTTCTGAAGATTGGTATAAGGGCACGGCCGACGCGGTTTATCAAAACATGGATTTACTACGCGAGGGCGGTGCAGACTACATCTTAATTTTGGCCGGTGATCACATTTACAAGATGGATTACGGTCAGATGTTGGCTACCCATGTAAATAGCAACGCAGACATGACCGTGGCTTGCATTAATGTGCCTTTAGAAGACGCCAAGGGCTTTGGTATTTTGGCGGTAGATGAGACCGATAGGGTGGTTGAGTTTGCCGAAAAACCTACCTCGCCTAAGCACATGCCAGGCGACCCAACTAAAGCGTTTGCCAGCATGGGTATATACATTTTCAATGCTAGATTCCTTTACGAGCAATTGGTGCGTGATGCAGGCGATCCTAAATCCAGTCATGATTTTGGTGGCGACATCATTCCTTACATTATTCAAAAATACAAAATTCAAGCACACCGATTCACCGAGAGTTGCGTGGGCGCAAAAAATGGCAATTACTATTGGCGAGACGTCGGCACCATAGATGCCTATTGGGAAGCTAATATGGAATTAACCCGGGTCATCCCTGAGCTTAATTTATACGACAGAAATTGGCCTATATGGACATACCAAGAGCATTTGCCGCCGGCAAAATTTGTCTTTAACGATGAGGGCCGTGCCGGTTGCGCTACCGACTCTTTAGTTTCCGGCGGTTGTTTGATCAGTGGGTCTACGGTGGACAGTTCGGTCTTGTTTTCAGACGTGCGGGTGCACAGTTACTGTAAGATTGAAGGCGCGGTTATTTTGCCTAAAGTGACCGTAAACAGACATGTGGTGTTAAAAAATGCGGTGATAGACCGTGGCTGCGTTATACCTGAGGGTATGCAGATAGGGGTGGATTTAGCCTTGGATGCCAAACGCTTTTATGTCTCTGAAAAAGGCATTACCTTGGTGACGCCAGACATGTTAGGGCAAGATTTATACAGAGTGGTTTGATTTAAAATCATGTAGTTAAGAGTTTTTATTAATGTTTAATGAAGGTTGTGTTTAATTGAAGTCAAATCGCCCTAAGCTCTACCTAAATCTTTATTGGCACATGCACCAACCGGATTACCGAGACACCGTTAGTAATGAATACGTATTGCCATGGACGTATTTGCATGCAATCAAAGACTACAGCGACATGGCTTACCACCTTGAGGCCAATTCTAAAGCACGGGTTAGTTTTAATTTTGTGCCCATACTGCTAGAGCAGTTGCAGGATTACACAGAGCAATTTAGCAAAAAAAGCCTGCGCGACCCACTTCTGGCTTTGCTGGTGCATGAGGATATCGACAATCTCAGTGTGGAAGAATGCCAGTTGGTGGTGACCAGTTGCTTCAAAAGCCACCATGAGAAAATGCTCAGCCCATTTCCGCATTACCAGCGCTTGTTAAGCATCTACCAACAAGTTGAACAAGGGGCTTGCCAAGATCCGTTTAGCTACCTGTCCGGCCAATACAAAGCCGATTTATTGGTTTGGTACCACTTGGCATGGTGTGGTGAAAGCTTGCGCAGAAACAACAAAGTCATACAAGAGCTGATGGCTAAGGGGGCCTTGTTTAGCTTAAGCGATAGGCAGCAGCTTTTTTCCGTCATTGCAGAGACCATAGCCGGTTTAATCCCACGCTACAAAGCCTTGATGCAGCGTAAGCAAATCGAAATTTCCAGTACGCCTTATTACCATCCCATTTTGCCTTTGTTATTGGATTTTAAGACCACCTTAGATGCTATGCCTTACGCGCCCCTACCTAAATACAGCAAGTATGTTGGTGGGCAAGCTAGGGCTAAAGCCCATGTGGTGGCGGCCAAAACTTACCACGAGCGGCTATTTGGCTGTGCTCCCCGTGGCATGTGGCCAGCAGAGGGTGGTGTGTCTGAAGCCGCTTTGTCCTTAATGGCGGAGCAGGGCGTGGAGTGGGCTGCTACCGGTCAATCGGTGTTGGTCAACAGCTTGCTTAAATCGCATTTAAGCGCAGTCGACAAACACGATTACCTGTATCAGCCGTATCGCATGACTAATGGCCAGCAAAGCTTGTTGTGTTTTTTCAGGGACGACAATCTGTCCGACAAAATAGGCTTTGAATACGCAAAAATGCATACCCCTGACGCCGTGCAGGATTTTATTGCCAGTTTAGAAAACATTCATCAAGCGGAAAGCACTGAGGACGCGACGGCTAAAGTGGTCAGCGTGATCTTAGACGGTGAGAACGCGTGGGAATACTACCCGTATAACGGTTATTATTTCTTAACCGAATTGTATGAGGCTTTAGCGCAGCACCCCGATATCGAAATGACCACTTTCAGCGACATAGTCGATATGTACGCATCCGAGGCTTATGCGGACCAAGCTAAAACATCCCCCGTTTTACCGCACGTGGCAGCAGGCAGTTGGGTTTACGGTACCTTTAGCACCTGGATAGGTAGTAAAGACAAGAATTTAGCCTGGGATTTATTGTGCGAGGCCAAGAAAGCCTTCGACAGCGTGCTGGCGAATAAGGTGCTGACGGACAAGCAAGTGGCGGCCTGCGAACGGCAATTATCGGTTTGCGAAGGGTCGGATTGGTTTTGGTGGTTTGGTGACTACAATTCCTCTGAAAGTGTGGCCAGCTTTGACCAGCTTTACCGTAGAAACTTAATCAATTTATACACCTTGTTGCAACAACCGGTGCCTAAAGCCTTGCACACCAGCATCAGCACTGGTGGTGGTAATGCAGACAATGCTGGCACCATGCGCAGAGGTCAAGCTTAATCGCAAGTGGCATAGCGATTTTGCATAGACTGATATGGCAGAAGCACAATACAGCCCACCGCTAAATAGGCGCCGTGCCGGTGTCTTGCTCCACATCAGCTCCTTGCCTGGGGCTGGCGAGGTTGGTGATTTAGGCATGGAGGCCTACCGCTTTGTGGACTTCTTGCAAGCGGTAGGCGCCAGCGTTTGGCAAACCTTACCCATCAATATGCCGCACGCGGATAACTCCCCGTATCAATGCCTCTCAGCTTTTGCAGGCAATACTGACTTTATCGATCTGACTGCGCTGGCCTCACAAAATTTACTCAGCACAGACGATATGTATGGCAATGCCAGTAGAGCGGACTTATTGACTGTGGCTTACCATGCGTATTCAAGCCAAGCGTCAACTGAGCTTAGCCAAGATTACGCTGACTTTTGTCGGCAGCAAGCGTATTGGTTATCTGATTTTTCGCTATTCTTAGCTTTACGCAATCAGTTTAAGCAAGCTGGCTGGCGCCAGTGGCCAGAAGCTTATAAAAATCGCGATGCGCACACCTTAAAACAAGCTTGCCAAGATTTGGCAACAGAGATAGCCGTTATTGAATTTGCCCAATACCTATTTTTCAGCCAGTGGCAAAAACTTAAACGCTATGCTGCGTCCAAAAATGTATATTTGTTTGGCGACATCCCCATTTTTGTTGCCTACGACAGCGCAGACGTTTGGGCTAAAGCCGCTTTATTTAAATTGGATGCCAATAAAAACATGGCGGTGGTGGCTGGCGTGCCGCCGGATTATTTTTCCGTGACTGGGCAACGCTGGGGCAATCCGCATTACGATTGGCAAGCCATGGCGGCCGACAACTATGCTTGGTGGATAGCGCGCATGGCCATGCAAAATACGCTGTTTGATGTGGTGCGCATAGACCATTTCAGAGGCCTGCAGGCAGCATGGGAAATCCCAGTGGATGATGCCACAGCGATCAATGGCCATTGGGCTTTGGCGCCGGGCGTGGCTTTGCTGACAGCGATTAAGCAAGTCTTGCCCAAGATCTGTTTGGTGGCGGAAGATTTGGGCATCATTACCGATGAAGTAAACCATTTACGGCTGCATTTTCAATTGCCTGGCATGAAAATACTGCAATTTGCTTTTGGCGGCGATGCAGAATTTGCATTGTTTTTTAAGGACTTTTCGGAGC
>JAIQBT010000045.1 GCA_020035195.1 Methylotenera sp.
AAGAGCCAGGCATGTCGCCACGCGAATTGTGGAGTAACGAAGCGCAAGAGCGTTATGTGATGGCGATTGCGCAAGAGGATTTGCCGCGTTTTAAAGCGATATGCGAGCGTGAGCGTTGCCCGTTTGCAGTGGTGGGCGTGGCGACAGCCGAACGACATTTGACCGTGGCCGACAGTTATTTTGCCAACAAGCCAGTGGACATGGACATGTCGGTGTTGTTAGGCAAGCCGCCTAAAATGACCCGCGATGTTAAATCCGCAGTACGCCCATTAAGCCCATTTTCTACCGCCAATATCGATTTGCAAGACGCGGCTGCCCGTGTGTTAAGGCTGCCAGGCGTGGCCGACAAAACCTTTTTGATCACCATAGGCGACCGTTCCGTGACTGGCTTGGTGGCCCGTGAGCAAATGGCCGGTCCTTGGCAAGTACCGGTGGCCGACGTGGCCGTGACTTTGGCCGGTTATGAAACCTACCGTGGCGAAGCCTTTGCTATTGGTGAAAAAGCGCCCTTGGCCTTGATCGATGCGCCGGCCTCTGGCCGCATGGCTATAGGCGAAGCCCTGACCAATATCGCCGCTTGCTTGATAGACGACATCAGCGATTTAAAATTGTCTGCCAATTGGATGGCGCCTGCTGGCCATGCCGGTGAAGACGCAGCGTTGTATGCGACGGTAAAAGCCGTCGGCATGGCTTTGTGCCCAGCCTTAGGTATTAGCATACCGGTGGGTAAAGATTCCATGAGCATGAA
Organism: Methylotenera sp.; assembly: GCA_020035195.1. Lineage (GTDB taxonomy): Bacteria > Pseudomonadota > Gammaproteobacteria > Burkholderiales > Methylophilaceae > Methylotenera. The sequence goes on from JAIQBT010000045.1 coordinate 749, forward strand.
AACCGTTTGGCAAGATGCTGGCCAAGATAAGGCCGTGACCTCACCTATTTCATTGGTGGTCACCGCCTTCTCTGCCACGCCGGATGCCCGCAAAACACTCACCCCGCAATTGCAATTGGACCTGCCTAGCAAGTTGGTATTGATAGACTTGGGTGCCGGCAAAAACCGCATGGGCGGCTCCAGTTTGGCGCAAGTGTATGGCGCGCTCGGCAAAGAGGCGCCGGACGTGGACGATGCGGCGCAGCTAAAACATTTCTTTAATAGTATACAAGCCCTTAATCTGGCCGGCCAATTGCTGGCTTACCACGACAGGTCAGACGGTGGTTTATTCACGACCCTAGTGGAAATGGCTTTTGCTGGTCATTGCGGCTTGGACATCGATTTGTCGGCTTTGCCAGGCGACATCGCCGGCATTTTATACAACGAAGAATTGGGCGCGGTCATCCAAGTGGCGGCCGATCAAGCCGACGCCATTGCGGCGAAATTTAACGGTTTGGCCCACGTCATTGGCGATGTGCAAGCAAGCAATGCCATCTCCATTAAATACGCCGGCGAAACAGTGTTTAGCGACAGTCGTGTGAACTTGCATCGTATGTGGTCTGAAACCACCTACCACATGCAAAAGCTACGGGACAACCCGGTGTGTGCGCAGCAAGAGTACGACAAAATTTTAGACCTCAATAACCGTGGCTTATTTAGCGAGCCTAGCTTCGATGCCAGTGAAAACATAGCCGCGCCCTACATCAATAGCGGCGCGCGGCCAAAAATGGCGATCTTGCGAGAGCAAGGCGTGAATGGCCAAGTGGAGATGGCAGCTTCGTTTGACCGGGCCGGTTTTGCTAGCGTCGATGTGCACATGAGTGACGTGATTGCCGGGCGAGTACGCTTCGCTGACTTTGCTGGCTTTGTTGCCTGCGGCGGCTTTTCTTATGGGGACGTGTTGGGTGCGGGTGAAGGCTGGGCTAAATCGATTTTATTCAATGATAGGGCTCGCGATGAGTTCGCTGCCTTCTTTTCCCGTAGCGATAGTTTTGCTTTGGGCGTGTGTAACGGCTGTCAAATGATGAGTAACCTGCGTGAATTGATTCCAGGTGCCGCGCATTGGCCGCATTTTGTGCGCAACCAATCCGAGCAATTTGAAGCGCGCTTGGCCATGGTGGAAGTGTTGGACAGCCCGTCCTTGTTCTTTAAAGGCATGGCCGGCAGCAAAATGCCGATTGCGGTAGCACACGGTGAAGGCTATGCGGAATTTTCTGACGCGACCGCAGTCAATGGACTGTTGGCAAATAAGTTGGTGACCATGCGCTTCATTGATCACGCTTCCATGCCAACCACCAGTTACCCTTATAACCCAAACGGTTCGCCGCAGGGAATTACCGGACTAACCAGCACAGACGGGCGTTTTAGTATTATGATGCCTCATCCTGAGCGGGTTATTCGCAATGTACAGAATACCTGGCAGCGTTGCGGTGACAGTGAAGATAGTGCTTGGATTAGAATGTTCCGTAATGCAAGACGCCACATTAATTAATGCAGTTAAGTATAAAAACAACCTTGGAGAAAAGTAACATGAAATTTTTGAACACCTTGTTAGCCGCTTTCGTTTTAAGTTTTTCTATGAACGCCATGGCCGTAGTTTCTGACGATGATGCAATGGAGTTTGTTGAAGCCATCACCAGTGGCAACATGAAGATTGTTAAGAAATACGTGGAAGGCGATGCCTCGAACGCCAATTACAAGTCCTTTGCTTGGTCACCCATACAAATGGCGGCCAATAAAAATCAAGCGGTCGTAGTGAAATACATACTTACTAAAGGTGGCGATATCAATTACATCCATCCTCTGTCACACAACACAGCATTCCATTTGGCGGTATTCAATGGCTACCCTGATATGGTTAAATTGTTGGCTGCTAGCGGTGCCGACATCAACATTAAATTAAAAGCCGACGTGTCTATCTTGCGTGCGGTAAAAGATGCGGATGACAAACCTATGGTGGAATTGTTAACCAGCTTAGGCGTGAAAGAAGACGGTTGTTTAGAAGAGCGTTGTTTCTAAATTAACTTCATGCAACAGACCACGGGTCCGATGAAAACTGCATCGTCTTCTTGGTTGTTGCTGATTGGCTTGATCACCTCATCGCTGTGGCCCGCTCTGGGTCATGCCGATGGGGTTTTTGCTTTTACGGCAGAGCAAGCCACCCACGTGCGGGCTTTAGCCGCATCCTGCGCCGCCTGCCATGGCACGCTGGGTAATGCTGTCGTCAAAGAGGGCAACGGCCCCCCTAGTGAAGAGAATAATCCGGTTTTGGCGGGCAGAAGCCGTGAAGATCTCCTATCTAAGCTGTTAGGCTTTAGGGACGGTAGCCGCAAGGCGACCATCATGCACCAACACAGCAAAGGCTTAAGCCTAGAAGAGATTGCGTTGTTGGCCACGCATTTCTCCCAGCAAAAGCCCATAAACCAACCGCGTTTACAACCACAGGCATTAAAGGCCGAGCATGGCTGATCCTTTAAACAGACGCACTTTTATTAAAGCCGTAGGCGCCACCGGATTGTTGCTGGCCAGTCGCCCAAGTTTGGCCATGGCGAGCAAGCCGCCTTTAGGGCGCGTCGTTATCGTGGGTGGCGGTTACGCCGGCGCCACTGCCGCTAAATACTTGCGCCTGTGGAGCATGGGTAGCATTGAAGTGATTGTGGTGGAAGCCAACAGCCAATTTGTCTCCTGCCCCATGAGTAATTTGGTGCTGGGCGGCAGCAAAACCATCCATGACTTGACCTTTGCTTATGATGCGCTGAAGGCTAATCACGGCATCGTGTTTCGCCATGACACGGTGACGGCGATTGATGCGGCGGCTAAGAAAATCAGCCTATTAGGTGGCACGCTCAGCTACGATAGATTAATCGTGGCGCCTGGCGTGGATTTTAATTACCAAGACTGGCCTATGTTGGCCAGTGCGGAAGCGCAAAAACAAGTGCCGCACGCATGGAAAGCGGGTTGGCAAACGGTTAATTTAAGGCGGCAGCTAGAAGCCATGCCGGACGGTGGGGTGTTTGTCATGAACGTACCCAAAGCACCGTACCGTTGCCCACCTGGGCCTTACGAGCGGGCATGCCAGGTGGCTAGCTATTTCAAGCAACACAAAGCGAAAAGCAAGGTGATCGTGCTCGATGCCAATGCGGAAATCATTTCCAAAAAAGGCTTGTTTGCTAAAGTGTTTAACGAAACCTATGCCGGTATGATTGATTACCGCCCAGACAATGCCATCACCAATGTCAATCTAGCGAGTAAAACGGTCAGCACCGAATTTGACACGGTAAAAGCGGACGTGCTGAACTTCATTCCGCCGCAGCGTGCCGGTAAAATAGCGCAGGTGGCTGGTCTGACAGAAAAAGATTACCCCTGGTGCGACGTGAATTTTTTAACTTACGAGTCTAAATTGGTGCCAAACGTGCACGTGTTGGGCGACAGCGTAGCCGCCGGCTTGCCCAAGTCGGCGCACATGGCGACTAATCAAGCCAAAGTTTGTGCCAGCGCCATCGTGCAAATATTGAGTGGCCACTTGCCTGATGCCGCGCCGGTGTTTGCCAACACTTGTTACAGTTTCATTAACGACAATGCGGCCATGCACGTGGCTAATGTCTACCGCTACGATGCGGGCAAAAAGATGATGGTGTCGGCAGAGGGTGGGGGTGTTTCGGTTAGCCCTAACGAGAAGGAAGGCGGCTATGCCCAAGCTTGGGCGAACAATATTTGGGCCGATACGCTCAGTTGATTTAAATTTTTACCTTATGGAAATGACCATGAAAAAAATCAGTTTAATTGCCTTGTTATTCAGTATAGCCATGCTTAACGCCCAGGCAGCCACGCTAAATTTAGCCAAGATTACCGGTTTAAAAATGCCGGAATCGGTAGTGCAAGCCAGTGATGGCCGCGTGTTTGTGTCTGAGATCAACGATTTTGGTGTCGATGGTGATGGCCAAATTAGTCTGATACAAGACGGCAAAGCCAGCCTGTTTGCTAAGGGCTTGGATGACCCTAAAGGTTTGGCGATTGTGGGTAATTTTTTATTCGTGGCCGACATTAAAAAAATTCTAAAAATAGCCATAAGCGGACCTAAGCAAGGTCAGGTAGAAGTGTTTGCTGCAGCTAGTGCTTTTCCGGTAACGCCGGTGTTTTTGAATGACTTAGAGGCTGACCTTGCTGGCAATCTTTATGTCAGTGACAGTGGTGACTTGAAAGGCCAAGGCGGTGCAGTTTACCAAATTAATGCGCAAGGCCAGGTGCGCTTGCTCATTAATAGTCAGCAAGATAACCGAATTCTTGCGCCCAACGGCTTGCTGATGGACGATACTGGTGATGTTTTATTGATCGTGGATTTTGCTTCCGGCATTTTGTACAGCTACAACCTAGCCAGCAAGCAATTGATGGATGTGGCGCAAGGCTTTGGTGGGGGTGACGGCTTGGTACACCACGCCAACGGCACGATGTACGTCAGTGATTGGAAAAATGGCAAAGTCTTTCGTTTGGACATGACGGGTGAGGTTACGGCCATCGGTCCTGCGTACCAATCGGCAGCGGACATTGCCCTGACCAGAGATGAAAAAGTATTGATGGTGCCTGACATGAAAGCTGGTGAACTCGATTTCATTGCTTTGCCCTAAATCCTTCTAGCATTTCTCATTACGCCATGACCACCGTTTGCATGGAACTGCGTCAGTTGGCCTTGGCGTGTTTGGCCCAGACCGATGCCGAGCTTAAAACCGATGCCGTCAATCAGTTGTCCACTCGCTGGCAACAAGGCGAGTTGCACTTGGATGTTAAGGCAGAACTGCAGTCTACTTTAGTCATCCCAGGTCGACCGGCTAAGCCTAATTTGGTCGCGCCCTTGCTGGTCAAACGCCGCGCCATGAACACCGTGGCCGGTCGGGCTGCCTTGATCCACGCCTTATGCCACATTGAATTTAATGCCATCAATTTAGCCTTGGATGCGATTTGGCGCTTTCATGGCCTGCCTGAGGCCTATTATGCGGATTGGCTGAAAGTGGCGACCGAGGAAGCCCACCATTTCAATTTATTAAAAGACCACCTGCAGCACTTGGGTTACGCCTACGGTGACTTTGATGCGCACGACAGTTTGTGGGAAATGGTGGATAAAACCAAGTTGGATGCCTTGGCGCGCATGGCGCTGGTGCCAAGAACCATGGAGGCGCGCGGCTTGGATGCCTTGCCCGCATTGCGGGCTAAGTTGGCCCAAGCCGGCGATCTGTTAGCCGCGGCAATTTTAGACATTACCTTGCGCGATGAAGTCGGTCATGTGGCGATAGGTAACCGTTGGTTTAATTATCTATGCCAACAACAAGGCTTGGCGCCTTTGGCTACTTTTGAGAAGCTGTGTTTAGACTATGTGGCACCGAAATTACGCGGGCCATTTAATTTGGCCGCCAGACGCGAGGCCGGGTTTACTGAGGCTGAATTGGCGGCCTTAAGTGCTCAGTAAATTCACTACGCCATCTAAGCCGCTGTGATTGAGCGCATAAGTCGCTTGGGCTTGCACAACGGGCTTGGCATGGTAGGCCACGCCTATGCCGGCCACGCCCATCATTTTCAAGTCGTTGGCGCCATCACCTATGGCTATCGTTTGCGTGGCAGTTAAGCCCAAGGCATCACGCAGTTTGCACAATTCATCGGCTTTGCGCTGTGCGTCCACGATGTCACCCAGCACCTGACCGGTGAGCTTGCCGTCTATAATTTCCAAACGATTCGACACCGCGTAATCTAAGCCCAGCATGGCTTTAACGCGCTCGGCAAAAAAGGTGAAGCCACCCGATACCAGTAAGGTGGTGATGTTGTTCTTTTTGCAGGCGGCAATCCATTCCGTAGCGCCTGGATTGAGTTTGAGTCGCTCATCAAGCACGCGCATTAAGTCGTTTTCAGAGAGTCCTTTAAGCAAGGCCACGCGCTCGCGCAAGCTTTGGGCAAAGTCCAACTCGCCTTGCATGGCGCGCTCGGTGATGGCCGCCACTTGCGGTTTAATGCCCACCATATCAGCGATTTCGTCTATGCACTCTATGCTAATCAGGGTGGAGTCCATGTCCATGACGCACAAGCCAAATTTTTGCAGCACTTGCTGGTCTGGCAGGTAAGCGCAATCGATGTGTTGTTCAGCACAAAAAGCCAGCACGGCGGCTACTTGGGTTTGGTTGGCTAAGTAGTAAGCGTGTGCTGCGATTTGCACAAATTGCACGCTGGTGGCCGATAGCTGGTGTATGTGGGCTAAATGGGCTTGACGGATGGCGGAGCCTTGAACAACGAGACGCATAAATTTGCTTATATAAAAAATAGTCATTATACACAGGGCCAAAAGGGCGCGTGTGCAGAAGCGCCAAGGCCATAGAATATGCCGCCAGCGCTGGCGCATTTGCCTGAATTGCGCGAAAATGTGCATATCATTTATTTTGAAGTGTATTTTTATGAACTTGCATGAATACCAGGCCAAAACCTTGCTGCAAAAGTACGGCATTCCAGTGCCGCGCGGCCAAGTGATTTCGGTGGCCAAACAAACTCCCACGGTCACTTCAGAAATAGACAGCAATGCCTGGGTAGTCAAAGCCCAAGTGCATGCGGGCGGTCGCGGCAAAGCCGGTGGCGTGAAGGTGGTTAAGTCCACTGCCGAGGCGCAAATGGTGGCCAGCGAGTTGCTTGGTAAAACCTTGGTGACCTACCAAAATGCCCCCGATGGCCAACCGGTCAATCAAGTGCTGATAGAAGAAACCTTACCGATTGCGCGTGAGTTGTATTTATCCATGTTGGTGGACAGAAGCTTGGAGCGCATCGTGGTGGTGGCCTCCAGTGCCGGTGGCATGGACATAGAAGAGATTGCCCAAGTCAGTCCAGAGAAAATTTTGCAAGAAGTGTGCAGCCCGTTAAATGGCTTGGTGGATTATCAAGCGCGTAACCTGGCGTTTAAATTGGATTTGGTGGGCGATCAAATAGCTGCCTTCAGTCGTTTGCTTAAGGGCTTGTACCGTTTGTTTAAAGAAAACGATTTGGCGCTATTGGAGATCAATCCATTGATCGTCACCACAGACGGCAAGCTGTTTGCTTTGGATTGCAAAATGAGCGTGGACGACAATGCGCTGTATAGGCAGAAAGCCTTAGCCGAACAACGCGATTGGTCGCAAGAAGACAGCAAAGAAGCCGTGGCCCACCATGCCGGCTTAAATTACATCGCCTTAAACGGAAACATAGGCTGCATGGTCAATGGCGCTGGCTTGGCCATGGCCACCATGGATTTGATCAAATTGCACGGCGGTGCGCCGGCTAACTTTTTAGACGTGGGCGGTGGCGCCACGGCAGAAACGGTGACTAAAGCCTTTAAGATTATTTTGGCGGATCAGAATGTTAAAGCCATATTGGTCAACATCTTTGGTGGCATCATGCGTTGCGACATCATTGCTGAAGGCATTATTAGCGCGGTTAAAGACGTCGGCATGCAAATCCCAGTGATCGTGCGCTTAGAAGGCACTAACGTGGATTTGGGCAAGCAGATGCTGCAATCGAGCGGCCTCAACATCATCTCTGCCGACGGTTTAACCGACGCCGCAAAACAAGCCGTGTTGAGTGTGGCGAATTAGAGTTTAAAAAAGAAAATTATTATGAGCATATTAGTTAATAAAAATACCAAAGTGCTGTGCCAAGGCTTCACCGGTAAGCAAGGCAGCTTTCATTCTGAGCAAGCGCTGGCTTACGGCACAAAAATGGTTGGTGGCGTGACGCCTGGTAAGGGCGGCTTGACCCATTTAGGCTTGCCGGTATTTAACACCATGCGTGCTGCGGTTAGCCAAACGGGCGCTACTGCCAGTGTGATTTACGTGCCGCCGGCGTTTGCTGCGGACTCCATATTGGAAGCGTGTGATGCGGGCATTGATTTGATTATCTGCATTACTGAAGGCATACCGGTGCTCGACATGCTGAATGTTAAAGCGGCCTTAAAAGCCAATGGCACGCGTTTAATCGGCCCCAATTGCCCGGGCGTGATTACCCCAGATGAATGCAAGATAGGCATCATGCCAGGCAGCATCCATTTGCGTGGCAAAGTCGGTATCGTGTCGCGTTCTGGCACGCTAACTTATGAAGCGGTGCATCAAACCACGGCCTTGAATTTAGGCCAAAGTACCTGCGTGGGCATAGGCGGCGACCCAATCAAAGGCTTGAATTTTATTGAGTGCTTGCAGATGTTTGAAGCCGACGATGAAACCGAGGCCATCATTATGGTCGGTGAGATTGGTGGTTCGGACGAAGAAGCAGCGGCCGAGTACATTAAAAGCCACATCTGCAAACCGGTAGCGGCTTACATTGCGGGTCAAACCGCGCCTGCGGGTAAACGCATGGGCCACGCCGGTGCCATTATTTCTGGCGGCAGCGGTAAAGCGGCCGACAAAATACGCGCCTTGGAATTGGCCGGCGCCGTGGTGGCTAGTTCCCCAGCCGGCTTGGGTGAAGCGGTGCTCGCCGCCATCAAGCATAAAGCCGGCTAATCAACCAAACCATGCGCCTAATGCCTAAACACTGGTTGGCTGCATTAAGTCTATGTTGTTCACTAGTAACGACCCCTGCCATGGCAGGGGAAGACGTGGCGTATTTAATGACGGCTGCGGCCAAAGGCGATTTAGCCACCGTTTCCGCCTTGCTTGAAAGTGGCGCAAGTCCTAACAGCAAGGATGGCGAGGGCGTCACGGCGCTTATGTATGCAGCGCGCAAAGACAATGTGGACGTGTTGTTGGCGCTGCTGGCGAAAGGCGCCGACGTTCAAGCAAAAGACGACGAAGGTTGGACGGCCTTGATGTTTGCGGCCAAAAAAAATAATGTCGCCAGTCTCAAACATTTGCTGGCGAAAGGCGCCGATGCTAAGGTCTGCGATGCATCGGGTTGGAGTGCGCTGGGCATAGCGGCCATGGAAGGCCATGCCGGGACGGTGGATGTGTTGCTGCAACATGGCCTGAATGCTAACAGCCGCAGTGACCGTGGCACGACCGTATTGATGTACGCCGCCAAAAGTGCAGACATTCCCACCATCAAACATTTGTTGGATCACCAAGCCAATCCCCTGCTTAGCGATGAACAGGGCGTGACTGCGCTCATGACCGCGGCGCGTGAAGGGCATGCGAGTGTGGTTGGTTTGTTGATAGAACGCGGTGCGCCAGTGAATCAAAAAGACCTGGCTAAATGGACGGCCTTAACTTGGGCGGTAAAAAGATCAAAAGTGGCGGCGGCTAAAGCCTTGGTAGACGCAGGGGCGGACGTCAATAATTTGGATGCCGAGGGCACGCCCTTGTTGCATATTGCGGTGAATAACGGTCAGGTGGACACGGTGAAATTACTTTTGGCGCATCAGGTTAAATTGAAAGCGAAAGATCAATACGGTTTAACGGCCTTGGTCTATGCGCTTAAAGGCCAGCACACTGAAATTGCCACATTACTCAAAGACGCAGGCGGTTCCTATTGATAGTGGCCATTGCACAAATTAACTGCATGGTTGGCGACTTGGTCGGCAATCAGGCAAAAATCATCAGCAGTGCTAAAGCGGCGCAAGCCAAAGGCGCCACGCTGTTAGTGACGCCAGAATTGTCCTTGTGTGGCTACCCACCAGAAGACCTGTTGCTGCGCGCTGATTTCTTGCTGGCCTGTGACCAGGCTTTGCAGCAGTTAAGTTTGGCTGTGCCCGACATGACGTTGGTGGTGGGCCATCCGCATAGGGTGGATGGCCTATGCTACAACGCAGCGTCGGTCTTGCACGGTGGAAAGGTCGTCGCCACCTACCATAAGCAAGCCTTGCCTAATTACAGTGTGTTTGATGAAAAGCGTTACTTCACGCCGGGCCATGCGCCCCTAGTGTTTGCCCATCAAGGCATGCATCTAGGCCTGTTGATTTGCGAGGATATTTGGCAAGCGCAACCGGCCCAGTTAGCTCGTGATGCCGGCGCCGATCTGTTGCTGGTGATCAATGCCTCGCCCTTCCATTTGGAAAAACACGCCAGCCGTTTGACGCTGTTGCGTGAGCGTGCAGCCGAATTGGGCTTAGCTATAATTTACGTGAACACGGTAGGCGGCCAAGATGAACTGGTGTTTGACGGCGGCTCTTTAGTGGTGGCTGCAGACGGTCAGGTGGCGCTGCAATTGCCGGTGTTTGAAGAGGCCGTCGCTTTGGCGACAGTGCTTGATGGCAGGGTGCAGAACCAAGCTTTAGCCGCGCCTTTGTCTCAGGAGGCCATGGTCTATCAAGCCTTGAAACTAGGTTTGACGGATTACGTGCAAAAAAATCGTTTCCCTGGGGTGGTCTTGGGCTTGTCAGGCGGGGTGGACTCGGCTTTGACCATGGCCATCGCGGTCGATGCTTTGGGGGCAGGTAAAGTCCACGCCGTGCTCATGCCATCGGAATTTACCGCCAGCATCAGCGTTGATGACGCGGTGGCTATGGTTAAGCAGTTGGGCGTGAAGTACAGCATCCTGCCCATAGGCCCTTTGTTTGATGGGTTTAAATTAAGTTTGCATGAGGAATTCGCCGGACTGCCTTTTGACACCACCGAAGAGAATTTGCAGGCCAGAATTCGTGGCATGTTGCTAATGGCCTTGTCCAATAAGTTGGGCAGCATGGTGCTCACCACGGGCAACAAAAGTGAAATGGCGGTCGGCTATTGCACCTTATACGGCGACATGGCCGGTGGCTTTGCTTTATTAAAAGACGTGTTTAAAACCTTGGTTTACCGTTTGTGTGATTACCGCAATAGCATTTCGCCTGTTATCCCGCAGCGCATCATTACCCGGCCACCGTCGGCTGAGTTGCGCGCGGATCAAACAGACCAAGACAGTTTGCCGGCTTACGCTGTGTTGGATGCGATCGTGGCCGCTTATGTAGAACAAGATTTAGGTCGTGCCGAGATTTTAGCCATGGGCTTTGATTTGGCAGACGTCAAGCGCGTACTCAAGTTAATAGACAGTAATGAATACAAGCGCAGGCAATCGCCAGTGGGCGTGCGCATCAGCCATAAAAGTTTTGGTAAAGACCGACGCTACCCCATTACCGCGAAACTGGATTTTTAAGGATCGCTCTAGTAGTATAAAAACTCAAACGCCAGTGTGTCTAAACGCGGGCTTTGTTTGATGCAGACGGTCACAAAAGAAACTATACTGATAGCCGCTTGTAACCACATATTTTAGGGAGTTTGACCAGCATGAAAAAAATCGAAGCAATCATTAAGCCATTCAAGTTAGATGAAGTGCGTGAGTCTTTATCCAGTATTGGTGTGAATGGCCTAACAGTGACAGAGGTCAAAGGCTTTGGTCGACAAAAAGGGCACACTGAGCTCTACCGTGGCGCAGAATATGTGGTGGATTTCTTACCTAAAATCAAATTGGAATTGGTGGTGTCCGACGATATCGTTGATTCGGCCATGGAAGCCATCATTAAAGCGGCGCATACCGGCAAGATAGGCGATGGCAAGATTTTTGTCAGTGCCGTAGAACAAGTGGTGCGTATCCGTACCGGCGAAACCGGCGAAGCCGCTGTTTAAAAACCTAAATAACGCGCGCCTTGGTAGAAGGTAAAACTCACCAGCCAAGCCAAGCCCAATGACCAAGCTATCGACAACCACATAAAGCCACTGCTTTTAGATTCGTTTCTTAGTGTGGCAATGGTCGATAGGCAGGGGGTGTAAATCAGTGCAAACAGCATAAAACTCATGGCTTGCACCCAATCTATTTGCGTCGCCATTTGTGCCATTAAGGCATCCCCTTGCAAGCCGTAAATAACGGCCAATGCCCCCACCACAATTTCCTTAGCCACGAAGCCAAACAGCAAAGCAATGGCCAGTTGATTATTGATGCCCAATGGATCCAATACCGGTGCAAATAAAGCGCCTATTTGGCCAGCGTAGGTAGCAGCGCTGGCTGGCGCCACGTTGCTGGGGAAATTGGTTAAAGCCCACACCATGACGACGCCCACGATGATGAATTTGCTGGCACGCTTCAAAAAGTGTTTCACCTCCAACCAACCGCGCAGCAGGATCTGCCTGGGGGTCGGAAAGCGGTAGGGCGGTAGTTCTAAAATAAAGGGTTCGTTGTTTTTAAATTGGCCTTGAAACAGTAACGCCGTTACAAACATGGTGATAAAACTCATTAAGTAGAGCGAAAATAACACCAGTGGGGCTTGGCTAGCGCTAAATAAAGCGGTAATTATAAAGATAAATACCTGTAAGCGTGCGGAACAGAGCGATAAAGGAATGACCAGCATGGTGAGTAAGCGCATAGGCCGCGAGCGCATCATGCGCGTGCCCATCAGCGCCGGGACATTGCAACCAAAGCCCATCAGCATCATGACAAAGCCGCGCCCATCCAAGCCCATTTTCGCCATCAGGGCATCCATCAAAAATGCGGCACGGGATAAATAACCACTGTCTTCCACCATGGACATCACCAGGAAGAATAAAACAATGATGGGCACAAAGGCTGCTACGGTAGCCAAGCCATTGTAGATGCCGTCCAACAGCAAGCCGCTTAACCAGTGTGGGCTGCCACTAAGCAAGGGGTCCAGTACGCCGCTACGAAACAACTGCAATAGCCACGCTAATCCGTCTTGCAAGGGTTTGCCGGCAGCAAAAATAAACTGAAATAGGATGTACATGGCCAGGAAGAACAGCGGTAAGCCCAGCCATTTATGCAGCAGCACTTTGTCTATTTTGTCCGTGCTGCTGTCTGATAGCGTGCTGGGTATCTGTACGTAATTGGCCAGCAAGCTTTCCATTTCTTTTTCTATGGCTTGGTCTTCCGCCAGCAGTTGGCGGATGCGCGACAAGTCACTGCCCACATTTTGCTGGCTGATCACTTGTGCGGCGGCTTGCAAGGCTTTTGGCAAACCCTCACCGTATTTTGCGCTGATTTGCAGCACCGGCATGTTAAGCGATTTAGACAGTTTATCGGTGTCTATGCTGATACCGGCTTTCTTGGCTTCGTCCGACATGTTTAAAGCCAAGACCATGGGGATGTTTAGTTTTTTGATTTGCAATAGCAAGGACAATTGCCGGTCTATTTGCGAGCTATTCAATAAAACGATGGCCAGATCCAGGGTGTTGTTAGCCAAAAAGTGGCGCACCACTTGCTCGTCTTCGGAAAAGCCGTGCAAATCGTATATGCCAGGCAAATCCACCAGTTCGGCTATGTGGCCACCCAATAGCACTTTTGCGCTCATTAAATCTACCGTGATGCCTGGCCAATTACCTACCCGTGCTGAGGCGCCGCTGATGCGGTTGAATAAGGTGGATTTTCCCGTGTTGGGCATGCCTAATAAAGCGATGCGTTTCATGCGCGCTTGCTCGCCATTTCGCTCTGGAGGTGAATGCGGGCAGCTTCGCTGTCACGCAATATGACGTCTGTTGTGCCTAGACGCACATGCAAAGGCCCATTAAAGTTAGCCCGACGAATCACGCTGATTGGCTTGCCCACACGAAATCCTAAGGCGGATAGGCGATGGTATAGCGACTCCTCCGCCTCTATTGCAGAGATGGTGGCGTGTTCACCTATGGCCAGTTGCGATAAAAGAAGCATGTCGTCTTTATGTAATTGATAACCATTCTTATTATGGCACGAATGGCTGTGGTCGTGCAATTAGCCTTAGGTATAGAGGCGAAAAAGAAAGGGCTCGAATTTCGAGCCCTTTTTGCAAACAGTGATGCCTTTATTTGCTGATGTCTATTTTGGCTTTGCTGCGCAATTCAGCCATCATTTTTTCAAGGTTACGTTGCTGCAGATTTTTCTGTATGCCGTCTTTCACTTTATCGTAGGCCAAGGGTTGTGCTGCACGGCTGTCGATTAACTTGATGACATGCCAGCCGAATTGGGTTTGCACTGGGTTGCTGGAAACGCTGCCTTTTTGCAAATTGATGGCCACATCGCTAAATGGTTTCACCATGGAGGCTGGGGAGAACCAACCTAAATCACCGCCTTTTTCCTTAGAGCCTGGGTCTAAAGATTTTTCTTTTGCAATTTTTGCAAAATCACCGCCTTTGCCCAATTGCGCAATGATGTCTTTGGCCTCGGCCTCAGTTTTAACCAATATGTGGCGTGCGCTGTACTCTTTATCGCCGTAGACTTTTTTGTACTCGTCGTAAGCAGTTTTTGTTTCGGATTCAGCAATAGGATTTTTCTTCACGAAATCTTGCAGGTAGGATGAGGTTAATAGTTCACGGCGAGATAACTCTTCGCGCGCCAGGTAATCCGCTTGTTTATCTAAGCCCAGTTTTTGCGCTTCTTGGTAGACCAGTTCTGAGTCTATCAATTTGTTGGTGATGGCTTGTTTCACTTGTGCGTCGACTTTTTGACCACGGGCTACGGCATCCTTGGCGATGTAATCGTAGACGGATTGTTTAATGGCCTTGCCGTTTACTGTGGCCACTGAATCGGCAGCGTAGGCTGCAGGCGCCATGGATAAAAAAGCCAGTGCAATTAAGGTTGGGGTGAATTTCATGCAAACATCCTTATGGTGGTTAATTGGAAATGCTAATCCGCTACTATTTAATGTCGTCTGGGGCATAGGCCTTAATGCTTAGCGCATGGATTTTATTAGGCATTAAATCCGCCAATGCTTGGTAGATTAAGCGATGACGCATTATCGGCGATTTGCCTGAAAAATGCGAGCTCGTCATGGTCAGCGTAAAGTGTCCGCCGCCTTGATTGCCAGCATGACCGGCATGCATGGCGCTGTCGTCTTGTATATTGAGGGTGGTTGGGGCCAGCGTCTGGAGACGCTCTGTAATGATGTCAATTAAATTCATGCGCAGTGGGCGGCTTAGGCGGGTAGGGTTTTTCTAAACGGATTGACGCTGACTTGCTGGTATACCTTAGCAATGACAAAGGGGTCATTATTGGCCCATTCGGTGGCCAGTGCCAAATTAGCAAATTCGGCAATAATCAGGCTGCCAGTGAAGCCAGCCGGTCCCGGATCAACATTATCAATGGCAGGAAAGGGCCCAGCCACCAATAATCGCCCAGCTTGCTGCAAGGCTTGTAAGCGCGCAAGGTGCGCGGGCCTAGCGGCCAAACGCTTGTCTAAACTATTCGGTGAGTCTTCAGCGACGATGGCATACCACATCATTTGCCACTCGCTTTATCATCCGGGGTTTCAATTAAGAAATTTTTCATGACCAGTGTTTGTCCTATGATGAACAAAAACATGATTAGCGTGACGCCAAATAATTTGAAATTGACCCAAGTGTTTTCATCAAAATTGAAAGCTACGTATAGATTGAGAAAGCCGAGTGAGATTAAAAAAACCACCCAAACATAATTAAGCCGGGTCCAAATGGCGCTTGGCGCATCCATCATTTTCCCCATCATTTGCTGTATGTAATTTTTCTTAAAGAATGCATTGGACACCAATAGCACGGCGGCCAACACCCAATACAACACGGTGGGCTTCCACATGATGTAGCTTTTGTCGTGCAAAATCAATGTGATGCCGCCTAGCAAGCCGATAATACCGCCACTGACGAGCAGCATTTTTTCCACTTTGCCGTGGCGGATTTTGCTGTAAATGATTTGTCCTAATGTGGCAGCGATAGCCACCGCCGTTGCGGTGAAGATACCGAAATACTTAAAGGCAATGAAAAATAAAATGACGGGAAATAGGTCAAACAAAAACTTATTCATGGTTGGTCTGGGTTCGCTTTCTGGGCTGCTGAGGAGATCAAGAAAATCAATGATTAACAATGCTTTAGCGTGAGTCGTTATTTTGCTATGATTGATGCTGTGTCGCAAGGCGTATTTTCCTTCCCGTTTTACATTATTGGTCTTTAATCAGTCATTCCATGCCCTTAAATTTCGATCTACATGCGCACTCTACCGTGTCTGATGGTTTGCTAAGTCCTACCGACTTGGTGGCGTACGCGGCTAAGCAAGGGGTGGATGTGTTGGCCTTGACCGATCACGATGATGTTAGTGGTTTAGCCGAGGCACAAGCCGCAGCCACGGCGCACAATATTGCCTTTATCAATGGGGTGGAAATTTCCGTCACCTGGAAAAAACGCACCTTGCACATCGTCGGTTTAAACATAGACCCGCACAATGCGGCATTAAAAAATGCGCTGGCCTTAGTGCGCATTGCGCGCGATGAACGCGCGCAGAAAATGGGCGAGGGCCTGGCTAAAGTCGGTATAGCCGATGCCTACCTAGGCGCCAAGCGCATCGCCCAACAAAGCATCATCACCCGCGTGCATTTTGCCCGCTACTTGGTCGAACAAGGCTTGGTGAAAGACACTAAGTCGGTGTTTAAAAAATACTTGGTTAAGGGCAAACCGGGTTTTGTGGAACACCAGTGGATGGACCTGGAGCAGGCGGTTAATTTAATCAATCAAAGCGGCGGTTCGGCAGTCATCGCCCACCCTGGCCGCTACGATTTGGGCTCGGTCAATATGTTGCAATTGCTACATGAATTCAGGGGCTATGGCGGCGTGGCGATAGAAGTGGTGACCAGTAGCCACACGCCTCCGCAGTACCAACAGTTTGCTAAGTTAGCGCACCAATTTAGCCTCAAATCTTCGCAAGGGTCGGACTACCACGGCAAAGGCTTGAGCTTTATGGAGATGGGCCGCTTGGCCAATATGCCGGCTGGCTGCGTGCCGGTTTGGCAGGATTGGCCGCAATTCGCCCACGCGTAATGCTTTAAGCTATGTCGCAATTATTTAATATCAATTTAGTCAACCCGCAAGCGCGATTAATAACGCACACAGCGGAAATATTGCAAGCGGGCGGCGTGATCGCCTACCCCACCGATTCTGGCTACGCCTTAGGCTGCATGATAGGGCACAGTGATGCGCAAGCACGCATACGGCAAATTCGCGCTGCTGATGCGCAGCATTTGTTCACTTTGGTGTGCCGTAATTTAGCCGAGTTAGGCAATTACGCGATCGTCAGCAACAGTCAATTTCGCTTACTTAAAGCCAACACGCCGGGTGCTTACACCTTTATTTTGAATGCCACGCGCGAAGTGCCGCGTAAATTGCAGCACCCTAAGCGCAACACCATAGGCCTGCGCGTGCCCCAACACGCGGTGGTGCACGCGATATTGGAAGCCATCAACGCGCCCTTGTTAAGCATGACGTTATTGCTGCCTGACGAAGCTGAGATGCTCACGCAAGCTTGGGAGATACGCGAGAAATTAGAGCACAGTGTGGATTTGGTGATAGACGTGGGCCACTGTGTGGCAGGCGCCACATCCGTCATCAATTTAACCCAGGATGCCCCGGAATTGATACGGGCAGGATTGGGTGATTTAGCTCCGTTTGGTTTAAGTTAACTTTTTAGAGAAAGCCATTGCATGGAATTATCCCTCATACAAAAAATCATTATTTACGCACCACCGGTGGTGTTTGCTATCACCGTGCACGAAGCGGCGCATGGTTATGCGGCTAAGTATTTTGGTGACATGACGGCCTACCAAGCGGGCCGCATTAGCTTAAATCCGATTAAGCACATTGATCTGTTCGGCACCATTTTATTGCCAGCCATGACCATCCTGCTGGGCGGCATCTTGTTCGGTTGGGCTAAGCCGGTGCCGGTTAATTTTGGCCGTTTGCGTCATCCTAAAAAAGACATGTTGTGGGTAGCCGCGGCAGGCCCGGCATCCAATTTTGTAATGGCCGTGTTTTGGGCCTTGGTGCTTAAATTTGCAGGGCTTGCGCCAGAGTTTATGGCCTACCCACTGGCCTTGATGGCCAAGGCCGGCGTGGGCATCAACATCGTGTTGATGGTGCTGAATTTATTCCCTTTGCCACCTTTAGACGGCGGGCGTATTGCCGTGAGTTTGCTGCCCATGCATTTAGCAAGGCCGTTTGCCCAAATAGAACGCTTTGGCTTCATTGTCTTGTTGGTTTTATTGTTTACTGGGGTCTTGAGCCAAATTCTAGACCCATTTATCAACTTGGTTTATGCGTTAATAAATAGCGTAATTTAA
Source organism: Methylotenera sp. (assembly GCA_020035195.1). Lineage (GTDB taxonomy): Bacteria > Pseudomonadota > Gammaproteobacteria > Burkholderiales > Methylophilaceae > Methylotenera. The sequence goes on from JAIQBT010000045.1 coordinate 18,753, forward strand.
GGGCTTGTTTGTATAATAAGCTCTGACTCAATTTAAGGTTTTTATTCAATGGCAATCGAACGTGTTTTATCTGGCATGCGTCCTACCGGTAATCTGCATTTAGGGCATTACAACGGCGTACTCAAAAACTGGCTTAAGTTACAGCACGAACACGAGTGCTTGTTTTTCGTTGCCGATTGGCATGCTTTGACCACCCATTACGACACCCCGGAAATTATAGAAGAAAGCGTTTGGGAGATGGTCATCGATTGGTTGGCCTCCGGTGTCGATCCTGCCAGTGCCACCATATTCATTCAATCGCGCGTGCCCGAGCACGCTGAATTGCATACCTTGCTGTCCATGATTACCCCCTTAAGTTGGTTGGAGCGCGTGCCTACTTATAAGGATCAACAAGAAAAATTAAGCAGCAAAGACCTCTCTACCTATGGCTTTTTAGGCTACCCCTTGTTGCAAAGTGCGGACATTCTGATCTACAAGGCCACCCAAGTGCCGGTAGGCGAAGACCAAATCCCACACATTGAATTTACCCGTGAGATAGCCCGTCGCTTTAATCACATTTACGGTAAAGAAAAAGGCTTTGAAGAAAAAGCCGAAGCCGCCATCAAAAAGCTAGGCAATAAGCGTGCGGCCTTGTACGAAGAAATGCGCAATGCCTACCAACAAAGCGGTGACGAGGAAGCTTTGGATGCAGCGCGTGCCATGATAGAAGAGCAACAAGGCATGAGCATGGGTGATAAAGAGCGTTTGCTGGGTTACCTAGAGGGCGGCGGCAAAATGATATTGCTGGAACCCGATTACAAATTAACCCCGGCATCGAAAATGCCTGGCTTAGACGGCCAAAAAATGTCCAAGTCTTACAACAACACCATCTCCTTGCGAGAAGATGTGGATGCGGTGGCCAAGAAAATTAAAACCATGCCTACCGATCCAGCCCGCATACGCCGCACTGATCCGGGTGACCCCGCCAAATGCCCGGTATGGCAGTTGCACCAAGTGTATTCAGACCAAAGCACCCAAGAATGGGCGCAATTAGGCTGTAAAACGGCCGCCATAGGCTGCATAGAATGCAAAGGCCCAGTGATCGATGGCGTGTTGGCTGAACTAAAACCCATACAAGCGCGCGCGGCGCAATACGCTGAAGACCCTAGCTTGGTGAAAAACATCGTGGCTGAGGGCTGTGAAAAAGCCCGTAAATTAGCGCGTGAAACCATGCGTGATGTGCGCGATGCGATGGGTTTGAATTACAGCTAGCCTGTCCATCGTGATCGATGCCCCGCTCAATGCAAAAATAAAAGGCGAAGCTTTTACCGAGCTACCGCAGAATCTATACATCCCACCCGACGCACTGGAGGTCTATTTGGAGTCTTTTGAAGGCCCATTAGACCTCTTGCTGTATTTAATTCGCAAACACAATCTGGATATTTTAGACATCCCCATGGCGGAGTTAACCCGCCAGTACATGGTGTATGTGGAGAAAATGCAGGCGATTAAACTGGAGTTAGCCGGCGATTATTTGCTGATGTCGGCCATGCTCATTGAAATTAAATCCCGCTTCCTTTTACCCAAGCCGGCTGAAATCGAAACCGAACACGACCCTAGGGCGGATTTGGTCAGGCGATTGATGGAGTACGAATCCATGAAATTGGCGGCAGAAAACCTAGACGGCATGGCCAAGGTAGGCGATGGCATCTGCGTTGCCAGTGCTTATTACCAGCACATCAGCCAAGTTAAAGCACCGGAAGTCAGCCTAGACGATTTGACCGAGGCCTGGCGCAATGTGCTCAAACGCGCCAGCCATTTTAAACACCATAAAGTCAGCCGTGCGGAGTTGTCCGTGCGTGAGCACATGAGCCTTATACTTAGACGCTTGCAAGCCGAACCCATGCTGGAGTTTTGGCAAGTGTTTGATTTGGCCGACGGCATTCCTAAATTGGTGGTGTGCTTTCTGGCCATATTGGAATTGGCGCGTGAAGGCTTGTTACGCATTACCCAGCAAGCCGGCTTTTCCCCCATTTACTTGCAAATTAATCGCCATGACGACTAAGCCAGCACAAACAATTGCGGACGTTAAACAGGTCTTGGAAGCGGCCTTGTTGACGGCCAACCAGCCCTTGTCGTTGGACGACATGACGCGCTTGTTTGTTGAACGCATAGAACGCACCAGCTTGCGCATGTTACTCGATGAGCTCAAGCAGGATTGGACAGAGCGCAGCATGGAATTGGTGCCAGTGGCCAGTGGCTATCGCTTTCAAGCGCGGGCTGAATTCGCACCGTTTTTAGCCAGGCTAAACCCAGAGCGACAGCTTAAATACTCCAGAGCGGTTATGGAAACGCTGGCCATCATTGCCTATAAGCAACCAGTCACGCGCGGTGATATTGAGCAGATTCGCGGGGTGACCTTGAACCCGACCATACTGCGTCAATTGCAAGAACGCGATTGGGTCGATGTGGTGGGTCAGCGCGAGGTACCGGGCCGCCCGTCTTTATATGCCACGACCAAGCATTTTTTAAACGACTTTAATATCCTTGCCTTGAGCGATTTGCCGGCCATGGCGGATTTTGCTCAGCAAGAAATTGCCTTCCCAGCCGACGATGAAGGTCTTATCCAGACTTAAGCTTAGGATTAAAGTCGGGATTACGCCCAATCTGCGGTAAAATGCCCGCTTACCATCACTAGTTCATTCTTATGGCACGTCCTTTTAAAACCCAACGCGATCCTCAAGCTGCGCCCCGTCGGCCGAAAACCAATTTCACCAAGTTGGCACAGGACGAGAACGCAGCGCCAGAACCTACCCAGCGTTTGCATAAATTGCTGGCCCTAGCTGGCTTGGGTTCGCGCCGAGACATGGAAGCCTTAATTGCCAGCGGCCGAGTAACAGTGAATGGCGCGCCAGCGGCTACCGGCCAAGGTGTGACGCAGTTTGATGTGGTGCGCTTGGACAGTCGTACCTTGAAATTACCGTTTGTCGCCGAGTTGCCACAGGTGCTGATTTACCACAAACCCGAAGGTGAAATCGTCAGCCAAGATGACCCGGAAGGCCGCGCTAGTGTGTTTGATAAGCTGCCAAAAGTCAAAAATGCCAAATGGATAGCCATAGGTCGGTTAGACATGAACACCAGCGGCTTGCTGATATTCACCACTTCAGGTGAATTGGCCAACCGTTTTATGCACCCGCGCTACGAGGTGGAACGGGAATACGCCGTGCGTATTTTTGGTGAATTGACCGAAGGTCAAATGGCGCAATTAAAAGAAGGCATAGAGCTGGAAGACGGCCCGGCCAATTTTGACAGCATTACCGCCCAAGGCGGCGAGGGCGCTAACCATTGGTACCAAGTGGTACTGCGTGAAGGCCGCAACCGCGAAGTGCGCCGCTTATTCGAAGCGTTTCAATTGCCGGTCAGCCGCTTGATGCGGGTTCGTTTTGGACCGGTCAATTTGCCGCCACGCGTGAAGCGCGGCACCATGTTGAAGTTGGAGCAAAAGGAAGTGGTGGGCTTGTTGGAATGGGCCGATTTGCCTGTGCCCAGTGCGCCGCTGCGTCAACTTACCCAGCGCGAGAAATTGAAAGCCACGGCGGTATTTGTGCCTAAAGTGCGTAAGCAACGTGTCAGTGCCTTGGATAGGCCGCCACGCGATCCTTCTAGCCCTGATAAACCGTACCGCTCAAAATCCGATGCAGCTAAAAAGCCAGTCGCCAGAAAAACCGGTCCACGCCGTGTGCGTCAATCCAGTGATTTGGCTGCGCCTACCATGCAGAAAAAAAGCGATCGCAACCGCGGCTAGGCTTTTTGTGGGGTTAAGCTTTAGCTAAACGCCACAAGGACGTTACTTCGGCTTTGCGGGCTTCGTGCAGTGGGTCGCTGGCATCCAATACTTTGTTGTGACGCGCTTTGGTATCTATCTTTTCCAGCACGTTCAAGCCGGCGGCACTGATCCAGCCCAGCAGCTCTTCCCTGCTTCTTAAGCCCAGTTGTTCAGCAAAGTCAGACAGTATCAACCAGCCTTCCCCTTGCGGGCTTAAATGCGCGCTTAAGCCATTTAAATACCCTTTCAACATCTGACTTTTCTCGTCGTATATGGCCGATTCCAGTGCCGAGCTTGGGTGCGCGGGCAACCAAGGTGGGTTGCAAACAATCAAATCGGCTAAGCCGTATTCATCGCTTGGGTAAAGGTTGGCTTCCACCACAGTGACATTGGGTTTTAAACCCAAGGCCGTGACGTTTTTTAGGGCGCAATCCAAGGCGCGATGCGAATTGTCGGTGGCCACGATTTTTGTGACGCCGCGGTTGGCTAATACGGCTGCCAACACGCCTGTGCCAGTGCCTATGTCGAATGCTAAGCGGCAGGGGATGGGCAAGGGCGCGACATCCACTAAATCCAAATACTCGCCACGTATGGGAGAGAACACACCGTAGCTAGGGTGAATTTTATTGTTGATGACGCTGATGTCCACGCCGTTTTTGTTCCACTCGTAAGCGCCCACCAAGCCTAGTATTTCCCGTAAGGACACCACCGTAGAGCCATGACTGCTGCCATAAGCATGCTCGCAAGCGGCTTTAACATCCGGTGCGCGACGCAGATGAATGTTGTAGCCCACGCCAAGCTCTATGACCAGCATGCCTAGGATGCGGGCTTTTTGTGATTGCGCTTGGCGATGCAAGTGAAAGGATTGCAATAGGGTTTCGCCGGTTTTCTTAGGCTTTTTACGTGGTCGGTCTATGCGCCTGGATAATGCTTGCAGCAGCAATTTCGCGTTTTGGAAATCGCCACGCCAGAGCAGTGCTGTGCCCTCGCAGGCCAGCTTGTAAGCATCGTCTGCTTTAATGGTATCGTCGGCTAATTGGATTGTCTTAGGCAGCGGCGCGGCATTTTCTGAGTGCCATACACTGGTTTTGGTTTTACCGGCTTCTTGCCAGCTAATGCTATTGGGGGTATTCAAAATTGACGGCCTGCTGTGTGAATGATGTGAGGCTTAACTACAGCCAAAATAGGGCTAATTAAAGCAAATAAAAACGTTAAGACAGTTGCTCTTTAGTGAGCAAGAAAACAAATTCTGTGCCGGACGATACTTCCAGCCAATTGAACACCAAATTTGGGTAAGCCTGTTCCAATGCCTCCCGGTTGTGGCCGATTTCAACGATGAGTATGCCACCGTCATTCAAGTATTGAGCGGCTTCAGCTAGCAAGGTGTGTGTGTGGTCTAGGCCATCATCGCCGCTGCCTAATGCCAGTTGCGGTTCATTTTGATACTCTATCGGCAATGCTGCCATGGACGGCGCATCCACGTACGGTGGGTTGCTGATGATTAAGTCGTACTTTTTACCTTTAAGGGCGCTGAACATGTTCGACTTGATGGCGCTGATTTGATCTTGCAGGCCATAGTTGGCGATATTAATATTGGCCACGTCTATGGCATCTTGGGAAATATCAATCACATCGATCGCGGCATTGGGGAAACTGCCCGCTAACATCACGCCTAGGCAGCCGCTGCCTGTGCAAATGTCCGCCGCACTTTCCACCATTTCAGGAAATTCTATCCAAGGGCTTAAATCGTTGTTGAGTAATTCCGCAATGAAAGAACGCGGAATTAGCACGCGCTCGTCCACGTAAAATTTTAATCCTTGCAACCAGGCTTCTTTAAGCAAGTAGGCGGTGGGTGTGTGCTGCGTGATGCGCTGCTCAATAAACCCAGCAAGTTTGCTGCGCTCAGTTGAGGTTAAATTCGCATCAAAGAAGTTATCCAAGGTGTCCATGGGCAAATGCAGAGCGCTCATGACTAGCCAAACGGCTTCATCGTATGCGTTATCCGTACCGTGGCCATAAAAGATATCGGAGTCTTCAAATTGACTCACGGCGTAGCGTACCCAATCGCGTATGTTCACTAATTCAGAGGGTGTTTGATGTGTGGTCATCATGGGATTTTTATCTATGGCTAATTAAAAGCTTTTCCATCGTTAACTTATAAGTTTCTTTTAGCGGTTCTATGTCTGCCACCGCAACGCATTCGTTGAGTTTATGGATGGTGGCATTGAGTGGACCAAATTCAATCACTTGCGGGCAAATGTTGGCAATGAAACGGCCATCGGAGGTGCCGCCTGTCGTGGATAATTCTGGGCTTACACCATAGGCTTGGCCTATGGCGCTACTGATGGCCTCCACTAAATTGCCACGTGGGGTAATGTAGGAGGGGGAGTGTTCCCACTCTAGGTCATAGTCTAACTGGTGGCCGTCTAAAATAGCATGGACGCGCTCGGTTAAGCTGGCCTCGGTGCTGCCGGCATTGTTTAGCAAGGCGCAATACCTAAAGTTAAATAAAATTTCGACTTCACCCGGCACCACATTGGTGGCGCCAGTGCCACCATTCATGTTGCTGATTTGCCAAGAGGTGGGCGGGAAGTATTCATTGCCATTATCCCAGACAGTTTCCACCATGTCTTTAATGGCCGGGGCGACTAAGTGGATGGGGTTTTTAACCAAGTGTGGGTAGGCAATATGGCCTTGCACGCCTTTGACCGTGAGTTTGCCTGACAGTGAGCCACGGCGGCCGTTCTTGATCATGTCGCCGACGACTTTGTTGCTAGTCGGTTCGCCGACGATGCAATAGTCAAATAACTCACCGCGGGCTTTTAAGGCTCCCACTACTTTAACGGTGCCGTCCACGGCCACGCCTTCTTCATCGGAGGTGATAAGCAAGCCTATGGAGCCTGCATGGTTGGGATTTTCAGCGACGAATTCCTCTATGCTGGTAATAAAGGCGGCCAGCGAGGTTTTCATGTCTGCCGCACCGCGTGCATAGAGCATGCCGTCTTTGATGGTGGGCTCGAACGGTGGGGTATGCCATTTTTCTAATGGTCCGGTAGGCACAACGTCGGTGTGCCCAGCAAACACCAGCAATGGACCATTGCTGCCACGGCGCGCGTATAAATTATCGACATTGCCAAAACGCATGCGCTCGATTTTAAATCCCAAGGGGGCTAGTCTAGCGATCATTTGTTCTTGGCAGCCGGCATCGTCCGGCGTGTTGGACTGGCGGCGTAACAAATCCATGGCTAGGCTTAAGGTTTTACTTTGCATTGCAGTGGTCGTCATAGCAGTGCCTCATAAGATGCTTGGCTGAAGCCCAAACAGGCCAATTTACCGTCTTTGATTAACACTGGCCGTTTGATTAGGCTGGGTTTAGTCAGCATCAATTGCCGCGCCGTTTCGCTATGCGCTGCGCTGGCTTTTTCTGCCTCGCTTAAATTGCGCCAGGTCATGCCGGCTCGGTTAATCAATTTGTCGAGTGAGGTTTGATCTAGCCAGTCTTTCAGCAACGCCTCAGTCAGCACATTTTTTTTAAAGTCATGAAAGCGGTAGCTGCAGTCGTGCTGGTCTAGCCAATCGCGGGCTTTCTTCACGGTGCTGCAGTTTGGGATGCCGAACAGTTGCATGAGGGTTTGAATTAAATACCGCGCAACAATTCGTTGATGCCGACTTTGCCTAGGGTTTTTTCATCGACTTTTTTAACAATCACTGCGCAATATAGGCTGTAGCTGCCGTCTTTAGAAGGTAAGTTGCCTGATACCACCACTGATCCAGCTGGGATGCGACCGTAGGTCACGCTGCCGGTTTCGCGGTCGTAAATTTTGGTGGATTGGCCGATGTAAACGCCCATGGAAATCACGCAGTTGTCTTCCACAATAACGCCTTCCACCACTTCTGAGCGTGCGCCTATAAAGCAATTGTCGCCAATGATGGTAGGTCCCGCTTGCACGGGCTCTAATACGCCGCCAATACCCACGCCACCACTTAAGTGCACGTTTTTACCAATTTGCGCACAGGAACCCACGGTAGCCCATGCATCCACCATGGTGCCTTCGCCTACATAGGCGCCGATGTTAACAAACGATGGCAGCAACACGGCATTTTTGCCTATGTAAGAACCACGGCGCACCATGGAGCCAGGCACCACGCGGTAGCCGCCTGCTTTGAAGTCATCGGCCGTGAAATCGGCAAATTTTGGCGGTACTTTATCAAAATACTGGGTGCATGCGCCGTCCAGCAAGACGTTGTCATCCAAACGGAATGACAGCAATACGGCTTTCTTAATCCATTGATGGGTTTCCCAGTTTTGGCTGTTACCCACGCGAGAAGCGACGCGTAACTTACCCGCATCCAAGTCGGCAATAACGCTGGCAATCGCTGCTTTTAACTCAACGCTGGCATTAGCTGGATTGATGTTGGCACGGTCTTCAAAAGCGGCTTCAATGGTGTGTTGTAATTGAGTCATGATTAGGTAATTAATAGTCCAAAATTAAATTGCGAAAGAGGCTAAAAAGCGCAAGCGCCATTTTACCTCAAACGGCTAAAGTTAGCCTTAACAAATCCGTGCATGTTGCCCGGATTTGCGCTGCTAGCCGCTTAAATTTTTAATTGTGAGCCAAGCTCGACCACGCGATTGGGTGGTAATTTGAATTGATTGGTGATGGTTTCAGCGCTTCGGAATAAGCCGATGAAAATTTTCTTACGCCAAAATGCCATGCCGGAGGCATTGCTGGCGATGAGAATTTCCTTGCCAACAAAGAAGGATGTGTCCATGGCATCGAGCACCAAACCTTGTTCTGCACACAAGATTAAGTCCCTAGGCAAATCCGGCTCGTCTTTAAAGCCATAGCGTACCGTGACCCGATAAAACTCATTGGGTAAATCCTCGACCGTCACCCGTTCCTCATTTGAGGTATGGGGGAAGTCCAGAAACTTCACCGTCAGCAAGACCATTTTTTCGTGCAAGACTTTGTTGTGCTTAAGGTTGTGCAGCATGGCATGTGGCACACCGTCCAAGTTAGGCGTCATGAATATGGCCGTGCCACTGACGCGCAATGGTGGGTGTGCACCAACCGCTGCTATGAACGGGTCTATGGCCATGGCATCGTTTTTTAGCATGGCGTAGAGCATGTTGCGACCTGTTTTCCAGGTTAGCATTAAAGTGAATATCACGATGCCTATAACCAAAGGTACCCAGCCGCCATCGGGTATTTTTAATACATTGGCACTAAAGAAAGCGACATCGATCACTAAAAACAAGACGACCAATAAGCCGGTGCGTAATTTGCTCCAACCCCAAATGTGATGGAAGACGATACCGGCCAGCAAGGTGGTGATCACCATGTCGCCGGTTACGGCAATGCCGTAAGCTGCGGCTAAATTACCTGATGATTTAAAGCTTAGTACCAGCGCCATCACCCCTAGCATCAAACCCCAGTTGACGCGCGGCATGTAGATTTGCCCTTCTTCACTTTCTGAGGTGTGTTCCACGTGCATGCGCGGCAAATAGCCCAGTTGCAGGGCTTGGCGGGACACGGAAAAAGCGCCAGTAATTACGGCTTGTGAGGCAATGACGGCCGCCAGCGTGGCTAAGACGATCAGCGGGTAGAGCATCCATTCGGGTGCTAATAAGTAAAACGGATTTTTAACACTCTCTGGGTCTTGCAAAATCAAAGCGCCTTGGCCGAAATAATTGAGCACCAGTGCCGGCAGTACAAAACCAAACCAAGCCAAGCGGATGGGCACGCGACCAAAATGCCCCATGTCGGCATACAGGGCTTCGGCGCCGGTGACCGCCAAAACCACGGCACCCAATGCCACGAAGGCGATCCACGGACTGACACTGAAGAAATTAAAAGCATAGATAGGATTAAGCGCTTGCAGTATGCTTGGATTTTGCATGATGCCTAACACGCCTAGTACGCCTAAGGTGGTAAACCAAATCAGCATAATAGGACCAAAGAAAGCGCCAACCAGGGCGGTGCCTTTGCTTTGCGCCCAAAACAATAGGAACAAAACCAATAAGGTGACTGGCAATATCATCGTGTGTAAGGCCGGTGCGGCCAGCTCCAAGCCTTCTACTGCCGATAGCACTGAAATAGCAGGGGTAATCATGCCGTCCGCATAAAACATGCAGGCCCCTAGTATGCCCAGTAACATAATGGTGTGTTGTTTTTTCATGTCGCCAGCGGCATTGTGGCTAGCTAAAGCCAATAAGGCCATGATGCCGCCTTCACCGCGGTTGTCTGCGCGCATGATAAAAGCCACGTATTTGACCGACACCACCATGATTAAGGCCCAGACGATCAGGGATAGGATGCCAAACATGTTGACTTCATTCAGCGGCACCGGGTGGATTCCTACGGCGAAGACTTCTTTCATCGTGTATAGAGGGCTGGTGCCAATGTCACCAAAAACCACGCCTAGTGCGGCCAAAGTCAGTGCGGAAAGTTTTGTTTTATTGCCAGTAGTGGATGACATTAAAATGGGCTACGGTTAACACGAGAGCGCTATTATCAACCAAGTTCTTCTGTAAACCAATAGATTTTTAATCTATTTAAAACGCCTTTAATTAGCCCGCCACCGTGCCTATAATGAAAAAATGCTGGCGCGTGTTGTTTTTTAAAATAATCGTAAAAAAGCCATTTTTTGCTTAGAAAAAAGCAAACTAAGGTGTTAGAATACGCACCGCAATTTGTTGTAGACCTGCTATCCGCCCGGGTGGTGAAATTGGTAGACACAAGAGACTTAAAATCTCTCGCCTTATGGGTGTGCCGGTTCGACTCCGGCTCCGGGCACCAACATATATATTTTCACGGTCCAGTAACGTCCAATCCAGTCCAAATATAAAGTCAAATCATTGATTTTATTCAGATTTATATCCAAGATAATCCAGCCTCGTACAGTTGCATCCAGTATATTTTGGGGGTATCGTTGGGGGTATCGTCAATTACAGCGAAACTGGATACCCCCAAATGTCACTTACTAACATTGCAATTACCAAGGCAAAGCAAGCAGAAAAGCCATACAAACTTTCAGACGGTGGTGGCCTTTATCTCCAAATAAACACTTCGGGGACTAAGTGTTGGCGGTTTAAATATCGCTTTGCGGGGAAGGAAAAGGTGTTGTCGCTTGGGGTGTATCCGCATTTGTCTGGACTTCCCCGACTTTCGTAGACGTTTCTTAACTTCCAATTTGTAGTTTTTCAA
>JAIQBT010000037.1 GCA_020035195.1 Methylotenera sp.
TCAGAGTCGTCGTCTGACTTGTAGAAGGTTGAATGTCTCAAATGGGTCGAAAGTGTAGATTTCCGGCGTCTGCTATTCGGATATTTCACTAAAATTTCACTACGTAATTTTAGTGAAATATATGGATATATCTTATTTTTTAATGAAAAATTGCTCAGAAGCGTAGTAACACCCTTTAAGGAAAAAAGCCCATTTGAGTTGGGCTTTTTTTATGCTCGTTAATATTGTTAGGGGCAATGAAACGACTTGCTTAGATGCTAAATTGTTTTAGAATAGGGACTTAATAAAAAGCCCATAAATCATCGCGTATTTCATGACTTCTAACATAGTAGAAATTGACAACCTTTCCTTTGGCTATAAAGGCCGCTTGTTGCATAAAGGCATCAACATGGCCTTTCCTCGTGGCAAGGTGATAGCCATTATGGGCGGCAGTGGCAGCGGCAAAACCACGTTATTGCGCTTAATAGGCGGACAAATTAAGCCTAGTCATGGCCAAGTGAGCGTTGACGGTGATGTGGTTCATAAGCAAGACCGAGACGGCATATACAAATTACGCCGAAAAATGGGCATGCTGTTTCAGCATGGGGCCTTGTTCACGGATTTGTCGGTGTTTGATAATGTGGCCTTCCCCATGCGTGAATTGACGGATTTGTCAGAAGCCATGATTAGGGATTTGGTGTTAATGAAATTAAATGCCGTGGGTTTGCGTGGCGCCCACCAATTCATGCCGGCTGAATTGTCCGGCGGCATGGCAAGGCGCGTGGCTTTAGCTCGCGCTATTGCCTTAGACCCCGCCATCATTATGTACGACGAACCGTTTGCCGGCTTAGACCCAATTTCCATGGGCGTGATATGCGCACTTATCCGCAGCCTCAATTACGCCTTGGGCGCCACCTCGATTATTGTGTCGCACGATGTGAAAGAGACCTTTCTAATTGCGGATTACGTGTATTTTGTGGCCAACGGTGAAGTCGCCGCAGAGGGCACGCCAGACGATTTAATGCAATCCACGCTACCTTTTGTGCACCAATTTGTACACGGCGATAAAGATGGGCCTGTGCCATTTCATTACCCGGCAGCCGATTATCAATCTGAACTAATGCGTCCGACCAAGGCTTGAGGGGTTAATCTAGCACCATGATGAAATCGTCCTTAATGTTAAGTTTCATTCGCCACTTGCGCGGCATGGGCCATCGTATGATAGAGCGCACTTGGCGTTTGGGCGCAGGTGCCAGATTGTTTTTTTTGGCCATCGTCTATTCTGGCGAAAGTTTTAAACGCTTCCATTTAACCCTGCGTGAAATTTATTTCACTGGCGTCATGTCCTTGCTGATTATTATTGTGTCGGCTTTTTTCGTCGGCATGGTGTTGGCTTTGCAAGGCTATAATACCTTGCAAAAATACGGTTCATCCGAGGCTATAGGTGTCTTGGTGGCCTTGGCCTTGGTGCGTGAATTGGGGCCGGTAGTCACGGCCTTGCTGTTTGCAGGACGAGCAGGAACAGCCATCACTGCGGAAATAGGCTTAATGAAAACCACCGAGCAGCTGTCTGCCATGGAGATGATGGCGGTTAATCCCATTGCTCGTGTAATTGCGCCACGCTTTTGGGCTGGGGTAATCTCCATGCCCATACTCGCATCTATTTTTTCTATGGTCGGTATACTGGGCGGTTATTTAGTCGCTGTGCCATTGATAGGCGTGGATGACGGCGCATTTTGGTCGCAAATGCAAGCCAATGTTGATTTTAGCGCCGACATTGTGAATGGCGTGATTAAAAGTGTGGTGTTTGGCGTGGTTTGTACCATGATCGCTTTGTTTGAAGGCTTTGATGCACCGCCTACTGCCGAGGGGGTGAGCCGTGCCACTACCCGAACTGTGGTGATATCGTCCTTGACGGTATTGGGCTTGGATTTTATTTTAACGTCTTTCATGCTGGTCATATAAGGCCGGTGTCAGTGATTTGAGGGGGTATATAAGTGGATAGAACAACGCTGGATTTATGGGTAGGTATTTTTGTGGCGATTGGTGTGGCCGCGCTCTTTGGCTTGGCGATGAAGGTGGGCAATTTAACGTCCAGTAAAATTGGCCCAACCTATGCCGTTACTGCCGCGTTTGATAATGTCGGCAGCCTAAAACCAAATGCGCCGGTAAAAAGTGCTGGGGTAGTGGTGGGCCGGGTGGATACTATTGTCTTTAACAGCGAGGCTTACGAAGCCATCGTGACGCTTAATCTTGACAAGCGTTACGCCTTCCCAATAGACACCTTCGCCAATATATACACGGCCGGTTTGTTGGGTGAGCAGTACGTTGGCTTGGAAGCGGGCGGCGATGAGGTGGTGTTGAAAAATGGTGATAAAATTGACAAAACCCAAGACGCCATCGTCTTAGAGAAAATGATTAGTCAATTTTTGTTTAACAAGGCCTCTGAAGCCGAAGCTAAAGCAGACGTGAAAGCTGCTGCGCCTGCAGGCGTTGAACTGGATGTATTGAAATAAGGGTAGAAATGAAAGCGATAGCAAAAATTTTATTGTTGGCGAGTTTAGGGTTGACTCTGTTTACTAACAGCGCCATGGCAAACATAGAAATAGCGCCGGATGTGTTGGTTAAGCAAACTGCCGACGACGTTTTGACCATAGTGAGAAATGACAAAGAAATTCAAGCCGGCAATCAACAAAGGCTGTATGCCGTGGTGGAAGAAAAAATATTACCCAATTTTGATTTTGATCGCGTTTGTCGCATGGTCTTGGGCAAAAATTGGAAATCTGCTTCACCCGAGCAGCAAGCCCTGTTTGAAAAAGAATTCCGCAGTTTGTTGTTGCGCACCTACGCCACGGCGTTGGGTAAATATCGTGATCAGGTCATTGAATACCGGCCTATGCAAACCGATGCCAGTGAGAAAAATGTCACGGTAAAAACGCAAATTATTCAAAAAGGCGGGCAACCTATAGCGGTGGATTACAGTTTGGTGAAAGGGCCTGCTGGCTGGAAAGTCTATGACATCATTATCGAAAGTGTTAGCTTGGTGACCAATTACCGCAGTCAATTTAGCAGCGAAATTCGACAAAATGGTTTGGACAGTTTGAATAAAAAATTAGCCGATAAAAATGCCGCGGCTGAGGTAAAGCGATAAGCTGGACCTGCACATGGCGATTAAACCCCCTAGTAAAATTGAGCAGCATGGAAAAACTTGGCGGTTGGCCGGTGATGTGCTGATGGATAATGCCAATTTTATCCTACAAGAAAGTAAGGCCTTATCCATGGGCGATGAATTTTTAGTGGATTTTTCTGCCGTGGGTAAGGTGGATACCGCAGCTCTCAGCCTTATGATGGAATGGCAACGCCGTGCTTTGGCATCTTCCGCCCGTGTTAGCTTTGCCAATTTGCCGCTCAACCTAAGTCGATTGGTTGCAGTGTATGGCTTGACTGATTTTATGCCTGTCAGTTCGGCTTAAGTTGCGCCTAAACCTATTTTTCTCAGCACAGACTGTTCACAAGGGCTTGTTTAGGCACAAGTCCTTATTCATTTAAGGCCACACTAGCCAGCGCACTATGACCACTGCCATTCGTATTAACGATATCCATAAGCATTTTGGCAGCTTGCATGCCCTAAAAGGCATCGATTTGAGCATAGAGCAAGGTGAGTTTTTTGCATTGCTCGGACCCAATGGTGCCGGCAAGTCAACCTTGATTAGCATATTGGCGGGGCTCATTAAGCCTAGCTCGGGTGACATTTCGGTGTTGGGGTTCGACGTTATTACTCAGTATCAGCAAGCTAGGCAATTATTAGGCATAGTCCCACAAGAGCTGGTGTTTGATCCATTTTTCAATGTGCGTGAGATGCTGCGTTTTCAAGCCGGTTACTTTGGACGTGGGCCGGAAAACGATGCTTGGGTTGATGAGATTTTGGAAGGTTTGGGTTTGGCCGATAAGGCCAATACCAATATGCGTAAGCTTTCTGGGGGCATGAAGCGCCGCGCGCTGATAGCACAAGCGCTGGCGCACAAGCCGCCGGTGATTGTCTTGGACGAGCCTACGGCAGGCGTGGATGTTGAATTGCGACAAATGATGTGGGCGTTTATTAAAAAGCTCAATCGTGATGGCCACACCATTATTCTGACTACCCATTACTTGGAAGAGGCTGAAACCCTGTGCAACCGAATTGGCATGATGAAGCAAGGTGAAATTGTCGCGTTGGATAGCACGGCAAATTTACTTAATAAATTTGCGGGTAAAAAACTCACTTTAAGCTTGGGTGAGGTCAGCTTACCGGAAGCGATTCGGCCTTTGCTGCGCAGTCAAGAAAAAGGCATGCACACTTTTGCCTTAAGCGATATGGCGCAAATTGAGTTGGTGTTAGCCAGTCTGCGCAGCGCCAACATTCCAGTCATGGATATGCAATTGCATGAAGCCGACTTGGAAGACGTGTTCTTATCATTGGTAGGTAAACAATAATGCCGGTATTTAGCAAACTGCTTGGCTTGATGATGGGGGCGCTAAGGGTTAGCCCTAATTACCGTGGCCCATGGACTTTGTTGAAAAAAGAGATGCTGCGCTTTTGGCGGGTCGGCTTTCAAACGGTGGCGGCGCCAGTGATTACCGCTTTGCTTTATCTATTAATTTTTTCGCACGTGCTCGAGGGTCGAGTGCAGGTGTATCAGTATGTGCCATACACGGTTTTTTTGATACCTGGCCTGATTATGATGTCTGTTTTACAGAATGCGTTTGCCAACAGCTCATCCAGTTTAATTCAGTCTAAAGTCATGGGTAACCTGATTTTTGTTTTATTAAGCCCGCTGACCCATATGCAGTTTTTTTTCGCTTTTTTATGCGCGGCCATTATTCGCGGCTTGGTGGTTGGTTTGTGCATTTATTTGGTGGCCATCTGCTTTGTCGACCTGCCCATTAGCCACCCTTGGATGATATTGGCTTTTTCCTTATTGGGCAGTGCTTTATTGGGCACATTTGGCATTATTGCCGGCATATGGGCCGATCGATTTGATCAGATGGCCGTATTTCAAAACTTTATCATCATGCCTTTGTCTTTCTTATCCGGGGTTTTTTATTCCATACATTCCTTGCCCCCATTTTGGCAGACCGTATCCCATCTAAACCCATTTTTCTACATGATAGATGGTTTTAGGTATGGCTTCTTTGGTCAAGCGGACATTTCGCCTTGGATCAGCTTGAGCATAGTGAGCACCGCCTTCTTAGTGTTGGCATGGAGTACGCTAAAAATGCTAAAATCCGGTTATAAAATAAGAGCCTAAATCTCTGGGCTAAATTACAAAGGCGATATTCAGGTGTTAAGCGCACAACAATTACAGTCCTACATTACGCAGCATTTGGCTTGCGAATACATCAAGGTTTTAGGTGACGATGGCACGCATTTTGACGCGGTGGTAGTCAGCTCGGCCTTTGTGGGTAAAAATAGGGTGCAGCAACATCAATTGGTGTATGCCGCGCTGGGCGACAGAATGCGTGAAGAAATCCACGCCTTGTCTATGCAAACCTTCACCCCAGAACAATGGGCGAATAAGCCTTAGAGATAGATTACATTTAAACTAAAACACCAGTCATGGAGAAGCATATGGATGCACAAGCGCAGATTAAACAAACGGTAAGCACTCACTCGGTAGTGCTGTATATGAAGGGTAGCCCTAAATTTCCGCAGTGTGGTTTTTCTAATTTGGCAACGCAGATTTTAGATGCCTGCCAAGCAAAATACTTGGCCGTTGATGTGTTGGCAGATCAAGCCGTACGCGAAGGCATTAAGGTGTATGCAAATTGGCCCACCATTCCTCAGTTGTATGTGAATGGTGAATTTGTAGGTGGTTCAGATATCATGCGCGCTATGTATGAAAACGGAGAGCTTCAAACGATGTTAGAAGCAGCAAAGTAATTGGATAAATTAATTATACAAGGCGGCAATCGCCTCAACGGTGTGGTCACCATTTCTGGGGCAAAGAACGCCGCCTTGCCGATATTATGCGCCGCATTGTTGGCGGAAACACCTTTGCATTTGACTGGGGTGGCGGCATTAAAAGACATAGATACGACCATTAAATTGCTAGACACCATGGGCGTGAAAATTGCCCGTAATGGCAGTGAGCTAAGTTTAGACGCGAGTGATGTGGCGTCTTTCGAAGCCACTTATGAAATGGTGAAAACCATGCGCGCCTCGATATTGGTTTTGGGTCCCTTGTTAGCGCGTTTCGGTACTGCACGCGTTTCCTTACCAGGCGGCTGTGCCATCGGTTCTCGGCCGGTTGATTTGCACATAAAAGGCTTGCAAGCGATGGGTGCGGCCATACACATTACCCATGGCTACATACAAGCCAGCACCTTGCATTTGCCCAATCGGCGCTTGCAAGGCGCACGTTATTACATGGACATAGTTACGGTCACCGGCACCGAGAATTTGATGATGGCGGCGGCCTTGGCACAAGGCACGACGGTATTGGAAAATGCGGCAAAAGAACCGGAGGTCATTGATTTGGCCGAAATGCTGATTAAGATGGGTGCCAAGATCACGGGCGCGGGTACCGACGTGATTACCGTGGTTGGCGTAGAGAAGCTGCATGGCACTCAGCATAATGTGGTGTGTGACCGTATCGAAGCGGGCACTTACATGGTCGCCGCAGCGATGGCCGGTGGCGAAGTGAAGCTGCTTAATGCCAGGGCGGATCTGCTTGATGCGGTGATAGAAAAATTACGTGAAGCCGGCGCAACCGTGACCAGCGATAAAGACAGTATTACCGTAAAAAGCGATGGTAAACTTAAGGCGGTAAACATACGCACGGCACCACATCCGGCTTTTCCTACCGATATGCAGGCGCAATTTATGGCACTTAATACAGTGGCCAGTGGCGTAGCTAAAGTCACCGAAACCATCTTTGAAAATCGCTTCATGCATGTGCAAGAAATGCAACGCATGGGCGCGGACATCAGCATAGACGGCAATACCGCTTTAGTTAAGGGTGTGCCATTGCTAGATGGCGCCACCGTCATGGCCACCGATTTGCGTGCCTCGGCCAGCTTGGTCTTAGCCGGTTTGGTGGCCAGAGGTGAAACAGTGATAGAGCGTATCTATCACTTAGACCGCGGCTATGAAAACCTAGAAGAAAAATTAAACGCATTGGGCGCCAATGTGAAACGAGTTTAACCATGATAACCATAGCGCTTTCTAAAGGTCGAATCTTCGAGGAAACCACCCCATTGTTGGCGGCGGCTGGCATCCATGCCTTGGAAGATCCCGAAGCATCACGCAAGCTGATTTTGCCTACCAACCGCGCAGACGTGCGCTTAATTATTGTCCGCGCCTCGGACGTGCCTACCTATGTGCAATACGGCGCAGCCGATTTAGGCATCGCTGGCAAGGATGTCTTGGATGAACACGGAGGAGAAGGCTTGTACCAACCCATAGACCTGCAAATTGCCAAATGCAAAATGATGGTGGCCGTGCGTGAGGACTTTGATTATTTCGCTTCAATACGCAGTGGTGCGCGCCTTAAAGTCGTTACTAAGTATGTAAAAACGGCACGCGAACATTTTGCCGCTAAAGGCATGCACGTTGATTTGATTAAATTGTACGGCTCCATGGAGCTCGGTCCTTTGGTAGGTTTGGCGGATGTGATTGTGGACTTGGTGAGTACCGGCGGCACACTGCGGGCCAATAAACTAAAGGCCGTGGAAGAAGTCGGCGACATCAGTTCGCGTTTGGTGGTGAATCAAGCCTCACTTAAATTAAATCGCGATAAAATTCAACCGATTATGGATGCTTTTCTAAGCGCCATTTCTGCCAAGTAAACAATTTTTAACTAAGTAACAGACAAGATTAGGTTGAAATTATGAGTGTGAATATTAGACGTTTTTCTACTAGCGATAGCGATTTTGACGCTAAATTACAAGCTTTGTTGGCCTTTGAAACAGCGCAAGACGACAGCGTGGATGAAGTGGTAGCCGGCATACTTAAAGACGTTAAAAAGCGCGGCGACGCCGCCGTCTTGGAATACACCGCGCGTTTTGATAAGACCAGTGCCCAACATTTGGGTGAGCTTGAAATCAGCAAGCCAGCCTTGGACGAAGCCTTGCGGGATTTGCCGGCTGATCAGCGTGCTGCCTTACAAGTGGCGGCTGATCGTGTGCGCACTTACCACGAGAAGCAATTGATGAGTTCGTGGAGTTATACAGAGCCAGACGGTACTTTACTCGGTCAGCAGGTGACCTCTTTAGACCGCGTCGGTTTGTATGTGCCGGGTGGCAAGGCCGCTTACCCTTCATCGGTGTTGATGAATGCCATTCCTGCCAAAGTGGCCGGTGTTAAAGAATTGATTATGGTGGTGCCTACGCCTAATGGCGAGCGTAATCAATTGGTATTGGCCGCCGCCGCTATTTCTGGGGTCGATAGGGTGTTTTGCATCGGTGGTGCTCAAGCCGTAGGCGCCTTGGCTTATGGCACGCAAACCGTCCCGCAAGTGGATAAGGTTGTGGGCCCAGGTAATGCTTATGTGGCTGCCGCCAAGCGCCGTGTATTTGGTGTGGTCGGAATAGATATGGTGGCCGGACCTTCGGAAATTTTAGTCATATGCGACGGTAAGACCAACCCGGATTGGGTAGCCATGGATTTGTTTAGTCAGGCCGAGCATGATGAATTGGCGCAAGCCATTTTGTTAAGCCCGGACGCTGAGTTTTTAAATAAGGTACAGGTCAGCATAGATAAGCTGATGTCTGAAATGCCGCGTAAAGACATTATTAAAACGGCTTTGACCGATAGGGGTGCATTAATCCACGTGCGCGATTTGGCAGAGGCTGCGGAGATTTGTAATTACATTGCACCTGAGCATTTGGAATTGTCCATGGACGATCCCTTGAATTTTAGTTTAAGCATTAAGCACGCTGGCGCTATATTCATGGGCCGCAACACCTGTGAGGCTTTAGGGGATTATTGCGCTGGGCCTAATCATGTGTTGCCTACCTCGCGCACTGCGCGGTTTTCATCGCCCTTAGGTGTGTATGATTTCCAGAAGCGTTCCAGTCTTATTATGGTGTCTGAGGCCGGCGCGCAAACTTTGGGTAAGGTGGCTGCCACCTTAGCCTATGGCGAGGGTCTGCAAGCGCACGCCAGATCGGCTGAATTTAGGTTAAAAGCGAACTAAATGAGTAAATTCTGGAGCGATGTGGTGCATAAGCTCACGCCTTATGTGCCTGGGGAGCAACCCAAACTGGATGATTTGGTCAAGTTAAATACCAATGAAAATCCGTATGGGCCTAGTCCTAAGGTGTTGGAAGCATTAAAGCTAGAAGCTGCGGATTCCTTGCGTTTGTATCCTGACCCCAATTCAGAAGCATTGAAAGCGGCGATCGCCAGTACCTACCAACTGCATAGTGAAAACGTCTTTGTTGGCAACGGTTCGGATGAAGTGTTGGCGCATGTGTTTCAAGCGCTTTTAAAGCACAGTCGACCATTGTTGTTCCCAGACATCACCTACAGCTTTTACCCAGTCTATTGTGGGCTGTATGAGATTGAGTACCAAACTGTGCCTTTGTCAGATGACTTTACTATCAATGTCGACGATTATGAGCAACCCAATGGCGGCATTATATTCCCCAACCCCAATGCGCCAACAGGTATTCCCTTAGCTCTGGTTGAGATAGAAAAGATATTGAAATTCAATAAACATTCCGTGGTCGTGGTGGATGAAGCTTACGTGGATTTTGGCACCGAGTCTGCGGTCAACTTAATTAAAACCTACCCCAATTTATTGGTGGTGCATACCTTATCTAAAGCACGTTCTTTGGCAGGTTTACGGGTAGGTTATGCATTGGGGGCTAAAGATTTAATTGAGGCCTTGATTAGAATTAAAGACAGTTTCAATTCATACCCCATAGACCGCTTTGCTTCGGCTGGTGCCATTGCGGCCATGCAAGATCAAGCCTATTTTTCAGCCACATGCCTTAAGGTGGTGGCCACCCGTGAAGCATTGATAGCGCAATTAAATACCCTGGGCTTTGACGTACTGCCCTCTGGCGCAAACTTTATTTTTGCAAAACACCGCACTAGGGATGGCGCTGAAATCACGGCCATACTTAGGCAGAAAAATATCATCGTTCGCCACTTTAAAACTCCCAGTCGTGTTGCGCCATACTTGCGCATTACCATAGGCACTGACGCGCAATCGGTCTTGCTGATTCAGGCTTTGCGCGAAATAATCCATCAATCTGAGTGATTATTTGCCTTAAACAAAATTCCTTAAAATAGGCTTTTTTGCTAAAAATTCCCGCTAAAAATCGTAAAAAGTTCCGTAAAAACTAAAAAATTTCTTAATTCCATATTCGCGCCGTGTTATTATCGCGAAATGTGTAATTTCTGCACAATAAACTATTTAATTCGTATTTTTAATCATAAGTAAATGCACTGAGCATTTACTTTTAGTTGGAGGATGTAGCATGGCACAAACCCAAATGGCATTAGATTCATTAGATTTCGACGGAACCGTCGCTTTAGCAACTAAAGTTGCCCCACATGTAGATATTTTAGAAATTGGTACACCATGCATCAAGCACAACGGTATCAAATTACTTGAAGTGTTACGTGCTAAATTCCCAAAAAACAAAATCTTAGTTGACTTGAAAACTATGGATGCTGGTTTCTACGAAGCTGAGCCATTCTACAAAGCCGGCGCGGACATTTGTACTGTATTAGGTACAGCAGATATCGGTACCATCAAAGGTGTAATCGATGTAGCTAACAAATACGGCAAAAAAGCTCAAGTTGACTTGATCAACGTGACCGATAAAAAAGCACGCACAATCGAAGTGGCTAAATTAGGCGCACACATCATCGGCGTTCACACTGGTTTGGATCAACAAGCGGCTGGTCAAACACCGTTTAACGATTTAGCTATGGTTGCTGGTTTGAAATTAGGCGTTGAAATCTCAGTAGCTGGTGGCGTTAAAGCGACGACTACTCAGCAAGTTAAAGATGCAGGCGCTACTATTATTGTAGCCGGCGCTGCTATCTACGGCGCTAAAGATCCAGCGGCTGCAGCGGCTGAGATCACAGCTATCGCTCACGGCGGTTCAGCAAGTGCTGGTGGCGTTAAAAAATTCCTACCATGGCTTATCGCTGCCGTTGTAGCGCTAGTGTTGCTTTCTGTATTTAACAAAGCACCAGCACCAACTGACGCACCTGCAGAAGTAGCACCAGCAGCAGAAGTGGCCCCAGCAGATGCAGCACCTGTTGAAGCAGCTAAATAAT
>JAIQBT010000076.1 GCA_020035195.1 Methylotenera sp.
AATGGGTAAATTTTAATGTTTAGAAGTTTAATCTATTTTTAGATTTTGCTAAAAGGCTAAATGCATCACCTGCCGCGGCCGCCGCTGCGGTGTGGGCTGCTGGGTTTGCCACGGTTGGCTGGACCTGGTCTAGATTGACTGGACCTAGGTTGAGCGCCATTTGGGTTATGCCGTCTGCCGTTATTTTGTGGCGCGGTGGGCGAAAATAAAGCCGGTTGTGGCATGGCTTGATGGCGAGCGGCTTCTGACATCGCTTGGTTGGGCGCAGGGCGTCCTTCTTGACGAGGGCTATTAGGACTGCCGCCATCGTTTTGCCCAGGGGCAGCGCCTGCACTGCGTTGGTGACCGCGTGGAGGGCGACCGTGTGGCTGGCGCGGCGCACGCGGGGCTTCCGGTTCCGGTTCCGGGTTAGGCGTAAAGCCTTCCACCGGCAGTTTCGGTATCTCGCGTTTGATGAGTTTTTCGATGTCTTTTAAAAATTTCAATTCCTCGCGGTCGACTAAGGACACGGCGGCGCCACTGCTGCCGGCACGGCCGGTACGACCTATGCGGTGCACGTAATCTTCAGGCACGTTGGGCAATTCAAAGTTAACCACTTGCGGCAACTGGTCTATGTCTAAACCGCGTGCGGCAATATCGGTGGCGACCAGCACACGCATGCTGCCGTCTTTAAATTGTGCCAGCGCTTTGGTGCGAGCGCTTTGGCTCTTGTTGCCATGGATGGCGGCGGCTTGTATGCCGTCTTTAATGAGTTTTTCCGCCAAGCGGTTAGCGCCGTGTTTAGTGCGGGTAAACACCAGCACTTGCTGCCAATCGTTTTGCTTAATCAAGTAGCTCATTAGCTCACGTTTGTGGCTTTGAGCGACCATGTGTACGCTTTGCTCCACCATCTCTGAGGCGGTGTTGCGGCGTGCCACTTCAACAAAGCCGGGGTTGTGCAGTAGGCCATCGGCCAAGCCTTTAATCTCGTCCGAGAAGGTGGCTGAGAACAATAGGTTTTGTCTGGCTTTAGGCAACATGGCCAGAATTTTTTTAATGTCGCGTATGAAGCCCATGTCCAGCATGCGATCGGCTTCGTCCAAGACCAATATTTCCACACCGGATAAATCGACGTTGTGTTGGTTGGCATGGTCTAACAAACGGCCTGGGGTGGCGACCAAAATATCCAACGGTTTTTTCAGTCTGGCAATTTGCGGGTTGGCATTCACGCCACCAAAAATCACCGTGGAGCTTAAGGGTAAATACTTGCCGTAGGTTTTAACGGACTCTTCAATTTGTGCAGCCAGTTCACGGGTCGGTGTGAGCATCAAGCAACGTGGTCGACCTTTGGTGCTGTTGGCCAAAGGTTTTTGGCTCAGTATGTGCAATATGGGTAAGGTAAACCCTGCGGTTTTGCCGGTGCCGGTTTGTGCGCCTGCGAGCAAATCGCCGCCGCTTAATACTTGCGGTATGGCTTTGGCTTGAATAGGGGTTGGGGTGGTGTAGCCTGCGTCGTTAATCGCGCGCAATATGGCTTCGGATAAACCTAACTGATCAAAGTTAAGTGGGCTTGTTTCTTGTGTCAATGTCATGCTCCAGCTTGGGTTTAGCGAAACGCTGGCTTGAGTCCTATGCGGTTTGACTTAACGTCCTTGCACATAAAGCTTTTTCAGCGCTTCTGTAGCCGACCCATTACTTGAGAGCAACACCAATCGAGGTAGGCAAGGGTAATAATTATTCAAAAGATGTGAACAACGATTAGGGTAAAAAGACCGCTACGCAGATTGGTTGGCATAGGGAGGCTGCATTATACGGTAGATTGCAATTAAAGCCAGCGTTAGATTTTTGGCTCAAACTTAGCCGGCTTTGCGCTCCAGCAGGCTGTCGTAATTGAGCGGTTCCAGCACGGTGGGGATGGGTTCGGCTTCGGTTTGCGGGTGGTCTTTACTGAAATGCAGGCCGCGGCTTTCTTTGCGTGAAATAGCGCTCTCAACGATCAATTGCGCCACTTGCAATAAATTCCGCAGCTCGATCAAGTCGTTGCTAATTTTAAAGTTGCTGTAAAACTCATCGACTTCGGCGCGCAGCATGTGGATACGATGCAGGGCGCGGCTCAAGCGTTTGTCGGTGCGCACGATGCCGACGTAATTCCACATAAAACGGCGCAATTCGTCCCAAGTGTGGGTGATCAACACTTCTTCGTCGGCGTCGGTCACGCGGCTTTCGTCCCAATACGGTAGCTGTGGTGATGGCTTAGCGACTTGGCTTAAGATGTCGGCGGCGGCCGTTTGCCCAAACACCAGGCATTCCAATAGTGAGTTGCTGGCCAAGCGGTTGGCGCCATGCAAGCCGGTGCAAGCGGTTTCGCCTAGGGCATACAAGTGCTTGATATCGGTGCGACCTTTGTCATCGGTCATGATGCCGCCGCAACTGTAATGCGCCGCCGGCACCACCGGAATCGGCGTCTTGCTGATGTCTATGCCATAGCTTAAGCAGCGCTGGTAAATGTTAGGGAAATGCGCTTCGATAAACGCCAGGGGTTTATCGCGGATGTCTAAATAGACGCAATCCAAACCGCGCTTTTTCATCTCAAAGTCGATGGCACGGGCGACCACATCACGCGGCGCTAATTCCAAGCGATCATCGTGTTCCAACATAAAGCGTGAACCATCCGGCAGTTTGAGCAGGCCACCTTCACCACGCACTACTTCACTAATTAAAAACGATTTGGCGTGCGGGTGAAATAAGCAGGTCGGATGAAACTGGATGAATTCCATGTTGGCCACCCGGCAGCCTGCGCGCCAAGCCATGGCCATGCCGTCGCCGGTGCTGATATCGGGGTTGGTGGTGTACAAATACACTTTGCCAGCACCACCGGTTGCCAATACGGTGTTTTGCGCGGCGATGGTGATGACTTTGCCACTGGTTTTATCCAGCACGTAGGCGCCCAAGCAGGCATTGGCATCGCTGTGGTAGTCGGATGCTGGCGGTGGCTGGTTGGCACTGCTGGACATTTTTCTGGCCGTGATTAAGTCCACAGCTATGTGGTTTTCCATCAGTGTAATGTTGGGGTGCTGTTTTACTTTTTCCGACAAGGTGGTTTGCACCGCATGGCCGGTGGTATCGGCCGCATGGATGATGCGCCTGTGGCTATGACCACCTTCCCGGGTTAAGTGAAAGCCTTGATCATCGGCCGTGCGGGTAAAGCCCACGCCTTGGTCTATCAGCCATTCCACTGCGCCTTTTGCGTGCTCGGCCACCATCTTAGTTACCGTTTCGTCGCACAAGCCACCGCCGGCGGTCAGCGTGTCTTGCACGTGGCTTTCTATGGAGTCGTCGTCGGCTAATACCGCCGCAATGCCACCTTGCGCCCAGTCGCTGGCGGTGTCGTTTATGCTGCGCTTGCTCACTAGGCAAACTGTTTTGTGCTCAGCCAATCGCAATGCCGTGCTTAAGCCGGCCAAACCACTACCTATGATCAGTACATCAAATTGCTGCATACGGGCTTTTTTGTCGTGAGAATGTTAAAAATACGGTGTGGCTTGCTGGAACTATTGAGAGTGTATCTTTGTCTTGGTAAAAGGCAATAGAAATGACCCATAGACCCAATAAATAAGACCGTGTTTTTTTGCAGTTGAATCAGGGAGAGAATAAAAATGCAATTTGCTGACGTGATCAATTTTACCCAACTAAATTTAGTGCAAGTGGCTGCGCAAGGTTATACTGCCGTTACCGAAAAGAAATTAAGTGACCCCCCCAGTCCTGCTGCTAAGCAGTCGCAGGCTAAACCGAATGGACATTTAAGCTTGGTAGCCAATACATCCCTAGAAAACCGTGAAATAGACCATGAGTTGGTGCTGCGTGCGCAACGCGGCGACAAACGTGCGTTTTCTATGTTGGTGGATAAATACCAGCGCAAGCTAGCCCGGTTGTTATCGCGCATGGTGCGCGATCAATCCGAAATTGAAGACATTGTTCAAGACACCTTCATTAAAGCCTACCGTGCCTTGCCTAACTTCCGTGGCGACAGCGCGTTTTACACTTGGCTATATCGCATCGGCATTAACACCGCAAAAAATTATTTGGTTTCTTTAAAGCGTCGCCCTAGCGTGAGCACCGGCATTGAATTGGAAGACGCGGAAAACTTTGAAGACGGCGACGAGTTGCGCACCATGGAAACGCCCGAGTCGTCCATGATGACTAAACAAATTGCCCAAACCGTGAACGACACGGTGGCGAGTTTGCCTGAAGAATTGCGCATCGCGATTACCTTGCGCGAGATTGAAGGCTTGAGCTACGAAGAAATTGCCACGGTAATGAATTGCCCAATAGGTACCGTACGCTCACGCATCTTTAGAGCGCGCGACACCATTTCATTGAAATTAAAACCTTTGTTAGAAAACACCCCAGACAATAAGCGCTGGTAAACACAACGCATTTTTGCATTACGAGTATTTGGAGTACACCATGACAGAACAATTATCTGCACTAGCCGATAACGAAATTAAGCTAGCCGATGCTGAGCATTTGCTGGCCAGCATGCAAGCCAACAGCCCAGCCGCCGAGGCGTGGAGCCGTTACCAATTAATAGGCGATGTGATGCGCGGTACGCCCACACTGAGCCCAGACTTTAAAGCCAAATTAATGGCTAAAATTGATAGCGAACCCACGGTGTTGTCTCCGAATGCCAGTTGGTTTAAACCAAGTCTTGGTGCCGACAATGTTGAGGCTAAGTCCGGCAGTCAATCCATGGTCTGGTCCATAGCGGCTTCGTTTGCCGCCATTTTTGTGGTGGGCTTTATGGTCTTGCAAGCGCAAGTCGGTGACCCTAGCTTGAATGCCAGCGTAGCTTCGGTGGAGACCACAACGCAAGCCATCCCAGCGGAATACTTAATGGCGCACCAGTCATCCGCGCCATCGTCCAGCTCCTATTACATCCAACCTGCCAGTTACACGCATTGATGATTAATTTAGTGATGATCAAAGCTAAGGTGATTTATGCTGTTTAAGCGCTTGTTATTAGCGGCCTTGCTGACGGCTTTTACTTCGGCCAGCCAAGCGGCCAATAACGACTCGTGGCAAATGCTGCAGAAAGCGGCCGTGGCGGCGCATGCCTTAAGCTACCAAGGCATTTTTGTCTGCCAATCTGGCCAGCAATCCAAGTCGGTAGAAATTAAACATTTATTCAATGGCCAGCACGAGTTTGCCCGTAACGTGGTGTTGGACGGCTTGCCACGCGAGGTGTTAAGCCAAGGCGGCGAGGTGGTAATTTACAACCCAAAAAATGAAAAGATAGTTATAGAAAAACGCCGCGGGCAGAATATGTTCCCGGCCATTTTGCCTACCGATTTGGAAGCCATCAAAGCCAATTATCAACTTAAATTTGGTGAAACGGAGCGCGTTGCCGACAGGCAAGCGCAAATTTTAGTCTTGGATGCTAAAGACAATTTGCGTTACAGCTATAAGTTTTGGGTGGATAGCGAATACGGCTTGCTATTAAAATCGGTGATGCTAAACGGCAAAAATGAAGTGCTAGACAGCATGGCCTTTAACCAATTGACCTTGATTAGCGCGGTGGATTTGGATTGGTTCAAACCAAAAATAGACGCTAAAAAAGCCTACGTGATGGAAGACGTTAACACTATCGCCGATAAGCAAGAGGCTACCCATTGGCGGCTTAAAGCCTTGCCAGAAGGCTATGTGAAAGTCGATCAAATGATGCGTGCGGTGAAAGGCAAGGCATCGCCGGTCACCCATTTGATTTTTTCAGACGGCTTGGCATCGGTCTCTTTATTCATAGAGCCATTAGAAAATGGCATCAAACCCAGAAACGGCCGTAGCTTGGTGGGCAACACCAGTTTTTATGCCAACGTGGCCGGTAATTTGCAAGTGACCGTGGTTGGTGAAGTGCCCGAAGCGACCGTGGCTAAAATTGCCAATGCCGTGGTGTTTGTCAAATAAGCATAGCGCTCGCTATAATCTGATTTTCATAAAAAAGTAACACGCCCAGGCCATGATAGAAGAATACGCCATAGTGACTGCCGTCCGTGAGGGTCAGGCCAGCTTAATTTTAGAGCGGCGCACGGCCTGTGGGTTATGCGGACAAAAGCGCGGATGCGGGAATGCCACTTGGTCTAAGATGGTTAAATCCTCCGCCCATGAATTTAGCGCCCAGAATGCGATACAAGCCCAGGTGGGGGATGCCGTGGTGGTGGGCATGGACGAAAAAGCAATGTTGCGATCAGCCTTATTTCTTTATGTCGTGCCCTTGATTAGCTTGTTAATGGCTGCGCTGTTAGCGGATTATTTATTTACCAATCAGCTCATCGTAATGCTGGGTGCGGCTTTGGGTTTGTTGGCTGGTTTTTTTGGTGTGCGCCGCTATTTGATGGGGGCGGGCGCCAGCGCTGAGGCTTACAGTCAGTCCTACCAAGCGCATATTTTGCGTTTAGCCGAGGATGGACCGCTTGAACATTGCGGTTCTGTCCCCAATTTAAAAAAATAAGCGGCCTAAGCAAAATATACGCTAGGCCATGACGATCACTATTTAATCAGTCGCTTGAGGAAAAAAATGTTGAAAAATTGGCTAGGTGTTTTGGCTTTGTGTTTATTAGGCAGCGCAACAGCTTACGCAAAAGAATTGCCTGATTTTACCGATTTGGCAGAAAAGCACGGCGCGGAAGTGGTGAACATCAGCGTCACCCAAAGCGTGCACAACAATGTTGGTATGTCGCCATTTCCGGGGATGGAAGGCGACGAGCAAATGCAGGAATTCTTCAAACGCTTTGGGATTCCATTGATGCCAGGCATGCCAGGTCAAGGCGGTGCCCCTCAGCCGGATTACAAATCGCAGTCATTGGGCTCGGGTTTTATCATCAGTAACGATGGCTACATTTTAACCAACGCGCACGTGGTGAATGAGGCAGACGAGGTCATTGTTAAATTGGCCGACAAGCGCGAATTTAAAGCAAAAATCATAGGCGTGGATAGGCGTACCGATGTGGCCTTGGTGAAAATTGAGGCCACTGGTTTGCCTAAAGTGTTAGTGGGTGACCCCGCCAAACTTAAAGTCGGTGAATGGGTCGCCGCTATTGGGTCACCGTTTGGTTTGGAAAACACCATGACCGCCGGCATCGTCAGCGCCAAAGGCCGTGCCCTACCACAAGAAAACTTCGTGCCCTTTATACAAACCGATGTGGCGATTAACCCAGGCAATTCAGGCGGTCCCTTGTTCAATTTGGCCGGTGAAGTGGTGGGCATCAATTCGCAAATCTACAGCCGCAGTGGCGGCTCCATGGGTTTGTCCTTCGCTATACCGATTGATGTGGCCATCGATGTGTCCAATCAATTAAAAGCCAGCGGTAAAATCACCCGCGGTTGGCTAGGTATCGCTATTCAAGAAATCACCAAGGAATTGGCGGAATCCTTCGCCATGAAAAACACCAATGGCGCCTTGGTGGCAGGTGTGGAAAAAAATGGCCCGGCCGACAAAGGCGGCTTGGAAGCAGGCGACGTCATCACCAAATTTGATGGCAAGCTTATTACGGTGTCTGCGGATTTACCGCGTGCGGTCGGTGCTACCAAGCCCGGCAAAATTGCCGCGGTGGAGATTTTGCGTAAGGGCAATACTAAAACGCTCAACATAGGCGTGGGTGAAATGCCTAGCGATGGCAGTGAAACGGCCACGCCCAACAACAAACCTAACGGTAAGGTCGAAGCCAACAAAATAGGCTTAACCTTAAAAGAGTTGACCGTGCAGCAAAAGAAAAAGCTAAACGGTAAGAATGGCTTGCTTGTGGTAGAAAGCGTGGGTACGGCCGCGCAAGCCGGCATACGCCGCGGCGACGTGATTTTGGGGCTCAATAACAACGAGTCGCAAAGCGTGGAGCAATTTAATAAGCAAATCAATGCGGTGGCTGCCGGTAAGACCGTCGCGGTGTTGGTGTTACGCGGTGAAGCCACCTTGTACGTACCGATTAAAGTGGCTAAATAAGCGCTGGAATAAATGCTGCAATGCAAAAAAGGGGGCTTAGGCTCCTTTTTTTATTGCAGTTAGCTATTCGTCTTTTTCGCCTATCAGCCCTAAAAACAAGCGTACTATGCCCAACGCCAGTCTAGATGATAGCCTTTTAAAGGCATTTTCTGCATGCCATTGTTGCGCGGAGATGGCGACCGCGCCGGCTTCAATGGAAGTCAGTATGTCGGCGCGCAATTCACCGGCAAATCCTGGGTCTGAGATAAACACATTGGCTTCACGCGCCAGCAACAAGCTGAAGGGATCGATGTTGGATGAACCGACGGTGGCCCACCTGCCGTCTATCACAGCCACTTTGCTGTGCATAAAGCTCTTGCGGTATTCGTAAATCGCAATGCCTTTCGATAAAAACTCACTGTAAAAAGCGTGGGTGGCCAGCATTAGAAAATACTCCACCCGTCCTTGCAGCAATAAGGTCACCTTGACGCCACGACCGGCTGCGTCCAGTAAGGCTTTACGGAATTGATGGCCAGGTAAAAAGTAGGCATTAGCGATGATGATTTCGCTGCTGGCAGCAGCGATGGCCTCTAAATAAGCGGCCTCGATGTCGTGCCGGTGCAGCACGTTGTCCCGTTGCACAAAGGACGCCAGTAAGTTCGCTGGATGCGCCGTAGCCTGCGCTGGCTTGGCGACGGGTGACTTGATTAAATTAAGCCAGGCCACGCGCTGCCAAAGCCCACTCACGCTGGCATGCAAGCGTGCAATCAAGGCGCCTTCGATTTGCACC
Organism: Methylotenera sp.; assembly: GCA_020035195.1. GTDB lineage: Bacteria > Pseudomonadota > Gammaproteobacteria > Burkholderiales > Methylophilaceae > Methylotenera. Next base: position 8,742 of record JAIQBT010000076.1, read on the forward strand.
GCGTAATCGATGCGCGGCGGCACATTGTTCGGGTTAGGGACGTTGTCGTCGTCTATGATGTTGATGCCGCCGACAAAGCCTAGCGTCTCGTCAATCACGACGATTTTGCTGTGCAAGCGCCGTAGCCGGTTTTTTTGAAATGACCACGGAGAAAACCTGGGTCTATAAAACAGCAGATTCACCCCGGCCGCCCGCAGGGTAGCAATGTAAGTTGAACTCAGGTTTTGGCAACCAAAGCCATCCAGCATCACATGCACACTGACCCCACGCATGGCCGCATCCATTAATGTTTGGCCTATGCGACTGCCGGTTTTGTCGTCCTGAAAAATGTAGGACTGCAGGTAGATTTCATTTTTGGCTAGCGCAATAGCATTGCAGAGCGCGGGAAAGTATTCGCCACCACTGCGTAGTAATCGTATTTGATTGCCGCCGATAAACTGCATCATAGTTTGCGTAAAGTGGCGCTGAGCACCGCGTGGTCGGATAGGGTTAAAAATTGTGGTCCGGCGTGCACCATGACTTGCTTAATGCTAAAGCCGCGCACGTAGATACGGTCCAAGCGCAACATCGGCAGCCAGGATGGGTAGCTGCGAGCAAAGTGGCCGGTGTGGTGTTCGAATGCTTCGTGCATGCCCAAACCATGGGCAAACTGGCGGCTAGAGCGCATGCCCCAATCGTTAAAATCACCGGCGATGATGAGCGGCGAGTTATGTGGGATGGTGTCGTTGATGTATTCAGTAATGGCGTTCAATTGCTGGCGTCGCCATTTGGCAAACAGACCCAAATGCACGCACAAAGTGTGCAGCGGTTGTTCCCAGTGTGGCACGGCTATTTCGGCGTGCAGCATGCCGCGCTGCTCCGTGCCGTGGGCAGAAATGTCTTGGTTATGTGACTGAGCGATAGGGAATTTAGACAGCAAGGCGTTGCCATGGTGGCCGCTGGGATAGATGGCATTTTTGCCGTAACAATGGTCTTGCCAAACACTGTCGGCTAAAAACTCCATTTGGCCAGCATTGGCCTTTAGATGCTTGCTGTGTTTGATGTGCAGGTCTTGGACTTCTTGCAAAAAAATAAGGTCCGCTTCCAGCTTTCTTAACATGTCGCGTTGCAGGTGCAAAGAAAAGCGGGCGTTAAAGTGGGTATAGCCCTTATGTATGTTGAATGTGGCAATGCGTAAAGTGTTGTGCAAGATGGCCTAGGGGAAACCCGTTGAGTTAGCATGCTGATGCCACAATGATAAGCTTTTTGAACAATTAATTACAAACTAATCAGGCATTTGTTGTAAAATCACGCCTATTGTGAAAAGGCGCTTCTGGCGCCTTAATTGTTTGTATAAAAGCTTAAAGATTAAATGAAAAACATTCGTAATTTTTCCATTATTGCCCACATTGATCACGGTAAGTCGACCTTGGCCGACCGCATTATTCATTTGTGCGGCGGCTTGGCTGATCGCGAAATGGAAGCGCAAGTGCTTGATTCCATGGACATTGAGCGTGAACGCGGCATCACCATTAAAGCGCAGACCGCTGCCTTGCAATACAAGGCCGACGATGGCCAGATCTACCAATTGAATTTAATTGATACCCCGGGCCACGTGGACTTTAGCTACGAGGTGTCGCGTTCCTTATCGGCCTGCGAGGGCGCCTTGTTGGTGGTGGACGCCAGCCAAGGGGTGGAAGCGCAAAGCGTGGCGAATTGCTATACCGCGCTGGATTTGGGCGTGGAAGTCACGGCCGTGCTTAATAAAATTGATTTGCCGTCTGCCGACCCTGATCGGGTGATTCAAGAAATTGAAGATGTGATAGGCATAGACGCGCAAGACGCCGTGCTTTGCTCAGCTAAAACAGGATTGGGCGTGCACGATGTGCTGGAAGCGGTGATCGCCAAAGTGCCTGCGCCTAAAGGTAACATTGATGGGCCGTTGAAGGCCTTGGTAATTGATGCCTGGTTTGATAATTACGTGGGTGTGGTGATGTTGGTGCGCGTGGTGGATGGGGTATTAAAACCTAAAGATAAGATACGCTTGATGGCCACCCACACTGAATTCCTATGCGAGCAAGTCGGCGTGTTCACGCCTAAGTCCTTGCAAAAAACTTCCTTGTCGGCAGGCGAAGTGGGCTTTGTCATTGCTGGCATCAAAGAATTGGCCAGCGCTAAAGTGGGCGACACCGTGACTTTGGTCAATCGACCCGCACCTAAAGCTTTGGCTGGTTTTAAAGAGGTGAAGCCGCAAGTGTTTGCTGGCCTCTACCCAGTGGAGTCCAACCAGTTTGAAGCCTTGCGTACAGCTTTAGAAAAGCTCAGTTTAAACGATGCGTCCTTATTGTTTGAGCCAGAAAACTCCACCGCCTTGGGCTTTGGCTTTCGTTGTGGCTTTTTAGGTTTGTTGCACATGGAAATCGTGCAAGAGCGCTTGGAGCGTGAGTACGATATGGACTTGATTACCACCGCGCCCACGGTGGTTTATGAGCTCTTGCTAAAAGACGGTTCCGTGGTGCAAATTGAAAATCCATCGCGCTTACCAGAAACGTCACGTGTGGAAGAAACGCGTGAGCCTGTCATCACGGTCAATCTGCTGATGCCACAAGACTACGTGGGACCGGTCATGACCTTGTGTAATAACAAGCGTGGCATACAGAAGAACATGCAGTACATGGGTAGGCAGGTCATGTTGAGTTATGAAATGCCACTGAATGAAGTGGTGTTGGATTTCTTTGACAAATTAAAATCGGTGTCGCGTGGCTACGCCTCCATGGATTACGAGTTTTTAGAATTCCGTGCCGCCGATTTGGTTAAGCTAGACATCATGGTGAATGGCGAAAAAGTCGACGCCTTGAGCATGATTGTGCACAGAGCCAACAGCGTGCACCGCGGCCGTGAAGTGGCGGCAAAAATGCGAGAATTGATTCCAAGGCAAATGTTCGATGTGGCCATACAAGCGTCGATAGGGGCTAACATCATTGCCCGCGAAACCGTGAAAGCCATGCGCAAAAACGTGATTGCTAAGTGTTACGGTGGGGACGTGTCGCGTAAACGCAAATTATTAGATAAGCAAAAAGAAGGCAAGAAGCGCATGAAGCAAGTGGGTAACGTTGAAATCCCACAAGAGGCATTCTTGGCCATATTACGCGTAGAGGATAAGTAATGTATTTCGCTCTGTTCATGGTCGTCATATTGGCGGTCACCGGTGTTATCTGGCTACTAGACAGCTTATTTTGGCGTAAAAAACGCGCGGCCGATGCGGCGGATCCGGTGCTGGTGGAGTACGCCAAAAGTTTTTTCCCTGTCATATTGCTGGTATTTTTTGTGCGCTCTTTCATCGTTGAGCCGTTCAAAATTCCATCCGGCTCCATGATGCCGACCTTGCTCGCCGGCGATTACATCTTGGTGAATAAATACACCTACGGTTTACGCGTGCCGATTTTAAACGCCCGCTTTTTTGATTTGAATCAACCCGAGCGTGGCGACGTGTTTGTGTTTCATTACCCGCCTTCGCCATCGGTGGATTACATTAAACGCGTGGTGGGTTTGCCTGGCGATAAAATTCGCTACCTAGACAAGCGCTTGACCATCAATGGTCAATTGTTGGATGTGCAAGAGGTGGGCGATTACGCTTACGTTAAGCCCGGACTCAACATGCTCACCGCTAAGCAATACCGTGAACAGTTGGGCGCCGTGCAGCACGATATTTTGATTAATCCTTGGGTGGGCAATTACGATGCTGATGCCTTAGGTGCTAAGTTAGCCAACGATGAAGAAATTGTTGTGCCGCCTGGCCATTACCTTGCCATGGGCGATAACCGCGACGACAGCTCCGACAGCCGAGTTTGGGGCTTTGTGCCTGAGAAAAACTTGGTCGGTAAAGCGTTTTTTATCTGGATGAATTTTGATCAGACTTCTAGAATAGGCAGTGCCATACACTAAGCAGTTTTAGTAAAAGCCGATTAGGAACCCTTATGCAAACAACAGCCATTCAAGCCTCAAGAAAAACAGCATCGCCAAAAAAACAAGCAGGCATGACCGTGCTAGGCACTTTGCTGGTTTGCGCCAGCTTGGTGTTGGTGGCTTACCTGGCCATGAAAATCGTGCCGGCTTACCAGCAGTTTTACACGGTCAAAATGGTGATGGCTGGGCTGAACAAAGAACCGCTAGCCAGCATGAGCAAAAAAGAAATCACCGATGACTTTGAGCGCCGTGCCGATGTGGCTTACGTGACGGCAGTGAAAAGCAGCGATTTACTCATAGACAAAGACAGCGCCGGGGTCACCGTGGCCTGGGTGAACTACCAGGTGATGGAGCCTTTGTTCGGCAACCTCAGTGTCCTGCTGGATTTTTCCACGCCAGGCGCAGGCGAGTAAACCATGTGGTTTAGGAATTTTTGCTGATGACACAACAGGCTTTAAGCAAACGTTTACCCTACCAATTCGTTAACCACGGTTTGCTAACGCAAGCCTTAACGCACCGCAGTTACAGCGCGCAAAACAACGAGCGCCTAGAGTATTTGGGCGACGGCGCGCTAAATTTCATTATCGCCAATCAACTCTATCAACGTTTTCCTGGGCTGGACGAGGGCGATTTAAGTCGCTTGCGTGCGCAGTTGGTCAAGGAAGCGAGTATCAGCGAATTGGCCTTGGCGCTTAATGTGGGCGACGCGCTTAAATTGGGCGAAGGCGAACTTAAAAGTGCCGGTTGGCGCAGGCCCTCTATCTTGGCCGATGCTTTAGAGGCCATCGTAGGGGCTGTTTATTTAGACGGTGGGTTTGCTGCTGCCGAAGCCTTGGTGCTGCATTTGTACACCGACAAGCTCAATACCATAGACCCAAAAGTCATCGATAAAGACCCTAAATCCTTGTTGCAAGAGCGCCTGCAGGGCCGCAAAGTGGCCGTGCCGGAATACGCGGTGGTGCACACTGGCGGTGAAGCGCATGCCCAAGTATTTATCGTGGAATGCTTTATTCAAAAGCTAGACATACGCACCGTGGGTGAGGGCACCAGCCGTCGCATCGCTGAGCAGCAAGCCGCACAATTGGCCTTATTGGCCTTAGATAAACTGGGCTTTGGCAAAAGTTACGCCGCCTAACCATTGGATAGCCTTAAAAAAATGACAAATAACGAAACGGATTTAAACGCAGCCTTTAAGTGCGGCACGGTGGCCATCGTCGGCCGCCCCAATGTCGGTAAATCGACTTTGCTCAATCACATCTTGGGCATGAAACTAGCCATCACTTCACGCAAAGCGCAAACCACGCGCCACCGTTTGTTGGGCATACACACCACAGACGACACGCAATTTCTGTTTGTCGATACGCCAGGCTTCCAGCAAAAACATTTGAATGCGCTCAACAAGGGTTTAAATAAAACCGTGACCCAAGTGCTGACCGAAGTGGATGTGGTGTTGTTCGTGATTGAGCCCATGAAGTTGGGCGATGCCGATCGCAAAGTCTTGCAATTGTTGTCGGAAAAAACGCCGACCATACTGGTGGTGAACAAAGCCGATTTGATGGGCGATAAAGGTAATTTATTGCCCTTAATCCAAGACTTTGATTTGGAGTTTCCTTTCGCTGACATCGTGCCGGTCAGCGCTAAGAAAAGCCTGCATTTGGACGAGTTACTGCAAACCATACGCAAATACTTGCCTGAGCAAGTCGCCATCTATTCGGAAGACGAATTAACCGATAAGAACGAACGCTTTTTAGCGGCCGAATTGGTGCGTGAAAAAATCTTCCGTTTACTGGGCGATGAGATACCTTACTCAGTGGCGGTGGAAATCGAGAAGTTTGAAGTGGTGGGGAATTTGCGCCGTATTTTCTGCGCCATCATCGTCGATAAAGACAGCCAAAAACCCATGTTGATTGGTAAGAATGGCGAGAAGATGAAGCAAATCTCCACTGAAGCCAGGCAAGACATGGAAAAATTGTTTGGCGGCAAAGTCTACCTAGAAACCTGGGTCAAGGTTAAAGGCGGTTGGGCAGACGACGAGCGTGCGCTTAAAAGTTTAGGTTACTAATCCTTAAGGCTTGCACCACAGAGATACGGAGGCACAGAGAACCCCAGCAGATCATTTCACCCCGACGCATACTATTTGTAATCTTTTTCTATGTAATTGAGATTTTTTTGGTTTTCTCTGTGTCTCTGTGGTGAAATTTTTTGTTGTCAAAAACTTAAGCCGTGTATGCAACCTAGTTTTCGATTCGATAATCAAGCAGTGTTCGTGCTGCACACCTACCCGTTTAAAGAAACCAGTTTGGTGGTTGAGTTGTTTAGCCACGACCACGGCCGTGTGGCCACTACGGCTAAGGGCGCGCGGCGTCCACGCTCGGCCATGCGCGGCATGTTGCAATCGTTTCAGCCCTTGATGGCCACGTGGTCAGGCAAATCCGAATTAAAAACCTTACACAGCTTGGATTGGGCCAGCGGCTTGCTCTTATTAAAAGGCGAAGCCTTGATGTGCGGCTTTTATTTGAACGAGCTCTTGCTACGTTTGTTGCCACGTGAAGATGCGCACGAGGCTTTATTTATTTATTACGGCGCGACCCTAAAAACCTTGGCCGGTGAGGTCGATTTAGCAACCACATTGCGCCGCTTCGAATTGAAGTTATTGCAAGAATTAGGCTATGCCATTCCCTTGCAGCAAGACAGCCGTGGCGCCAGCGTGTTGCCCGAGCAAAGTTATGTGTACCAAGCAGAACAAGGCGCGCAGCCCATTCAAGCCACGGGTTATGCGGCGCAAAATGGCGTACAATTGTTAGGTAAAACCTTGCTGGACATGGCTGGCGACGATTACACTCAGCCGCAAACCCTGCAGCAAAGTAAACAATTGATGCGCTATTTATTGGCGCATTACTTAGGCGATCAACCCTTGTATACACGGCAGTTGTTGATTGATATGCAAGGCCTGTAATGCACGAAAAATACCAGCATAAAAATTTAGGATGCAAGTCATGATTAAACTCGGTGTCAATATCGATCACGTCGCCACCATACGCCAAGCGCGTGGCACTAAATACCCCAGCGTGGTGCAAGCAGCTTTGCGCGCCGAGCAATCGGGTGCAGACAGCATTACCCTGCATTTGCGCGAAGATCGTCGCCACATGCAAGATGCCGATGTCTATGCTTTGCGTGGGCTATTGCAAACGCGCATGAACCTTGAGTGCGCGGTCACCGATGAAATGTTGGACATTGCCGTGGATGTGGCACCGCAAGACGTGTGTTTGGTGCCTGAGCGCCGTGAAGAGCGTACGACCGAAGGTGGCTTGGATGTGTTGGGTCAGTTTGCCAAAGTGCAACATGCGGTGCAGAAACTCGTTGCGGCTGGCATACGCGTGTCCTTATTCATAGCGCCGGATATAGCGCAGATTGAGGCGGCCAAAAAGACCGGTGCTACCGTGATTGAGTTGCACACCGGCACCTTTGCCGACGCAGAACTTCCGTCCGACCGCGCTCGTGAGTTGCAGCGTATCAAGCATGCCGTGCAGCATGCATTGGGCTTAGGGTTGGTGGTGAATGCCGGCCACGGATTGCATTACCACAACGTGCATGAAATTGCGGCCATCCCCGGCATAGACGAACTCAATATAGGCCATGCCATTGTGGCCCATGCCTTGTTCGTGGGCTGGGATAATGCCGTGCGCGAGATGAAGGCGCTGATGAAAGAATCGGCCCCCGCAGAAAAATTAGCATGATATTTGGCATAGGCACAGACATCGTCGAAGTGGAGCGCATAGCCGCCTCCATTACGCAATTTGGCGACGAGTTTTCCAAACGAATTTTGGCCGAAAGCGAAATCGAGCGCTATCTGGCGTCAAGCATTAAAGCCCGCTTCTTGGCCAAACGCTTTGCCGCCAAAGAAGCATTTTCTAAGGCCTTGGGCACCGGTTTACGCGGCCCAGCCAGCTTTCAAAACATAGCCGTGGCGCACGACGACTTGGGCAAGCCGCTGTTAGTGTTAGCCCCCGAGTTGCAAGCCTTGTTGAGCGCTAAAGGCATTCATCACACCCACCTCACCATCAGCGACGAGCGTAACCTAGCCGCCGCCTTTGTCGTATTAGAAACATGAGTCAACCCATCGACACGGCGCGCCGCTTTGCTGGCGTAGCCAGGCTTTATGGTGAGGCCGGTTTGGCGCAATTGCAAGCCGCACATCTGGTGGTGGTCGGCGTTGGCGGCGTCGGTTCTTGGGCGGCTGAAGCTTTAGCGCGTAACGCCGTTGGCCGTATCACCTTGATCGATTTAGATAACTTGGCCGAATCGAATGTGAATCGTCAATTGCCTGCCCTAGACGGCAATTTTGGCAAGGCCAAAGTTAGCGCCATGGCGGAACGCATGCGGGCGATTAACCCCAATGTCACGGTCACGGAAATTGAAGATTTTATCAGCCCAGAAAATATACATTCCTTGATGCCAAACGGCGTGAGTGGCGTGATCGATTGCATTGATGACGCCAAGGCCAAGGCCGCCTTAGCCGCCTATTGCGTTGAAAAATCCATTCCCTTAGTCATGACTGGTGCGGCCGGGGGTCGACTCGATGCCACGCGCATTCAGCGGGCCGATTTGAGCGTGGTTAGCCACGACAAATTGCTGGCTAAGGTGCGCAACTTACTCCGCCGTGATTACGGCTTTGCTAAAGCCAGCAGCGCAAACACCAAGCCAAAAAAACTAGCGGTGCTATGCGTGTATTCCGACGAAGCGGTGGTATCGCCAGACGGCGCTTGCGCGGTCGACGAGGCGCCTAAGGGCATCACCGGCTTGAATTGTGTGGGCTACGGTTCCAGCGTGTGCGTGACGGCCCCGTTTGGCTTTATCGCTGCCGGCTTACTGATTAAGCAAATATTGCCTGCTTAACTTCGTCCCGCCCTAAGTGCGGCCTACTTCGCCGACTTCTGAATGACCTCGCCGCCTTTTTCTATGTCTTTACCAAGCCCTTGAACGGTATTGCAAGCAGATAAGCCTACGGCGAACATAATGAAAAGAGCGCACTTTTTTAAGATGCTCAGCCAGGGTCTTAGTAATAGCCCAAATCGTTTTTTTACTAGCAAAGCTATGCCCTCATTAAGTCAACACTAAGAAAATGCCACGGCCATGAGTGTTTAATAGACCAGCCCATAGATATCTGCTTCTGCCGCTAGCCAATCGTCCATTTCATGGCCAGCTACAAAGTTTCTTTGCATGGCCTTAAAGTAAGCTGCCTTGGCTATCATGGCTTCTTGTTGAGCCTCAGTCCTATAGGCCAAAAGCGTATCCTTTGATTCTACTTTGCTGTTAGGCGCTACATCACCTACACTTAACTTAGTCTTTTTTACCATGCTAGTCTCCTAAAGTTACGGTGCTAATACTAAAAAAGTATCCCTGACTTTTATGACGGAATTAAGATAAAAATGTGATGCTTTTGCTCCGACGACAGGACGATTTATTGCTTACGTGCTATTTTTAGCATCAGTGAAGTAAAGGTGCTTAACTATATTACTTGTCATTAAATAGTCATCAATTTGTCACAATTGATACCTACCATCGGTGCTATATTAACGGCAGATACTTTATGAGCACCTCTTACGCCCCCTTGAAATTACTAAACCGCGATGCCAGCATATTGGCGTTCAATCAACGCGTGTTAAGTCTAGCGCAAAATGCCGACTACCCCTTATTAGAGCGCCTGCGATTTCTATGCATCGTGTCGTCAAACTTAGATGAGTTTTTCGAGGTTAGAGTGGCGCCGCACGTGGATGCCATGCGTGCTAACGAGCAGCATGGTGACATTAATGTACACAGCTTTCAGGCCATATCCAGCGCGGCGCACGCTTTGGTTGAGCAGCAATACCAAATTTTTAATAACGAATTGATGCCGGCACTGGCCGAGCAAGGCGTGCATTTGGTCTCGCACGGAGACCGCACTGCTGAGCAGAGGCGTTGGGTGTCGCGTTATTTTGAGTCGTCTGTCCGTCCTCTCTTAGTGCCAGTAGCGCTAGACCCCTCGCACCCATTCCCGTTGGTGGCCAACAAAGCCTTGAATTTCATTGTGCTGCTTGGCGGTGACGACGCGTTTGGCCGTAGCAATAACATAGCCATCGTTAAAGTGCCTAGAGTCTTGCCGCGTTTAATTAAGTTACCAAAAACCCTCAGCGATAAACAACAAAAATTTGTTTCGCTGTCCAGTGTAATACGCGCGCATCTGCCCAGCTTATTCACTGGCAGGGAAGTGCTTAATTTTTCACAATTTAGGGTGACCCGCCATTCCGATTTAGCCGTCGATGAAGACGATGTTAAGAATTTACGCACGGCCTTACGCAAGGGCTTGGCTCAACGCAATTTTGGTGAAGCGGTTAGGCTGGAAGTGTCGCACGGTTGCGATGATAAATTGGCTAAATTGTTATTGCAGCATTTTGATTTGCCTAAAGAGTCTATGTACCGCGTCAATGGCTTGGTGAATTTGGCGCGCCTCATGCAGTTGGCGGATTTGGCTGAAGGGAATCAACTTAAATTTAAGCCCTTTGAACCGGCGTTGAGTCAGCAATTACAACCCAATCAATCTTTCTTTCAACGCCTCAAGCAAGGCGATGTATTAATTCATCAGCCCTATGAGAGTTTTGAGTCCGTCATCGATTTCCTCCGTGAAGCGGTCAACGATCCGGACGTGCTGTCCATACAGCAAACCATCTACCGCACCGGCTCGGATCCACGCATGCTTAAATTGCTGCAAGAAGCGGTGCGTCGCGGTAAAGAAGTGATGGCGGTGGTGGAGCTTAAAGCCCGCTTTGATGAAGAAGCCAACATTAACTGGGCAGAAGATTTGGAATCGGTGGGCGCGCAAGTGGTGTACGGCGTGGTCGGTTTAAAAACCCATGCCAAAATGTTGCTGGTGATGCGCCGCGAAGGCGAAGCGTTGAAATACTACGGCCATGTTTCTACCGGCAACTACAACCCAAGAACGGCCAGGCTTTATACCGATGTCAGTATGTTGACGGCAGACCCATTAATCACCCACGACATGGAGCATTTGTTTAGGCACATTGCTAGCCAAATTAAGTTGCCGCGTTTAAAGAAATTGCTTGTGGCGCCATTCAATTTGCACAGGCAGATGTTGGCTAAAATTAAGGCGGCCGAAATGGCGGCCAAATCCGGTAAGCCGGCACGCATCGTATTAAAAATGAATGCTTTGACCGATGAGGCGCTGGTATTGGCATTAGTGAAAGCCGGCCGTGCTGGCGTTGAGGTAGACCTGATCTTGCGCGGGGCTTGTATCTTACCGGTGGATGCGCCAGGTTTAGACGGCCGTGTCCGTGTGCGATCCATCATAGGCCGCTTGCTAGAGCATTCCAGGGTATTTTACTTTGAGATTGATGGCCTAGAGTCCATGTGGTTAGCCAGTGCGGATTGGATGAATCGCAACATGATGCGCCGCATAGAAATCGCTTGGCCGATAGACAACGCGGCAAACCGTACGCGCATTTTGCGCGAGTGCTGCCAAATGAGCTTGGATGACAACCAGGACGCCTGGGTGCTTACAGCGGGGGGCAGTTATGTGCTGGCCGGTGCGAAAACAAAAGGCGTAACCCAAGCCCCAGCTTTCAGTGTGCAACAGCACTTGATTGCACTCTATACCCAATAGTGGCAGTCAGTACGTATGGCTAATTTAATATTGTGGCGGCATGCGGACGCAGAGCCTGACAGTGCCAGCGGTTTAGACAGCGATCGTGTTTTAAGCAAACAGGGCCGTAAAGACGCGACCCGTATGGCTGCCTGGTTAGATCAATTTTTACCATCCAATACCACCATACTGTGTAGCCCAGCGCGCCGCTGCTTGGAAACGGTGGCTGCCTTGCCGCAATTAAACAATGCCAAACTTAAGCGTCAGGTGCAGGTGGTGGACTTTTTAGCCGCAGACCGTTCGGTTGAGCAAATGCTGCAACGCCTTGTGAACGACGACCATCAACAGACTTTTTTAGTGGTGGGGCATCAACCCAATTTAGGCTTGGTGATTAGCCAATTGCTCGGCATGCAAAGTGCTTGTGTGGTGAAAAAAGGGGCTATTTGGTGGTTGCGTCAACGCGCCTTAGCTAATGAAAATGGGCTGGCCATGCAAACATATTTGTTTGCAGTGCAACAGCCCACCTATTAAGACGTACTTAAAGCCGGTTTATTTTTTATTGGGACGGCCGGTTTTAATGGTCGGCACTTTGGCCATGGCGGCCTTTAAAGCGGCGTCTGTCATGGCAGCCAACTGCATGATACCAGCGCGCAATAACTCACTTTTTTTAGCCGGTTGACCCAATTTAACTAAGCGGTCTTTCAACACGGCAAATTGTGCGTATTCGGTTTTTGGCATGGTGAAGCTGTCACGCTCCATTTTCAATTTTGGCACTTTAGGGGCTTTGACCGGCGCCACTTTTTTTACAGCAGCTGATTTGGCTGGCAATGGTTTTTTGCTAGGCGTTGCAATGGCTGTTGCTTTAACTGCAACGGCTTTGCTTACTGGGGCTTTTTTAGCCGGTGCTGCGCTCGTTGGTTTAACGGCTGCACTTGCCGCAGCAACTGGTTTTGGTGTGATTTTTGACATTTTTAAATCCTTATTAAACGGTATAAATAGTTTATACCGTTTAATTAAGCTGGCAAGTGAAATTTTTATGACAAAAGCACTAGGTCAGCGTTAGATCAAAGGCCCAATGGGTCTTTTGCCAAGCCACTGTTTCTTCGTCTAATAAATAATACGACTGTGGGTATTTTTCCGACCAACTTTTAGGCAGGGTCAATGCAATGCTATCTTGCCTGGCGCTCAATTGTATGCCGCGTAAATTAGGCATTTGTCTGGCATGGCATAAAATAACGGCCAAGCGTAAACACAGCAGTTGCATGACAAAAATTCGGTCGGAAAAGTCGGCTTCTAAGCGCTTAAGTTTGCCGCGGTAGCCTAACACCAGCAAGCTTAGGCGGTGCAGTTCGTTCTGAGAAAAGCCCGCCGGCTCCGCGTGATCCAGCATGTAAGCGCCATGCAGATGCGCATCGATGGGCGAGACAATGCAGCCTATCTCATGCAGCAAGCTGGCCCATTGCAATTTACGCGCATGTGCGGCTTGTTCGCCTGCAGCAAACTGCGTGTCTGCCGTTATTTTTTCAAATAATTTGTCCGCTACTTGCGCGACGGTTTTGGCATGCGGGGCATCGACAGCAAATTTACCCATCAAGTGTTGCACCGAGGCATTGCGTAAATCGACCATGGTCGTGTCTTGCGCCAGCATGTCATACAACAGGCCGTGCCTAAGCGCGCCTTTAGCGACGTTCATGGTGTCTATGTTTAAGAAGTCAAACACGCCCAGCATAATGGATAGCCCGCCAGCAATGACCGCCTTGCGCTCTTCTTTAAGGCCTAGCAGGCGCAGCTTGTCCATGTGCCTTGAACGCAGCAATTCCTCACGCAACCACAACAAACCTTCTTTGCTGATGGTGTTGGCAGGCCTGCCATATTGCTCCAGCACATCGGCAATGGCGCCTACCGTGCCCGAGGCGCCATAAGCCACGTCCCAGTGTTTTTGGTGGTAATTCACGCCCAGTGTGTCAAAGATGGATTCAGCGGCAATCTCGGCTCTGGTGAAGGCATTTTCGGTGTAGTCGCCGTTAGTAAAATGTTTTAAAGACCAAGCCACCGAGCCTACGTGTAAGGAAGCCGTGTGGTGGGCGTTAAATCCCTGGCCCAAAATGAATTCCGTGGAGCGTCCGCCAATGTCTATGACCAAGCGGCGTTCATCCGATTGCGGTAAAAAACGGCTCACACCCTGGTAGATTAAGCGCGCTTCTTCCACCCCGGATATCACTTCTACATCAAAGCCTAAGGCTTTTTTAGCCATCTTAATGAACACGTCACGGTTGTTCGCTTCACGTAGCGTCTGCGTGGCAACGGCCCGTACATGGCTAGGATCAAAGCCTTGTATGCGCTCACCGAAACGGGCCAAACATCGCACGCCGCGCTCCATGGCTTCTAGGCTTAGGTTGCGGTCTTCGTCTAAATCGCCGCCTTGCCGCACCGGTTCTTTTAGGTATTCCACCCGTTGAATAAAGCCGCTGTTCACTTGGCCAATTTCTAGCCTAAAGCTGTTAGAGCCTAAATCGATGGCGGCTAGTAGGGAATTGTCTGAGTTCTGGCTGGCTTGCATTGCTTGTGGATGCCTTAGGTGTTGGCTAGCGTTTATTCCAAAACGGAATAAACAGTATTATTGTTTATTTTGTCATTATAGTTTGAAAGTTTTATGACAAATAAATTTTTACTTGAAATATTCAGCATTACCCCCAACTAAGCCTCAGTGTTTTTTTTCAGAAAATTTTTAGGAGCAAAAGCCGTGGCAAAAGACAGCAGCGCAAAACCAAACAATAAAGAATCCATGCCGTTTCAGGCAGAGGTTAAGCAACTCTTGCAATTGATGATCCATTCGCTGTACAGCAATAAAGAAATTGTGCTGCGCGAACTCATTTCCAACGCCTCGGACGCCGCCGACAAATTGCGCTTTGAGGCGATTGCCAATGGGGCTTTGTACGAGGGCGACAGCGAGCTAAAAATTCGCATCGCTTTTGATAAGGACGCGCGCACGGTCACCATCAGCGACAACGGCATAGGCATGAACCGCGATGAGGTGATTGCCAACATCGGCACCATCGCCAAATCTGGCACCAAGGAATTTTTTAACGCCTTGTCTGGCGATCAAGCCAAAGATGCAAACCTCATTGGCCAATTTGGCGTGGGCTTTTACTCGGCCTTCATCATTGCCGATAAGGTCAGCTTAACCACGCGCCGCGCAGGTGCAAGCGAGGCGGTGCGCTGGGAATCCAGCGGTGAGGGCAATTTCACCCTAGAGGTCACTGAAAAAGCCACGCGCGGTACCGACGTGGTATTGCATTTGCGCGCAGGCGAAGACGAGTTCTTAAGCGATTGGAAACTTAAAACCATCGTACGCAAATACTCCGATCACATCACCTTGCCCATCGTCATGAAAAAATCCGAATGGAAAGACGGTGCCGAGGTGCCAACCGATGACGATGAAACAGTCAATACCGCATCAGCATTGTGGGCACGCAATAAAAACGACATCTCTGAGGAAGAGTACCAAGCATTTTACAAGCACGTGTCGCACGATTTTGAAAACCCATTAAGCTACACCCACAGTCGTGTAGAGGGTAAACAAGAATACATATCCTTGTTGTACATACCAAGCAAAGCGCCGTTTGATTTGTACGACCGCGAGCGCCGCCACGGTATCAAATTGTATGTAAAACGCGTGTTCATTATGGAAGACGCAGAAAAACTGATGCCACAATACTTGCGCTTTGTGCGCGGCGTGATAGATACCAGCGATTTGCCCCTCAATGTGTCGCGTGAGATTTTGCAATCCAGTCGCGATGT
The DNA here is from genome assembly GCA_020035195.1 of Methylotenera sp. Classification (GTDB taxonomy): domain Bacteria; phylum Pseudomonadota; class Gammaproteobacteria; order Burkholderiales; family Methylophilaceae; genus Methylotenera. The sequence goes on from JAIQBT010000076.1 coordinate 24,124, forward strand.
TGATGCCATTAAAGCAGGTTCAGTGAAAAAAGTCTTAAGCTTGCTGGAAGACATGGCAGAAAATAAACCGGACGATTACGCTAAATTCTATGGCGAGTTTGGTCGTGTGCTTAAAGAAGGCCCGGGTGAAGATTTTGCCAATAAAGACAAGATTGCTGGCTTACTGCGCTTTGCTACAACCAAGGCCGACACCGAGCTGCAAAATGTGTCCTTGAAGGATTACATAGCGCGCATGCAGTCTGAGCAAGAAGTGATTTATTACATCACTGCCGAGAGTTTTTCTGCCGCGCAGCACAGCCCACACTTGGAAATTTTCCGTAAGAAAGGCATAGAGGTGTTGCTGCTGTCTGACCGTGTGGATGAGTGGTTGTTAGGCAGCTTGACCGAGTTTGACGGTAAGAAACTGCAGTCGATTGCCAAAGGCGATTTAGACCTAGGCAAACTAGAATCCGACACCGAAAAAGACATACAAAAGAAAATTGAGGAAGAAGCCAAGTCCTTGGTGGAAAAAATCAAAGCCAGTTTGGGTGATCAAGTCAAAGACGTGCGGGTGACGCACCGATTGACCGATTCACCAGCGTGTTTGGTGGGCGATGCCAACGATTTGTCCGGCAACCTAGCTCGTATGTTAAAAGCGGCAGGACAAACTGCTCCTGAATCCAAACCCATATTGGAAATCAACCCTGGCCATAAATTGGTGAAACGCTTGGAAGCGGAAAGCGCCGATGCCGTGTTTACTGATCTGGCTTTGGTGTTGTTTGATCAAGCCTTATTGGCCGAAGGAGGCAGCTTGAACGATCCGGCCAGTTTCGTGAAGCGCATGAACAGCTTGATTGTTTAACTCACGCGCGCTGTTTATCCGACCCGCTAGGCTAGCCTTAGCGGGTTTTTTTATGGCTGTTACATTTTGCTTGCATCTGTGTCATTTATTGGTGGCACAATTTTTGCTAAAATACACACTATGCAAGACCCCATTAAGTGATGCATTTGAAGGCAACCCATGAAAACCCCAGTAAAAACCCCAGTGAAAACTTCGATAAAAAAATCCGCAACCAGCGCTACTAAAACCGCGGTTAAGCGCCAGCCTAAAGCGGCGGTCTTGCCTAAGCTTTCGCCTGTGGACCAGGCTTTGCAGAATCATTTGATTTTTTCCAGCTTCAAAACCAGCGACGCGGCTACGCCACGCGATTGGTACGAGGCCGCGAGCTACACCGTGCGTGACCATGTGGTGGCGCGTTGGGTTAAGACCGCAGAAGCGTATTACCGCGACGATACTAAACGTGTTTACTACTTGTCTTTGGAGTTTTTAATCGGGCGCATGCTTAGTAATGCCGCACTAAATTTAGACATTAATGCCGAATTAAAAGCAGGCCTAAGCAGTTTGGGTCGTGATTTAGAAAACACCGTGGAAATGGAAAATGATGCCGCCTTAGGTAACGGTGGTCTAGGCCGCTTGGCCGCCTGTTTCTTAGATTCCATGGCCACCATGGCGATTCCGGCGACCGGTTACGGCATACGCTACGAATACGGCATGTTTAAGCAAACCATAGAAGGTGGTCAGCAAGTTGAGAACCCAGACAATTGGTTGCGTTACGGCAACATTTGGGAATTCCAACGGCCTGAAGCCACCTACCAAATCAAGTTTTACGGTCACGTGGTGAAATACGAAGCCGAGTCGGGCGAAGAAGCGCAGCACTGGGTAGACGCCGAACACGTGGTGGCGATGGCCTACGATGTACCGGTGCCTGGTTTTGGTGGCGAGACGGTCAACAACTTGCGTTTGTGGTCAGCCAAGGCGGCACGCGAATTTGACTTGGGCCATTTTAATGACGGCAATTATGAAAAATCGGTGCAAGAGCGTAACGACAGCGAAAACATTTCCAAAGTCCTGTACCCCAACGACACTTCGGTGTTGGGCAAAGAGCTGCGTTTAAAACAACAGTATTTCTTTGTGTCGGCGTCCATACAAGATATATTGCGCCGCTTTTTAAGCGCGCATGACATGAAAAAACCGGCAGATTGGAAATTGCTGCCTGAGAAAATCGCCATTCAGCTTAACGACACCCATCCTTCGATAGGCGTGGCTGAAATGATGTATCAATTGGTCGATGTGCACGGCTTGAACTGGGATTTGGCTTGGGGCTTGGTCGTGAAGATTTTCGCATATACCAACCACACCTTGATGCCAGAAGCGCTAGAGACCTGGGCTGTCGATTTGTTTGGCCGCTTGTTGCCACGCCATTTGGAAATTATTTATAAAATTAACCATGAATTCCTACTTATGGTGAATCACCACTTCCCCGGTGATGCGGATCTGCTTAGCCGTGTCTCTATTATTGATGAAAGCCACGGCCGACGCGTGCGCATGGCCCACTTGGCGGTGGTGGGTAGCCACACCGTCAATGGCGTGGCAGCCTTGCACAGCGCGTTGTTAAAACAGCATTTGTTTGCTGATTTTGATCGCATTTACCCGGGCAAACTGACCAATGTCACCAACGGCATTACCCCGCGTCGTTGGTTAAACCAAGCCAATCCAGGCTTAACGGCCTTGATAGAAAAAGCCATAGGGCCTGGCTTTAAGAAAGACCTCGCGCAGATTAAAAAAATCACGCCATTAGCCAAGGATGCGGAGTTTAGAAAAGCCTTTGCTAAGGTCAAGTTGGCCAACAAGGTACGTTTGGCAGACAAGATAGAACAAAAAACCGGCATCAAATTGAACGTGAACAGTTTGTTCGATGTGCAAATTAAGCGCATCCACGAATACAAACGCCAGTTGCTGAATGTCTTGCACGTCATCACCTTGTATAACCGCATACGTCGCGGCGAAAAAGGCATCGCCCCACGCACCATCATTTTTGGTGGTAAAGCCGCACCAGGGTATTGGATGGCTAAGCAAATCATCCGTTTGATTAACGACGTGGCAGCCATCGTCAACGAAGACCTCGCTGTGGGCGGTCAACTGAAAGTGGTGTACTACCCAAATTACGAAGTGTCGGCAGCAGAAATCTTATTCCCCGGCAGCGATTTGTCTGAGCAAATTTCCACCGCGGGCACTGAGGCCAGCGGCACCGGTAACATGAAAATGGCACTAAACGGTGCGCTCACCATAGGCACTTTGGACGGCGCCAACGTGGAGATCATGGAAGAAGTCGGTTTGGATAACATCTTCATTTTTGGGTTAACCACGCCGCAAGTGGCGGAAATAAAAGCCAATGGCTACAACCCGCGTGATTACTACGAAGGCAATGCTGAGTTGAAGCAAGTGTTAGACATGATTGCCAGCGGTTTCTTCTCGGTGGAAGAGCCGAACCGCTACCAAGCGGTGGTGGATAATTTACTCAACAATGGTGACCAGTATTTGTTGCTAGCCGATTACGCGAGCTACATAGAAACCCAGGACCGCGTTGGTCAGCTCTATCAAAATCAAGACGCGTGGACGCGCATGGCGATTTTGAACGTGGCCAACATGGCTAAATTTTCCAGTGACCGTGCCATAGGCGATTACGCCAAAAATATTTGGCAAGTAAGCGGCAGTCGCTAGGGGATTGCTGGCTGGCTTGGGAGGCACCCCAGGCTAGCCAGCGCGTATTTTTTCTGAGCCCTAGCTAGCGTTGCTGCTAGGTTTTTGTCTTGCTAACATCCCGCTAGCGGCCTGCTATCTGATAGAATTCAGCTTTCGTTATTGCCCTTATTTTTTAGCCCAATTTCATGACTCCAACTAACGCACAAACCCCTATGCTTAGTCTGCGTGGTAGCGCAGCTTTATCCCCATTTCGCATTGATAAAATATTGGCTGGCTTGCAGGCTAAAGGTGGGTCGACTGGCAGCAACATCAAGCATTTGTACGCGGAATTCAGACATTTTGTTTGGGTGAAGGGCACTGCCTTAAGTGCGCAGCAAGAGGCTAGGTTGGGCGATGTTTTGACTTACGGCCCTAAGTTGCCGGCAGAAAATCCCTCCGGTGAGTTTTTCTTGGTGTTGCCGCGCATAGGCACCATTTCCCCTTGGGCTTCACGTGCCACCGACATCGTGCAACATTGCGGTTTGCCTGAAGTGCAGCGGGTAGAGCGTGGCATAGCCTATTACGTAAAAACCAACAATGGCATGGCCTTAACGGACGCCGAGCGTCAGTTGTTGTTGTCATTGATCCACGATCGCATGACCGAAGGGGTGTTTGCCGACTTGCAAGACGCCGCGGCTTTGTTTCATAGCGATAGCCCCAAACCCTTAAGCCGAGTCGATGTGTTGCAAGGCGGAAAACTGGCCTTGGAGCAAGCCAATACGTCCATGGGTTTGGCTTTATCGCCGGACGAAGTGGATTATTTGTTCGATAACTTTACTAAAATACAGCGCAATCCCACCGACGTGGAATTGATGATGTTTGCGCAAGCCAACTCCGAGCATTGCCGGCATAAAATATTCAACGCCGATTGGGTGATCGATGGCCAAGTGCAAGATTTGTCCTTGTTTGCCATGATACGCAACACGCACAAACTCAACCCAGGCAGCACGGTGGTGGCTTATTCGGATAACTCGTCCATTGTTGCCGGCCAAGCGCCAGGCGAAAAGACCAAACGTTTTTATCCAGACGCCAATGGCGCTTACGCTTTTGTTGAAGAAGAAATGCATTACTTGATGAAGGTGGAAACGCATAACCACCCAACCGCCATTTCACCTTTTGCGGGTGCCGCGACCGGTGCCGGTGGTGAGATCCGTGACGAGGGCGCGACCGGTAGCGGCTCCAAACCTAAGGCCGGCTTGAGTGGTTTTTCAGTGTCTAATTTGGCCATACCGGATTTTGTGCAACCATGGGAGCAAACTGCTTACGGCAGACCAGGGCGCATCGCCTCACCGTTTCAAATCATGATGGACGGCCCCTTGGGTGGCGCGGCTTACAGCAACGAATTCGGACGACCTAACATTGCCGGTTATTTCCGTACCTTTGAGTTGGCCTCCGTGGACGCCAATGGCCAAACTGAAATGCGCGGTTACCATAAGCCCATCATGTTGGCTGGGGGCATAGGCAACATCTCCGCTCAGCATGCGAAAAAGAACCCCATCCCTCCAGGCGCTGCTTTAATACAATTGGGCGGCCCGGCCATGTTGATTGGTTTGGGAGGCAGTGCTGCTTCCAGCATGGACACCGGCAGTAACGTGGAAAATTTAGATTTTGATTCGGTGCAGCGCGGTAACCCAGAGTTGGAACGACGCGCACAAGAAGTGATTGACCGTTGTTGGCAGTTGGGTGCAGACAACCCCATTTTGAGCATACACGACGTTGGTGCGGGCGGCATATCCAACGCCTTCCCGGAATTGGTCAATGACGCCGGTGTGGGTGCGACCTTCCAATTGCGCGACGTGCATAACGAAGAGCCAGGCATGTCGCCACGCGAATTGTGGAGTAACGAAGCGCAAGAGCGTTA
>JAIQBT010000079.1 GCA_020035195.1 Methylotenera sp.
ATCGGCTATTTTTGACCGACGATCGATTGTGACTGGACTTTTTCAAGGTCACTGGGCAAGATGGATACCGAACTAAAGGAGATGCACATGCGCAGTTTAATTAGCCCCGCAGCACAAACTGACCCCAATGCACCATTTAATAACGGCTCAACATTCTCAGGCAAACGGGCTAGCTGGCGGGAGTTGATTCGTTAAGCGGCTGATGTTGCAGCAGCCGCGCAGTAATCACGCCATTAATGGCCCCAAAGATTAAGGCCGCCAAGGCAAATACCGGGATGAGATAGCTTAGCCCTGCATGCGGAATTAACCATAAACGCACCACCAGCAATTGGCCGGCGATGTGGGCAAATGCCGCCAACACACTCAAACTTAGCGGCCCAAACCACTGCTTGGGCAAAAACATAGCCACATACAATACGCCCAAGCTTAAGGCCGCACCGGCCAAGCTTAAGGCAAAACCTGGCGACAAAAATTGACCTAACAACAAACTGCTGGCGAATACCCGCAATATGCTCACCCAAGCCGCCGTGGCAAAGCCGTATTGGTATAACACGTACAGGGTGACGATGTTGGCTAAGCCTGGCTTTACGCCAGGCAATGGTGACGGAATGACCGCTTCTAGCATGTGCAGCGCAATGGCGAAGGCCGCTAATTTAGCAATGCGGTGATCGTCTGAGGTGGTATGCAATGGAGTTAACATGAGTAGCGGCACTAATAATTGAGCGTGTCGTAAGGTTTGGCCTCACCGACTAAGGTTAAGCTGATTTGATTGGGGATACAAATGGCCACTTGGCCGGCTTTTGACAGCCATCCTTGATGCACGCAATATTGGCTGGTGCAGGGTGATTTTGCAAAGCGCGCTCGACCTTTAGCAATCTCCACCACCGCCTCACCCAATGGGCCGCGCACATGCACCTCGCGTTGTTGATTTAAGCTGTAAGTGGCGTAGACCTTATCTGCCACGCTGATTTGCACTTTAGCCGCTGGGCCAGTGTGCCAGAAGGTAACAAAGGACAAGTAAACCAGCAAGATCGCCAGCAGCAACACCAGCCAATCACCGACCAACAACGGCTTAGCTAATAATTTAAGGTTGTGCATGCACGCCTAGGGTCGTTAATTTAACCGGCTTAGCCAGCCACTGCAGTTTATTGGCTAGGCTGCTAGAGACAAACACGGCGGCTTTATCGTCCACCAACAGGTAGTCCGCTATACCGAAAGCCTTAGCATAGCGATCGCTGTGTACCACGCCGGCAATAAACAAAGGTTTGCTAGCCACGTCGGACAACACCCCGGCTTGGCTGTGTTGGCTAGACTGCGGTGGCACCAGCACGGTGACGGACTGCATGTGCGTGGCTGGGTAAGCCGTTCGCGGATCAATAATGTGGCAATAGCGTTTGTCGTCCAATAGAAAATAGCGCTGGTAATCACCTGAGGTGCCTATGGACCAGCCATCGGCCAACGCCAGGGTGGCCATGGCATTGGGCAGACGCGGGTGCTGTATGCCAACGCGCCATGGCTGATCGCCATGCTGACCCAAGGCGATGATGTTGCCACCTATGTTAATCAAGGCATTTTTCACGTGCTGCTGACGCAGGTAAGCCACTGCCCTATCCAAGGCATAGCCCTTGGCATAGCCGCCTAAATCCAATTTAACGGCGCTGTTATTGCTGCGCACACGCGTGCCGTCGATGACGATATCGGCCATGCTAGGCTGCGCTTGCAACCATTGATGGATCACTTTAGCGTCGATTGCAAGCGGGCTAAACTCATCGCGCTGAAACCCCCAACTGCCGACCAAATGGCCTATGGCAGGGTTAAACAAGCCATCGGATTTTGCCGACAATTGCTTAGCCTCCAGGAGCATGGCGGCCAAGTCTGGCTGCACACGCAAGCTTTTATTTTGTGCAAAGGCTAAATTTAGTTGGCCCAATTCACTGGGCTGATTGGCCGACGCAGGCTTCCAAGCATGCAAACGCCGGTGCAAATTCTGAAAGTCTTGCTGCACGTGGCTGGCCAGCATGGCAGCACGCTCGTCGGTCTCGCCGTAGATGCTGATGTCCAGCAAGGTACCAAACACATAACTTTGGCTATGGTAGAGCGGGTTTTTAAAGCAGCCGCCAAGCAACAAGGCTAAAAGCAAGATGAAATAACGCATGTTTACTGGCGCTCTAAGGCATCCATAAACACGCTGGCTGGCTTACAGTCGGTTTGCTGGGCAATCTCCACCATGCCGGTCGGGCTGGTGACATTGATTTCGGTTAGGTAATCGCCTATGACGTCTAAGCCAACAAACAGCAAGCCTTGCTGTTTTAAGACAGCTCCCACGGTTTTCGCTATGTGTAAATCACGCGCAGATAAAGCTTGTGCTACGCCCGTGCCGCCCGCTGCTAAGTTGCCACGGGTTTCACCGGCTTTGGGGATGCGTGCCAAGGCATAGGGCAAAGGCTCCCCATCGATAACAATAATGCGTTTGTCGCCTTGCAGAATTTCTGGCAAATAGCGTTGTGCCATGATGGTACGCCGACCAAAATCGGTAATGGTTTCTAAGATCACGTTGATATTGGGGTCGTGTGCCGTCAACCTAAACACACTGCTGCCACCCATGCCGTCCAAGGGTTTAACCACGATGTCTTGCTGCTCGCGCAAAAATTCCCGCAGCAAGTCATTGTTCGCCGTCACTAAAAATGCTGGAGCGAATTCGGCAAAACGGGTGACCGACAGCTTCTCATTCCAATCACGCACGGCCTTTGGATTGTTGAAGACTTTGGCGCCTTGCTGCGCTGCAATTTCCAACAAATAGGTGCTGTATAAATACTCGTTATCAAAGGGCGGGTCTTTGCGCATGAGCAGCGCATTAAAATCGCCAGGGCTGAATTCGTTCGCCTCACCAAGCGCGTAACCGGTGGCCGTGAAGGTGAAGGACTGGGCCTGCACTTTGGCTTGGTCGCCACGCAAAAATAGGCCGTGTTGCACGCTAATAAACAAAGCCTGGCCACGCTCAGTCGCCTCACGCATGATGGCCAGGCTGCTGTCCTTAGCGGTTTTTAACTGGTCCAGCGGATCTAATATAAACAACAGCTTCATGGTGAGCCTGGCCTTTATTGGTGCATGGGATCTTGTTCTTGCAACTCTATGGCGGCCGCCAATAGCGCTAAGCGGGCTACCACGCCGTAGGCATAAAAACGGTTAGGGGCGGCATCTGGGCTGTCGGCACAATCCGGCAGGGTGCAGGGCTTTTCAAAGGCCAAGGGCACAAATTGCGAGCCTGGGGCATTGAGATTTTCATCCACGCCACGGCTGGTATGCACGCGGTAAAATCCACCTATGACAAAATGGTCCATCATGTACACCACCGGTTCCGCCACGGCATTGTCTATGCTTTCAAAGGTGTAGACGCCCTCTTGTATGATCACTTCCGAGACCTGCAAGCCGTCTTTCACCACCGCCATTTTATTGCGAGTTTTACGGTTTAAATCGCGCACCTCATCCGGCGACTTAACCGTCATTATACCCATGCCGTAAGTGCCAGCATCGGCTTTAACAATCACAAAAGGGGTTTGCGTGACGCCGTATTGGGCATATTTAAGTTTAATTTTTTTCAGCAATTGACCGACTTTAAAAGCCAAGCAATCTTCTCCGGTACGCGCATTAAAGTCGATTTCGCCGCAGGTTTCAAAGTAGGGGTTGATCAACCATTCATCGATACCCAGCAGCACAGCAAACTCGCTGGCCACTTTATTGTAGGCTGTGAAATGCTGAGATTTACGGCGCGTGCTCCAACCGGCATGCAATGGTGGAATTAAATTTTGCTCCAAGTTTTTAAGGATGTCGGGGATACCGCCGGACAAATCATTATTGAGTAAAATCGCGCAGCTATCAAAATCGCCTAAGTCCGGGTTGATCAACTTAATGCGGTTACCTACCCGCACCACTGGCTCTAACAACAGCAGTTGACCATCGTGTGTTTCCAGTGTGGTCGGCTCAGTAATTTCCGGTGAAATCGATCCTACCCGCACGTCCAAGCCGGCTTGCTTCATGATGTGCACCAACTCCACCACGTTGCGCAAGTAGTAAGTATTGCGTGTGTGATTTTCCGGAATGATTAATAAACGGTGCGCTTCCGGGCAGACTTTTTCCACCGCCACCATGGCCGCTTGCACGCTTAATGGCAGAAAATCTCGGTTTAAATTGTTAAAACCACCGGGGAATAAATTCGTGTCCACTGGGGCCAACTTGAATCCAGAATTGCGTAAATCCACGCTGGCATAAAAAGGCGAGCCGTACTCTAGCCATTGGCAACGAAACCAATGTTCTATTTTTGGCATGGCGTTTAGCATGCTTTTTTCTAGTGATAAGAGCGGGCCGTTCAGCGCCGTGGTTAGATGTGGGACCATAATGACTTTAATTCCATTTTAAGCAAATATACCCTAAACCGCGACTAAGCCAATTGTGCTTGCGCATCGGCATGGTAACTGCTTCTTACCATGGGGCCACTGGCGGTGTTATTAAAGCCCATGGCTTGTGCTTTTTGTTTTAATTGTTCAAAAATGGCCGGCTCCACGTAGCGCATGACCGGCAAATGGTGCACGCTGGGTTGCAAATACTGGCCCAAAGTTAACATACTCACCTGGTGATCACGCAAATCTTGCATGACGGCCAGAATTTCTTCGTCGGTTTCACCCAAGCCCAACATCAAGCCGGATTTGGTTGGAATGTGCGGATACATCCGAGCAAACTCCTTCAACAAGTTTAAGGAGTTGTGGTAATCCGACCCGGGTCTGGCTTGCTTATACAAACGCGGCACGGTCTCCAGATTGTGGTTCATGATGTCCGGTGGTGCTTGATTAAGTATGGCCATCGCCACGTCCAAACGGCCACGAAAGTCCGGCACCAAAATCTCAATTTTAATGGCCGGTGAGTGGGCCCGCACCGCGCGTATGCAATCAACAAAATGTTGGGCGCCACCGTCTCTCAAATCGTCTCTATCCACCGAGGTGATGACTACGTAATTGAGGCGCATTTGTGCAATGGTGCGGGCCAAATTTTCGGGCTCCTTAACATCAGGCGGCAAAGGCTTGCCATGCGCCACATCGCAGAATGGGCAGCGGCGCGTGCAGATGTCGCCTAAAATCATGAAGGTCGCGGTGCCACCACTGAAGCATTCGCCTATGTTTGGGCAACTCGCCTCTTCGCAAACGGTGTGCAATTGATTGTCGCGCAGTATCTTTTTTATTTCTTGATAGCGGGCCGAATCTGGCATTTTCATGCGTATCCAGTCGGGCTTACGCTGCACAGGCTGCGGGATAATTTTAATCGGGATGCGCGAGGTTTTGGCGGCATCCCTTTCCTTTACACCAGCCACTTTTACTTTCGATAGGGTAGATTCAGTCATGCACGGTTCCATGGGCTAATTGGCTGAGTAGCTCAGCCGTTAATTCGTCGGTAGCTTGTTGCAAGTTAAGCTGCAATCCTAAGTCTTGGGTCTGCGTCACTGGCATGCCCACAAAGCCACAGGGATCAATCGCAGCAAACGGGCTCAAATCCATGGCCACGTTCACACTTAAGCCGTGGTAACTGCCATTGTTTTTTATGCGCAACCCTAAGGCAGCAATTTTGGCCTCTTGCACATACACCCCAGGGGCGCTGGTTTTGGCCTGAGCCATGACGTGGTGTTTAGCCAGCCAGGCGATCACGCTATTTTCCAATAGGCTGACCAATTGACGCACACTCAAGCCACGCCGTTTCAAATCCAGTAGTGGGTAAATAATCAGTTGACCCGGTCCGTGGTAAGTAATTTTTCCACCCCTATCGGTCAAGACCAATGGAATATCTGTGGCGACTGGCAAACGCAAGCCTTGACGGTTAAGCCCCAGCGTGTACACCGGAAAGTGCTCGGTGACCCAGAGTTCGTCTGGCGTGCTAGCGGTGCGCTCGCTGTTGAATTGCTGCATGGCCTGCCAGGTTTTTGCATACTCGGTGCGGCCTAAGTGCTTAAGCACGATAGGCGGGGAGGACACTCTAGCAGAGATGACTGCGGCGTTTTGCAACGTGATCGTTTTAAAGTGAAAATTTAACCAAGGGATGGGCGCTGATTAAACGGTAAACCGCGTCCAATTGCGCTTGCGATGCCACCTGCACATGACAAGTTAAGCTGATGTATTTGCCACCGGAACTGGCACGCATTTCTATATTGGCTGCATTGAACGCCGGTTGCACGCTCTGAATCAGGCCGGTGATGGTCTCAGCAAAGCCGGCTTGCATTTCACCCATGACCTTAATCGGAAAGTCACAAGGAAAATCAATTAAAGCCGGCTTGCTGTTGTCGGTATCAGCCATGGTGCTGGTTTGCTAGCCGCGCAATCTTATTGCACTAGCAATAAGATGCTGTCCCAGATACGACCGAAGATACCGGCCGCTTCTATGTTTTTTGCCGCGACTAAATTACGCTCAGACACAACTTTACCGTTCAATGTAAATTGCACACGGCCTATCACTTGACCTTTTGCAATCGGTGCGATCAATCGATCTTGGCTGCTCACTTGCGCTTTCATCTGCGCGTGATCACCCTTGGCCACTGTTAAGTATAAATCTTCAGCCACCGTTAGATTGACTTGATTTTCTTTGCCTTTCCAAACGCGCAAGGATTTAATCGCCTGGCCTTGCTTGTAGAGCAATTTAGAATCAAAAAACTGAAAACCGTAATTCAATAATTTTTGACTTTCGGCAGCACGAGCGGCATCACTGGCAGCGCCTAGCGCCACAGAAATACGGCGCATGCCATTGCGTTTCGCTGAGGAAATTAAGCAGTAGCCGGCCGATTCCGTGTGGCCCGTTTTCATGCCATCGACGCTGGCGTCCGCCCATAACAAGCGGTTACGGTTAGGCTGGGTAATGTTGTTATAGCTGTATTCTTTAACGGAATACAAACGCTGGTATTGCTCGGGGAAGTCGTGAATTAAGGCCGTGGCCAAGATGGCTAAATCGTCTGCCGTGGTGTAATGCTGTGCATCAGGCAAACCGGTCGCGTTCATGTAATGGGTGTTTTTCATGCCCAAATGCAACGCTTCTTGATTCATCATGTCAGCAAATTGCGCTTCAGTGCTGGCGATGCCTTCAGCTAGCGCAATCGATGCATCGTTGCCTGACTGAATGATCATGCCGTGTAACAATTCATCCACGGTCACAGGACGGTTAGGCTCAATAAACATTTTTGAGCCTTCCACTTTCCAGGCGATTTCGCTAACGGCTATGTTTTGCGACAATGACAAATGCTTGCTTTTTAGCGCTTTAAAGGTCAAATACGCCGTCATGATTTTAGTTAAGGAAGCCGGTTCTATGCGCGCGCTGTTGTTTTTGGCAGCCAGCACATGGCCACTGTTGAAATCTTTCAATAAATAAGCATTCAGGGCTAAATCCGGTGCCGGTGGAATTTGTGCAGCGGCGGCATGCACCACAGGACTGAGCATAAGTGCGCCCAAAGTAAATACAAGAGCAGAGGTTTTTAATAGCTTAGATGTCATGGTCGTTATCATGTTAGGAATGGGATGCTTAGTTAATGAGTATGGCTGTCATGTTTAATTGTTGGCGAAGTTTAGCGGCCATAGTTTCCGCTTCTACCTTACTGGCATAAGGGCCTAGACGCACGCGGTAGAGACCGTCATTATACACCTTAGCCGCGCCTGCGTTTTCCAGCAGACCGGAATCTTGAATTTTTTTCTGTAACAACAGGCCATTGGCTTCATTCTTAAACGCGCCCAATTGCAGGTACACGCCGGGCAAGGCTGGCGTCTCAGCCAGCGCCGTTTTGCTCACGCTGCTAGCCTCGCTAGGCAAGGCTTGGATCACTACCCCGTCTTGCTCGGCAGGCACTGCGGGGCTTGGCTGGGGCAGCCAAGTTTGCATGGCTGTTGGGCTGGTATCTATGGCTTCGACTTCCACCAAGCCACTGCCATGATTCACCAAACGCAGTTGATAGGCCGCCACGTAAGACAAATCAATCAGACGGTCGCGTTTAAACGGCCCCCTATCGTTAATGCGCACGATGACAGATCGGCCATTTGCTGGATTAGTCACTTTGGCATAACTGGGAATGGGCAAGGTGGTGTGGGCGGCGGACATGGCATACATATCGTAAATTTCACCGGTGGAGGTTTTTTTGCCGTGGTAGCGCTTGCCATACCACGAGGCCACGCCTTGTTTTTTATACGGGGCGTAGCCTGTCATGGGCGTGTAGGCTTGACCTAAGGCCGTGTAAGGCTTATTCGCTCGTGGCAATGGCTGCTCAACTTTTAAGGTCGCACTGGGCACGCTGTCCAAATTGGCAGGCGCATTATCGCCAGGCCCATCGTCTAGATAATAAGCGCCGGCGCCGGGTTTGCCGTTGGTATTTTCCACGCCGCTGGGCTTTTCATTTTTAATCGGCGCCGAACTCCCGATAGGGCTATTTAAAGAGAAATCCGCGCAAGCCGTTAACAGCATTAAACTCAATAATACGATGGGGGTTTTCATGGTCATAGCAATTAAAAAAGGAATAGAAAAATTAGGTGGCCACCACGTTTTTATGGGTGGCGATGCTCATCAATATACCTAAGCTCAAGCACAACATCACCATGGACGTACCGCCATAACTGATCAACGGTAATGGCACTCCCACCACAGGCAAAATACCACTGACCATGCCCATGTTAACAAAGGCGTAGGTGAAAAAAGTCAGGGCTATGCTGCCGGCCAATAAGCGCCCAAATGTACTTTTAGCGTTCGAGGCAATGACTAAACCACGCAATACGATCAGGCTAAACAAGCCCAATAATAACAAATTTCCCAAGAGCCCGAACTCTTCACTGAACACGGCGAAAATAAAATCGGTGGTCCGTTCCGGTATGAAATCCAACTGGGCTTGCGTGCCGTTTAACCAACCCTTACCGGCAAAGCCGCCTGAGCCTATGGCTATCATGGCCTGTATGGTGTGGTAACCAGAACCAAGCGGATCTTGACTGGGATCAAACAAAATTTCTATACGACGGCGCTGGTAATCATGCAACATGGTCCACAAAAACGGCGCGGCGATGGCTAAACCAACCGTGCTGCCCAGCAATAACTTCCAGCTTAAGCCGGCTAAAAATAACACATAAAAGCCGGCCGCTGTTATCAACAAGGCCGTGCCTAAATCCGGTTGTTTCATGACCAAGGCCACCGGGACCAAAAGCAATAAACCGGCTTGCGCAAAATGCATAGCGCTGGGACGGCTTTCCAGTTTAGTAAAATACCAAGCCAACATCATGGGCATAGCAATGCGCATGATCTCGGACGGCTGAATTTTAGTGACGCCCAAATTAAGCCAACGCTGCGCACCATGACTGGTCGAGCCAACCAACTCAACAGCCACCAACAACAGCACACCTAAGACATATAAAGGCATGGCCACCCGTTCGAGTTGGTGCGGCGCTATATTAGCTGCCAGCCACATCACGCTAAAGGCCAATACAATATTGACCGTCTGATCGTACACCCTGGAAAAGTCTTGACCCGAGGCGCTGTACAAAACAAACAAACCCACCATCAGCGTAAAAAATAAACTCGCCATCAAAAACGAATCGATGTGCGCTAACAAAGGCTTTAAGAATTTATTCATCCTGCGGGCTCTCGTGTTGATTGTTAAGGCCGGGCTTGGCCGACTTAGTATGGGCCACCGTAGGCACTGTATCGTTTGGCGACTTACCCAACAAATAATAATCCATGACTTTTCTGGCAATGGGTCCAGCCGCTGAGCCCCCATGGCCACCGTTTTCCACGATCACCGCCAAGGCGATCGTGGGATTGTCTGCCGGCGCATAGGCAATAAATAAGGCATGGTCTCGGTGCCGCTCATTGATGCTGTTGCTGTCGTATTTGGCATTTTGTTTGATGCCTATGACCTGGGCCGTGCCGGTTTTTGCGGCAATACTGTAACCGGCATTGGCGCCAACGCTGGCCGCGGTCCCCCCCGGCAAGGTCACGTCCATCATGCCGCGTTTAACGATGGCAATGTTTTCTGCTTTCAGGGCGATGCGGTCTTGCACCACCGGGCTGACATTCATGGTGCGACCCGTCGGTGGTGATTGCATGGCCGCCACCGTATGCGGACGCATGGCCACGCCATCGTTGGCTAAAGTCGCGGTGGCTTGCGCCAATTGCATGGGCGTCACCAAAGTGTAGCCTTGGCCTATGCCGACAATGACGGTTTCGCCTTGGTACCAAGGCTGTTTAAAGCGGCGCATTTTCCAGGCCGGGGTAGGCAATAAGCCGGCATTTTCGCCGCGTATGTCTATGCCTGATTTAGCCCCGAAGCCAAAATGACGCACAAAACCCGTCAGCCTCTCTATACCTAAATCCATGGCTAAACCATAAAAAAAGGTATCGCAAGAAACGGTAATGGCTTTTTGCATATCCACCAGCCCGTGACCGTCCGGCTTCCAATCGCGGTAACGATGGCGGCTGTTGGCCAATGAATAGTAGCCAGGGTCTTGTATGTGGAAGGGCGGTAAGCGTTTTGCGTTCTCCAAGCCAGCCATGGCAACGAAAGGCTTGAAGGTCGAGCCTGGCGGGTAGATGCCGCGTATGGGCCGATTAACTAAAGGCTTATCCAGCGACTCATTGAGCATGGTCCAATTGTTCACATCGATGCCATCCACAAACAAGTTGGGATCAAAGCCAGGTTGACTAACGTAGCTCAATACGGCCCCGGTTTTAGGA
>JAIQBT010000053.1 GCA_020035195.1 Methylotenera sp.
ATAAAAAATGCCGGCATAGCCGGCATTTTTTATCATTTGATTTTATTCCCTGGTGCCGACGGAGAGACTCGAACTCTCACGACCTAAGTCACAACCACCTCAAGGTTGCGTGTCTACCAATTCCACCACGACGGCATGCTTTAAGCTAACGCTCACTGCCTTTATTTTGGTATCGCTTTGTTATCCGCAGGCGTTTCAGTGGTGCCGCTTGGATTAGCGTCAACAGGATTAACTGGCAACACTTTAGTCGCATTGGCTTTAACCACACTGCCTCCACCGTCTTTATGGCTAGCCATGTAAGCTAGCGTTAAACTGGTTGCGAAAAACACCATCACAAAAATAGCTGTAGCACGGCTCATAAAGTTGGCTGATCCTGAGACACCAAACAAACTGCCCGATGCGCCACTGCCGAATGAAGCGCCCATGTCAGCGCCTTTTCCGTGTTGCAATAAGACCAAAACAATCACGCCTAGCGCTGCCAATACGTGAATAACCAATACCAATTTTTCCATTTTTTAACCCCGTGCCATTTTAGCTAAGCCTATTGCTAGGCGGCTGCCAGGCATATTTTCTCAAATTCTTGCGCGTTTAAGGAACACTTACCGACAAGACCTCCATCGATATCCTGCATAGCCAGCAATTGTACCGCATTTTGTGGGTTTACGCTGCCTCCATAGAGGATTTTGAGGCTGGCGGCGGCAGACGCATCAAGCGCTGCCACCTTGCCGCGAATAAACTCATGCATGCTCTGCGCTTGATATGCACTGGCAGCAAGACCCGTACCAATCGCCCAAATAGGCTCATAAGAAACCACGGCATTGGCAAATACCCCAGCACCGTAAAAATTGATAATGGTGTCCAATTGCTTGGCGACCACCATTTGCATCACACCAGCTTCGCGCTCAATTAAGGTTTCCCCTACACACAATATAGGCGTTAAGCCATGCGTTTGGGCTTGCATGAATTTAGTGGCGATATTTTCATCCGACTCGCAGTAAGCCGTTGCCCGCTCTGAGTGACCAATAATGACGTAGCTTGCTCCAAAGTCGCTGAGCATGGCCGCACTCACTTCACCGGTAAACGGCCCAACAGCATCCTTACTTAAATTTTGCGCACCCCAGGCAATCGGGCTATCTTGAAGCACAGACTGCGCTTGTGCCAGGTAAGGGTACGGGACACACACAACCACTTTAGCACCCTGCAATGCTGACAGCTTGTCGAGGTACGCGCTAAGCAACTGTTTGTTCAAAGCCAAGTTGCCGTGCATTTTCCAGTTAGCAACAACTAATTTTTGACGCATAGTACGCATATTCCTAAGTAAGGCCGCAAAAAACAGTGCGATTTATTCAACAACGCCAATTATACGCAAAAATCTTAGGCTTGCTCGCTTGTGCCTGCGAGGACCTGGGCATCAGGGCAAACGTAGATGTGAACTGGCCGCGTTTAATTGGTTAAGTACGCTGCGTGCTGCTAGCATCAATTCCGATGCGGTCAAACCATGTGGCCCCAAGCCTTCGCTTACCAGCTTGTCGGCTGCGGCACCATGCACGAACACAGCCAGTTTGATCGCTTCCAATCCAGCCATGCCTTGCGCCATAAAACCACCCACCATGCCACTAAGCACATCGCCCATGCCGGCTGTAGCCAAACTTGGATTGCCACTAGTATTCACAAAGCATGCGCCAGAATAATGCGCACAAAGGCTGGCTGCGCCCTTAAGGACGCAGCTTGCATGCAACATCTCGGCTAATTTCATGGCGCTCTCACGGCGATTTTTTTGAATTTCTGCGCTGCTTGAACCTAACAATCTGGCCGCTTCAGCGGCATGCGGGGTAATCACAGTATTGCTCAAGCGGGCTCGACACAATTCGACTAAATGCGGGTGCTGGGCCATTAAATTGAGCGCATCGGCATCAAGTAAAAGCGGTACGCTTTGCTTGAGCCAAAAAGCCAAGAGCGCCATGGCCGCCTGGGACTGACCTAAGCCAGGTCCAAGCACCAAGGCATCCAACTGCTTTAATTGCGTCAAAGTGTCGTGCGTGCGCAGCATGATTTCTGGGTAACTTAAATCCAGCATAGGCTTATCGCTTGCCAGCATGCAGGCATAAACACGCCCTGCCCCCATTAACAATGCCGCCCGCGAGGCCAATACAACCGCCCCTTGCATGCCGCTATCGCCGCCTACTATAGCCACACTGCCGGCGTCGCCTTTGTGCGCGTCCAATTTCCGTGGTGGCAGGGCCGACTGAAATAAACTGGCCACCAATAGAGGGTCTAATGTTTCATATGAATTAGTCATATTTTTTAATTTGCAACATGGCGTAAATTTAACTGCACTTTTTGCGCACCATTGTAACTATTGGTCTGCAGTTGATAAGCCGCCTGTATGGATCCGCTGAGAAATTCAACCTGGTTAAAGTAAATAGCATCCAACACTGAGCCCTGCGCATCTCCAGACAACTGCAACGTTAACTTTAAATGCTTATCAGCAAGGAGGCGCTGAGACAGCACGGTAAATTCATCGTAAAACAAAGGTGGCGCAAAACCCTGACCCCAGACCTGATTTTCTAATAGCTGAGCAGTCGTAAAATTCATGTCTACGGCGGATAAACTGCCATCGACTTCCAGCACCGCCTGCAAATCCGCCTCGTCTACCAAGCCCCTTACCACCGCTTCAAAGCCCGTAGCGAAAGTGTCGAAATCTTCCAGCTTGATGCTCAAGCCGGCCGCCATGGCGTGGCCACCGAACTTTAAAATCAAGTTAGGCTGCTGTTTGCTTAAAGCATCCAGCGCATCGCGCAAATGCAAGCCAGCGATTGAACGGCCAGATCCTTTTAATACCCCGTCGCCAGCCTGTGCAAAGGTGATGACCGGCCTGTGGTAACGCTCTTTTATGCGCGAGGCCAAGATACCGATCACGCCTTGGTGCCAATCGGCTTGGTACATGGCAATGCTGTATTGCTCAGCCACATTGATGTCGTCTAGGCTTAAATTAGCAGTCGCCTGCATGTCGGCCTCGATGTTGCGTCGCTCAGCATTTAAATCCTGTAATTGTTGCGCCATGATGTTCGCTTGCGCTGGATTGTCAGCCAATAAGCAGCGTATGCCTAAACTCATGTCATCCAGCCTACCAGCGGCATTTAAGCGTGGCCCCACATAAAAACCTAGATCCTGCGCATTGCAAGCTTGGGCTTGCCGGCCGCTAATGCGCAACAAGGCCAATATGCCTTGCGAGCAAACGCCCGCACGTATTCTTCGCAAACCTTGCTCGACCAATATACGGTTATTGCCATCCAATTTAACCAAATCGGCCACCGTCCCTAAGGCCACCAAATCCAATAACTCGGTCAGATTAGGCTCGGGCGTTGTGGAATAGGTGCCGCGCTCACGCAACTCCGCACGCAAGGCCAGCAAGGCATAAAAGATCACGCCCACGCCGGCTAGATGTTTGCTAGCAAAGTCGCAACCGTGTTGATTGGGGTTAATGATGCAGGCGGCAGCTGGCGTGGTTTGTCCTGGCAAGTGGTGGTCGGTAATGAGCACCTGTAGGCCTAAGGCATTCGCTGCAGCGACCCCCTCCACACTGGCTATGCCGTTGTCCACGGTAATAATCACATCCGGGTTTCTTGTGGCTGCCAAAGCCACAATTTCCGGGGTTAATCCGTAACCGTACTCAAAGCGGTTGGGCACTAAAAAATCCACTTTAGCGCCTAAGGCACGCAAGCCTTTGACCGCCACCGCGGTAGCGGTCGCTCCGTCGGCATCGTAATCGCCTATGACCAACAAGGATTTATCTGCATTCATGGCATCGGCCAGCAACTTCGCCATACGGTTATTATTCGTGAGCGTCTGTGGTGGCAGCAAGTCGGCCAAGTTAACACTTAGTTGACTGGCCGTCGACACACCACGGGCAGCCAGTAAGCGTGCCATAAGCGGGCTCACCCCAAGCGCTTGCAAGGCTGTGGCAGCCTCTGGCTGTTGCTGACGTTGCACTATGCTTGTCATGCCCAATACGCCTCGAGTACGCGTGGACGGCGCCAAAATTTATACAGATCACGCGGGCATAGGTTTAGCTGTATGGTTTGTTCATAAAAACCGAGATTTAAGGTGAGTTGGCTGAATTTGGACTGATTTAGCGCTTGCAATAGCGGCGCAAACCAGCATGCATCGAGGTCCTGCATGCAGGGTAAATGTAAATGCAGCTGTGACGCCGGCTCTTGCATCACAGCCTTCAAGCTCTCCGGCAATCGGCGGCATGGTGCACCGATTAATTTAGCAAATCCCATATACACAGCGCTATTAGCCATTAGACTGAGCTCGCCGTTTAATGGCGCTGGCGCACTGGGCAAGGCACCCCCCGCGGAAAACCACAGGCTATTGATAGCCAGTTGCCCAAGCGATTCACGCGAAACATTAACAGCATGCTCGTGCAATAACATTTGCACTTCATTTAGCAGGGCCACCCAAGTCGAGGCATCTTTACCTTGTGGCAAAAAATCATGGATATTTTTACCCATCGCAACAGCGGGCAGCGTGGTTCGAATCTGCGGGGACTCTGCCAACTGAACATACCAAGCGCCAGAATCGCCCAAGGAAAACGCCATACCCAACTCAGTAAAGTGCTGATTAAAGCTGGCGATAATGGCCTGCGCTTCTTCGCGACTGTGTTTGAGCGGCAATGCCTCATGCAGGCTAAAACAATCGCGCTGCAAGACCAAATGCACGGGGTCTGCTCTTAGGAAATAGTGATGGCCTGTGGCTATGCCGTCTGCGCCGGCCGCCATGGCGGCTAAGGGATAGTCCGGCGAAGCCAGTAAGCCAAACTGCTCAGCGATTAAGGCTTCCAGAGGCTTAGCGTGCTGCACCAATCGACCTTTCGCTAACAATTGCAATAAGGCTGGGTGACTTTGACCATGAAGCCATGTGGCATTTAAATCGCAATCTACGGTAATGTTCACGCCATGCACTTAAAAGAAATAATTAGCCTAGATTTTACTTGCAAGCGCTTGGCGATGGGGATATAAAAAATAAAAATCACAATTTGGCCGTGTTAGGCTATGCGCGGTGCAGTTGACGTGCACAATAGACAATCAATTAACTAATACTAAAAACAGCCCATGGACACCTTAAGTCAAGCATTATGGGGATACGGTTTATTCGGCCACCGCATGCATGCCCGCCTAGCCTTGCTATTTGGAGCATTGCCTGACTTATGCTCGTTTGGGGCGTACTTGCTGGTACGGTTATTGGATGGCAGTTTTCAGCCTGGCCCACCGCCGCTAATCAGCAGGCCAACTTGGTTGTTTATCTCATACGACATTTGGCACAGCTTTGTGGTGTGCCTGCCTATCATCGCTCTAGTAGCGTATTGGCGCCGAGATATCGCTTTTACCATGCTGGCTTGGCCATTTCACATCGTCCTGGACTTCCCTTTTCACAGCCTAAGCTACATCCCCACGGCTATATTTTGGCCTATTTCAGATTTCACCATAGACGGGATACCTTGGTCTAATCCGGAGGTTTGGCTACCAAATGTGGCTGGCCTCATTGTATTACTGGCTTACCGTTACCGGCATAAAAAGCGCGGCAGGCGGCCTTAAGGCAGATACTTTAAATGGCTGATGCATCCGGCCTGACAATCACTGGCGCCAAACTTGGCCACCAAGTGCGTGCCTGCAGTTTTTTGATTAAGCGTACATTCGCTTTCTACGGATCGCGCCACCTTGCTGACATGAACGCCACAAGCATTAAGCAAATAATCGATATGCCACCGCAACTTTTTATCCACGCTTAGATGGCGAGCAATACGCGCTTCCATATGAGCTTTAGCACTGCCGGTATACACATAAGAACCGGCCGGAAAATCAAATCTACCCAGCTTCCCTATAGCTAATGTTATAGGTTCATTTACTTCTATAAATAATTGATAAGTAATGAAATTAATCATAAAAATAGCTGGTATTTTTTGCTGTTAAAGCTTATTTTTGCCAAGCATCGCGCAAAGTCACGGTGCGATTAAAGACCGGCTGTCCGACCACACTGTCTTTAATATCGGCGATGAAATAGCCGTGCCGCTCAAATTGAAAACGTGCTTCCAAAGGCGCATCTTTCAAACTGGGTTCCAATTGCGCGCGAATAAGGCTCACGGAATCCGAGTTTAATTCAGTTAAAAAATCTGTATCGCCTTCACCCGGGTGCGCCTCTTTAAACAACCTGTCGTATAAGCGCACCTCGCATTCGTAAGCATGCTGCACCGACACCCAATGGATGTTGCCTTTTACTTTGACACTGTCCGAACCCGGCGTGCCCGATTTCGTATCTGGCAAATACTCGCAGTGCACCACCGTCACATTGCCAGTAGCGTCTTTTTCAAAACCGGTGCACTTAACCACGTAGCCATAACGCAATCGCACCAAACCATCTGGCACCAACCTAAAAAAGCCTTTACTAGGCTCTTCCATGAAGTCCTCGCGCTCTATCCACAACTCACGACTCAGAGGCACAACGCGCTTAGCTAACTCAGGCTTGAGCGGGTGATTCGGTGCAAAGCAATCTTCCACCTGCCCTACCGGGTAATTATCGATGACCAATTTAATTGGATCCAAGACAGCAATACGGCGCTCAGCAGACTCATTAAGCACTTCACGCATGCAATCTTCCAAGGTGCTGTAATCTATCCAGGAATCGGCTTTGGAGACACCGATGCGATCGGCAAACAACTTAAAGCCCTCGGCCGTGTAACCGCGACGGCGAGCGCCGGCGAGCGTAGGTAATCGTGGATCATCCCAGCCACTTACGTGTTTTTCTTCCACCAATTGGATTAATTTACGCTTGGATAAGACCACGTAGGTTAAATTCAAGCGGGCAAATTCGTATTGCTTAGGCAAGGGTTGGGCTAGCAAACCGGCCTCAGCCAAGTGATGCAATAACCAATCGTAAAACGGCCGCTGATCTTCAAATTCCAAGGTGCATATGGAATGGGTGATTTGCTCGAGCGCATCTTCAATCGGGTGAGCAAAGGTGTACATGGGGTAAATACACCATTTATCCCCGGTATTATGGTGGTGCGCTCGGCGCACGCGATAAATAGCCGGATCACGAAAATTGATGTTAGGCGATGCCATGTCTATTTTTGCCCGTAACACCAGACTGCCATCCGCATGCTGCCCATCACGCATGGCGCGGAATAAAGCTAAATTTTCTGCGACCGTACGGTCGCGCCAAGGCGAATTTTTACCGGCTTCAGTTAAGCTGCCGCGGTTAAGACGCATTTCATCTGCGGTTTGGCTGTCCACATAAGCATGGCCACGCTCAATCAAGCTCTCGGCTGCACGGTACATGAAATCGAAGTAATTGCTGGCGAAATACAAATGCTGGCCCAGCTTGGTCTGCCAATCAAAGCCTAACCACTTAACCGCATCGGTAATGCTGTCTACGTACTCTTGGCTTTCTTTCTCGGGATTGGTGTCATCAAACCGTAAATGGCACACACCGGCGTAATCACGCGCTAAACCAAAATTCAAGAATATGGATTTAGCATGACCTATGTGCAAATAACCGTTAGGCTCAGGCGGAAAGCGCGTACGCAGCTTGGCCTGATCCACTTGACCTGCCGCATGATGCGCAGCATCGCCTGGACTGCCAGCCCATTTTCGGCTTTGGTATAGGCCTTGATCTAAGTCTTTCTCGACGATAGCACGAATGAAATTCGAGCCTAAAGGTATGGGTGCTTTTTCTGATGCCATGGTGAATTTACTTAACGATAATGGCCCTTATTTTACACCAAAGAATGGGAATGTAAGGCTTCAAAGCCAATTAGCCAGAGACCATGTCCGACCAATACACGCTGTGATAAACTGCGCTTGCATATGAACGCCCTCACCTTCCCTATATTACGCTTGCTCGCCGATGGCAAATTTCATTCCGGCGAAGCGCTTGCACTGCAATTTAAAGTCTCACGCGCCACCATCTGGAATGCCTTGCAGGAAGCAGAAAAATTGGGCGTGGAATTCTATTCAGTGCGTGGCCGCGGCTACAAGCTGCCTCAGGCTATTGCCCTGCTCGATGAGCAAGCCATATTGCAGGCCATAGGTGAACAACGCGCCTGGTTCAAATTGGAAGTGCACGATCATTTAGCCTCAACCAACAGCTACATGATGAAAAAATTAAGCAGCGGCCAAGCGCATGCCAGTTGCGTAGTCGCCAACTTACAAAGTAATGGCCGTGGCAGACGCGGTCGCAGCTGGCAAGCCGGCTTGGGTGCTAGCCTAACATTTTCCTTGCTGTGGCGTTTTCAATGCGGCGCTTCTGCCCTGCCTGGTTTGAGTTTAGCGGTGGGCGTTGCACTGATACGCGCATTACACAGCTTAGGCATACAACAAGCGCAGTTGAAATGGCCGAACGACGTTTTAATCGTTAAGCAGCAACAGCCACCAGAAAAATTGGCCGGCATTTTGATAGAACTCCAAGGCGACATGGAAGGCCCCAGCGCCGCTGTGATAGGTATGGGCATCAACCTTAATTTGCCGACAAAAATAAAACAGCAAATTGATCAAGCTGCCACCGATTTGGCCAGCGTGACTAAGCAGACCATCAACCCGAATGAATTGCTAGGCGTATTGCTTAAGCACTTGGCCGTGGTATTAAGCCATTTTGAACAACACGGCTTTAGCAGCTTGCGTGAGGAATGGATGACACATCATGCCTACCAACAAAAAGAAGTAAAAATGCTGCATCCAGATGGCAGAGAGACGCTAGGCACGGTGACCGGCGTGGCTGAGGATGGCATATTGCTCATCCAAACAGCCTTGGGCGAACAGCGCTTTTCATCGGGTGAAATCAGCCTGCGTGGCGTCCATTAAACTGGGCGCTGCCCTACGCCCAGTTTTTCTAGACTTAATACTTCAGCGTCAAACCCACATTCACAGAACGGCCCATGCCAAGCACGGCAGATGGGTTGATGTCAGCCAGCTTTTCTGCATTTACCGCCACATTAGGCAAAACTAATTCTTCGGCCTGTGCAGTAGATGCTGGAGCCGCCAATACGCATGGTGTTAGAATACTGGTAAGCATTAAGTATTTTTTGAATAGTTGAACGGCATAAACTGACCTTTACAAATAGCTATAGTTAAGTGGGTTTTAAATTACAGCGGATGTTATAGGGTTTATGCACACTCGAGAATGTGGCATATTGCCGCACCCAAGCAAAGACGGGGCTTAGCATGCTTTTATGCATAGATAGCGGTAACAGCAAAACCAAGTGGGCGCTATTTAATCCGGCAGGCGAAATCGACGATTTCGGCAACTGCTTAAACAGCGAATTGACCGACACCAGCCTTCCTCAGCCCAGCCAATACCAACGCGTGATTGTCGCCAATGTGGCGGGTGAAAATCACCAAACCGACTTAATCAAAAATCTAGCAAACCCTGCTGCGCCTATACATTGGCTGCAATCGCCTGCCCACATGACTGGCTTACACAACCACTACCAAAACCCACAAAGTTTAGGCTGCGATCGTTTCGCGGCAATGATGGCGGCGTATTGTCTAGGGTATGGCGCTTGCGTGGTGGTCAACGCAGGCACGGCCGTGACCATAGACGCCTTATCCATCAAAAACAAACGGACCGATTTTTTAGGTGGCTTAATTTTGCCTGGCTTTCATTTGATGCAACAAAGCTTGGCCCTGGGCACTGCGCAATTACCGGCCACGGCTTTTAAGAGCGACTTAGCCAACAAAAGCCTCTTTGCCAACAACACCGAGGACGCCATGCAAGCTGGTGCGCTTAACGCCATTGTTGGTGCCATACACGAAATGCTGACTGCGCTGTCGGCCTTCGATGACAGCAGACCTAGTATCATCATTGGTGGTGGCGATGCCGCCTTAATAAAAAGTGCTTTAACGGTGACAAACCCCTGCACTATCGTGGATAATTTAGTTTTACACGGCCTGTATTTCATAGACCGCAACCTGCAAAGTGAATCGCAATGAAAAAATGGATAGGCTTGTTGTTCATCTTCAACCTGGCAGTCTTTGCCTATTTTAATGTGGCTGGCTTGAGCAACAAGCCTAGCCAGCCGACCGCAGTTTCGGGCAACACAAACGAGATTAAACTACTCAGCCCAACTGAAATAGCTGCCTTAGCTGAAAAGCCTGTTGTTTTAAGCCCTGCCGACACCCCTAGCGCGCCTATAGCCAAATAGGCTGACTGGTGAACTTTGTGGCTTTTTTTAAAGCAGCTCAGCACTAAACCACCCGTCTTCTACTATAATTTGCCTATGAAAATTTTACTCTCAAACGACGACGGCTA
>JAIQBT010000065.1 GCA_020035195.1 Methylotenera sp.
AATACAAGCCAAAATGGACCCAAAACACCGTGACCGAATTGCCTTTTTACGGGTCTGTTCCGGGCGCTTTGAACGCGGCATGAAAATCAAACAAGTCAGCACCGGCAAGTTGATGGCGGTGAACAATGCCATCACCTTTATGGCACAAGACCGAACCACCATGGACGAGGCTTATTCCGGCGACATCATAGGCATACCCAACCACGGCACGATTAAAGTGGGCGACACTTTCAGTGAAAATGAAAACCTAAAATTTACTGGGCTACCCTCGTTTGCACCGGAATTTTTCCGCAGAGCACGATTAAAAAATCCATTAAAAATGAAGCAGTTGCAGAAAGGTCTTCAACAACTAGCTGAAGAAGGAGCGTCGCAATTATTTCGCCCCTTGCTCTCCAACGATTTGATTTTAGGCGCGGTCGGTATGCTGCAATTTGAAGTGGTGGCCCACCGCTTAGAACACGAATACGGCGTGGACATCGTCTTTGAAAATTACGATTGCTACACGGCACGCTGGTTGCGTGGCAAAGACAGCGACTTAAGCGCGATTGCTGATAAATACGGTTTTAACGTGGCTTTGGACGTGGCGAATGAATACGTTTACTTAGCGCCAAACCGCGTGAACTTACAAATGGCCCAAGAGCGCTACCCGGACATCGAATTTTTAGAAACGCGTGAGCTTACCTAAAGCATCGAGCAAGCCATCCGAGGCAACAGCCTGCCCTTGTGAAAGCGGCCAAGCCTACAGCCATTGCTGCCAGCCTTACCATCAAGGCCAAGCGGCGCCTAACGCACTTGCGCTGATGCGTTCCCGCTACAGCGCCTATGCCATGGGACTGGAAAGGTATTTATTGGATACCTGGCACCCTGACACCCGCCCAGACCAGCTGAACCTAGAAGAGGATGCGCCCATCCAGTGGTTGGGCTTGCAAATTAAGCAGACCGCGACGGTGAGTGAGTGTCAGGCCAAGGTGGAATTTGTCGCACGCTACAAAGTGGCCGGACGTGCCCAGCACCTGCACGAATTAAGCGAATTCAGGCAAATCGGTAAGCGCTGGTATTACTTAACAGGCATAGCGCCCACGCCAACTTAAGCATTATTAAACGCCTCACACAACTGGCTCAGCAACTGACCAAATATAGGTGTGATTTCCTCAATGCTGTGCGGACTTTCATCGTCGGTACCGGCAATCACAAAAGCTACCGTCAGCTTGTCTAAATTCTCTCTAAATTCCGACCAATGCGCCGCCTCGGCATCGCCTATCAACTGAAATTTATGATAACCCGATTCAATAATTTCGATTAATTCAGCGTCCGGCAAGCCGGCAAACAAGGTTTTAGCTATGGTGATTTGTGCGACGGCCAAATTTGGCGCGATGTCTTCTTGCGCCAAGGGCGTGGTAAAAAATGCGTAGGCCAATAAGGCATAGGCCTGATAGACGCTGAGCATGTCGAAATTTTCGCTGCGTTCAGCCAAGGGCGAACGCTCGGCCGCTTGTATGGCTTTAAAAGTCACGTAGCAACTTAAGTAATCGGCAGCGGCCAGCGCATCGTAGTCGTTTAAATCCGCGTTCGGTTTAGCTTCGTCGTCGCGCAGGGTTTCAGCCAAACACAAGGCATGCATGAGTTTGATGCGTTTTGAGTATTGAATTTCCATAACGGGTCCTCGTGTGTCTTAACAGACGTTAATTAAATGGTGCTTGATAGCAGCACGCTCAATCCAAAGCGGGCAAGCTTTCTAAGTGTTCGTGCAAGCTTAACCAACGCTCTTCAGCCTGGTCTATATTTTTTGTCAGCTCGGCCTGCTTTTTTAACAAATCTTGCAATGCGGTTTTATCCGCCGCACTATACAAATCGTTGTCGTTTAAACGCGCATCGCATCCGGTTTTTTCTTCCTGCCAAGCCGCAATACGCTGATCCAATTCCGCCACTTCTTTTAACAATGGCCGGCGATCAGCGATTCTGGCTTGCCGTTCGGCTTTATTGACCGCCCTGTCATTTTTACTCGGCTTAATGTCCAACACCACTTGCAGCGCTTGCTTTTCTTTTAAGCGTTGCTCGTTCAACCACTGGCTATAGCCATCCAAATCGCCGTCAAACGGCACCGCCTTGCCATCGGCCACCAAAATAAATTCATCGCAACTGGCGCGCAGCAAAGCCCTGTCGTGCGACACCAATACCACGCCGCCTTGGTAGTCTTGCAAAGCCAAGGTTAAGGCATGGCGCATTTCCAAATCCAGATGGTTAGTCGGTTCATCCAGCAGCAGCAAATTGGGCCGCGTCCAAATCAATAGCGCCAAAGCTAGGCGTGATTTTTCCCCACCGGAAAAATTCAGGCAAGGCGCACGGGCCATGTCGCCTTTAAAGTCGAAGCCGCCCAGAAAGTTTAAATGCTCTTGCTCACGGGTGAGTGGATCCAAACTCATCATGTGCTGCAAAGGCGATTCGTCCAAACGCAATTGCTCCAATTGGTGTTGGGCAAAGTAGCCTATGTTTAAATCCTTACCTTCCACCCGTTTACCGCTTAATGGCGCCAAGGCTTTGGCCAGCAATTTAATTAAAGTGGTTTTACCGGCGCCGTTGCGGCCTAATAAGCCTATGCGCTCGCCCGGCCTAATGGCTAACACAATGCCCTTGATTAAGGCCACCCCTTGGTAACCCACCGCCATGTCATCCAATACCAGCAAAGGATCCGGCGCGGCCACGGGCACCCTAAATTCAAAATTAAACTGGCTATCCACGTGCGCTGCTGAAATCATTTCCATGCGTTCCAAGGCTTTGATACGGCTCTGCGCTTGCCGGGCTTTGGTGGCCTGCACCCGGAAGCGGTCTATATAACTTTGTAAATGGCTGACTTTGCGTTGCTGCTTTTCAAACATGGCTTGCTGCAAGGCTAATTTTTCAGCGCGCTGCCGTTCAAAATCCGAATAGCCGCCACGGTATAAGGTCAGCGTTTGCTGCTCGATATGGGCGATGTGATTGACGATGGCATCCAAAAAATCCCTGTCGTGCGAAATCAATAACAAGGTGCCGCGGTAGCTTTGCAACCAGCCTTCCAACCAAATCACCGCATCCAAATCCAAGTGATTGGTCGGTTCATCGAGCAATAACAAATCGGAACGGCACATCAAGGCACGCGCTAAATTTAAGCGCACCCGCCAACCGCCAGAAAATGTAGAGACGGCCTGCTGTAAATTGGCCTGGCTAAATCCCAAGCCGCTTAATAATTCAGCCGCCCTGGCTTTAGCGCTGTAGCCGTCTATGTCCAACAATTTATGGTGCAACTCAGCGATCACTTCGCCTTGTTGACTGACTTCAGCCTTTGCCAAGGCCGCCTCTATTTGCCGCAACTCCACATCGCCGTCCAACACAAATTCGATGGCAGGCGTATTCAAAGCTGGCGTTTCTTGTGCCACGTGGGCAATCACCCAAGTGGCAGGCATCTCCAAATCACCCGACTCCAACTGCATCTCACCGCGCAATAGAGCAAATAATGAGGATTTGCCTGCGCCGTTGGCGCCGGTTAAGCCGACTTTATGGCCAGGGTGCAATTGCAAGGAAGCCCCTTGAATCAGGGTTTTTAAGCCACGAACTAAGGTGAGTTGTTTGAATTGAATCAAGTGATAAGCGCTTAAATTAATTGGGCATCAGGGTATCTGAGCCAGGCGACATTCTAAAGGACAACGCGTCTATTTTAAAATAATTTCGCGTCCTAGCTCGAGTGAAACAAACACCCGGCAATTTGTTTGTTATGATGGCTTATGCAGTAAAATGTCAACTTACCCATGCTATTAAATTAAAATCCAAACTAGCCTCTATGGTCAAAAAATCTCTGCTCTTGGTTTACCGCATTGCGTTATGGCTAGCTGGCATCATCACCGTCGTTTTAGTCAGCGCTGCCTTGTGCATACAATTTTGGCTATTTCCCAACATCAACACCTACAAAAATGACATCGCCCAGTTTGCCAGCAAGCTGGCGCAGCAGAAAATAGTCATTGGTGAAATAAGCGTCGGCTGGCAAGGCCTCAACCCACATTTCGTGGTGTCAGACATCCATCTGTACGATGCAGAAAATCGACCGGCCCTGCAACTTAAAAATACAGACTTAAGCCTTTCCTGGCTAAGCTTAGCCGTTCTGGAACCACGCCTAGCCCACCTTAGCTTACGCTCGCCCGAATTAACCGTTAGACGCAACGCACAAGGTGATATTTTTGTGGCCGGCATCCCCATGCAAGGCCCAGCCAAACCGGAGCTGGCCAACTGGCTATTACGCCAAGCCGCGTTTAGCGTCAACAATGCCAAGGTGCTCTGGTTGGACGAAATGCGCGCCGCGCCGCCTTTAAGTTTAGATAAACTTAACTTATCCGTGATTAGCCCGCCGTGGAAACGCTTGCTTAATAGCCACCAAATCTCGCTCAGCG
Organism: Methylotenera sp.; assembly: GCA_020035195.1. Lineage (GTDB taxonomy): Bacteria > Pseudomonadota > Gammaproteobacteria > Burkholderiales > Methylophilaceae > Methylotenera. The sequence continues at coordinate 4,419 of JAIQBT010000065.1, forward strand.
CCCTGCCCTCGACGGGCACCAGCGCGCCCATTTATGTCCACGCCAACCTGAATGGTAACGACGTTAGCCAACTGGCCAGCTGGTATGGCAACCTAGAGCTGACCATCAAGGATGTTGATTTGCTGGCGTATCAAGCATGGATTGATTACAGCCAACTTAGTCCATCTATCGCACTAAAAAATGGTCACGGCGACATCAAGCTGGCCATGGCCTTTGAAAATAAACAATGGCATCGCGTCAGCAGCACGCTGGCCTTAAGCGATGTGCAGTTGGATTTTCCCGAGCAAAACAGCACTTTAGTAATGCGTCGCCTTAGTGGGGAGTTGGCTTGGGAAAAAACCAAGGCCGATCAAAGCTTCAGCGCCAAACACTTAAGCTTGCTCAGCAATGACAGCTTGAGCATAGAAGAGGCGACGGTGAATTACCTTAAAACCGGATTGGGCAAAGAAACGCTCAAAGTTCAATTGGCTAAATTGGATTTAGCCATGCTACAACCGTATGTGGCGCAGCTCCCGCTAAATCAGGATTGGCGGCAGAAATTTAAACAGCTGGCACCTAGCGGGCAGTTAGCGGACCTCAACTTGCTCTGGCAAGTCAGCTCAGGCAAAACCAGCGGCTACCAAGTGCAGGGGAAATTTCAAAACCTAAGCCTAGCCGCGCATGAGAAAATCCCCGGCTTCACCAATCTCAGCGGTGACATCAGCGCCAATCAAACGGCCGGCAAGCTTTACCTCAACACCTCAAATGCTAAGCTGGATCTAAAATCCATGCTGCGTTGGCCTACCCCAGTTGACACCCTCACCGGCACTGTCAGTTGGAGCACCAAGCAGCAGGCCACCAAGGTGCATGTAGACCAACTCAGCTTGAGCAACCCTCACCTGAGCGCAACCGTCAATGCAGATTACGTGATGGACGCCAGCCAAGGCGATTACCTGGACTTAAAAGCCCAACTGACTAAAGCCGATGCCAAGTACGCATTAAATTATTACCCCATCGCACTGGGTGAAACCACCCTACACTGGCTGGACACCTCCATACTCAGCGGTCAGCTTGAAAACGTCAACGTGGTCATCAAAGGCCGCTTAGCCGACTTCCCCTTTGTAGATAGCCAAAATAGACCGCAAGCACATCTAGGTCAATTTCGCGTAACCGGCAAACTTAGTCACTCACTCATGGAGTACGGCACCGGTTGGCCGGAGATAGAAGACCTCGGGCTAGACATGCTGTTTGAGGGTAAGCGCATGGAATTGAATGCTTTTTCCGGCCACCTGTTAGGCAACCAAATCGTAAAAAGCAAAATCACCATACCCCAACTGGACGCGGCCGAACCGATGCTGCACATCGTCAGCAGCTACCTAGGGCCGGTGGCTGAGGGGGTGAAATTTGTCAACAAAAGCCCAATAGCCGAAGTTACCCAAGGCTTTACCGAAGACCTCATCACCAGCGGCCAAGCCAAATTAGACCTCAAGCTCGTCATCCCCATGAATGATGTAGACGCGGCCAAATACCAAGGCAGCTACCAAATCACTAATGGCAGCATGGATGACCTGAGCATCCCTAAACTCTCGGGCATCAATGGCGTATTGAACTTTAGCGAAAGTAGTTTGACGGCCAAAAACATCAGTGCCACGGCATTTGGCTCGCCGCTGAGCTTTAATCTAAGCTCAGGCAAAGACAAAATCATACGCATCAACGCCAAAGGTAAAATGAACGACGCGGCCATCCGGCAAGTGCTTTTCAATCAAAACCCCAAAGGCAGCATCGCTAAAGCCGCAGGCTATTTTGCTGGCAGTGCCAATTGGCAAAGTGACATCACCATCCAAAAACCACTGGTTAACATCAACATACGCAGTGACTTAGTCGGCTTAAGCTCTCGCTTACCAGCGCCTTTGAATAAAGCCAGTAACGAACGGTTGATGCTAAGAGTGGATAAAAATCAGGGCTTAAACAACGATGCGCTTAGCTTAAGCTTGGGGCAAAAACTGTTTGCGCAATTGGTGCGCACCAAAGAAAATGGCCAACTGAAATTTGATAGAGCCAATGTACGCTTTAACAACGGGCCGGCCAATGCGGATGAATTAAACCCCAAGTACGATTTAATTAAAGTCAAAGGCCTGCAATTAAGCGGCAGCTTAGATTACCTGGATGCAGACGCATGGCACCGCGTGCTGCAAGAGTTCAGTGGCGATCTGGGTCAAGGCAGCGCCCCGGCCATTCAAAAAATAGCACTAAAAATTAATACCTTGGATATCTTTGAGCGGCGCATACACCAACTCAAAGTCATCAACAACCCCAATAAATCGGGCTTAAGTATTACCGTGCAAAGCCGTGAATTCAGTGGCGACCTGCATTACGCCAACGACAATAAATTGAGCGCACGCTTAAGTCACCTAGCCATTCCAGAGAGCAGCCCCAACAAGAGTAAGAGTACCAGCAAAAGCACGGGGCTGACGACTTACCCTGCCCTGGACATCACGGCCGACAAGTTTGAATGGGACAACAAAAATTTAGGTGCGCTGGAGCTGATCGCACACCCGCAAAACAACAACTGGGCCATTCAGAAACTGAAGCTAAGCAACCCAGAGAGCACCATCAGCGCCGATGGCCAATGGAACAATTGGTTAAAAAATCCCAGCACTTACCTCAATATCACCTGGGACATTAACAATTTAGGCGAAACACTCAAGAGTGTGGGCCACCCCAACACCGTTAAACGCGGCGAAGGCAGCTTAAGCGGTCAGTTGCAATGGGCGGGCAACCCTTACGACTTCAACCCGGTAGAAATTAATGGCAATTTGCAGTTAGAAATGAAAAAAGGCCAAATACTGAAGGTACAACCTGGCGTAGGCCGCTTATTGGGCTTACTCAGCTTACAAAGCCTACCGCGCCGACTGTCCTTGGATTTTAGAGACTTATTTAGCAATGGCTTTGCCTTTGATAAAATCAAAGCCACAGCAAAAATCAATGCCGGCGTGATTTACAGTGACGACTTCATCATGTCGGGGCCGGCAGCAGACGTGTCAATTAAAGGCGAAACCAATTTGCAAAAAGAAACGCAGCACTTATACGTGAAAGTATTGCCTCATATCAGCGACAGTCTATCGCTCGCCGCATTGGCTGGTGGACCATTGGCCGGCGCGGTGGCATTCTTAGCACAAAAAATATTGAAAGACCCCTTGAATAAGATTTCATCCACGGAATACGAGATCATAGGCACCTGGGACAACCCACAAGAAGTCAAAAACAATAAAGATGACAACGAATTACCTGCAAACTAAATTAAACACTAACCATTATCTGGATTTAACATGGCCATTACCTCGCGCTTAAAAACCACCAAAGCCACCCTCAGTCAAAAAAATAATGCCGATATCATTAAAATTGCCGCCATACAAATGGCTTCAGGCCCTTACGTGACCGCCAATTTAAGTGAGGCCGAACGCTTAATTGAACTCGCCGTTAATCAAGGGGCGAAGTTGGTCGCCTTGCCGGAGTATTTTGCCCTCATGGGCTTTAAAGAAACCGATAAAGTCGCGGCGCGCGAAGAAGAAGGCAAAGGGCCTATACAGCAGTTTTTAAAAAGCATGGCCAAAAAACATAATATCTGGCTGATAGGCGGCTCGGTGCCTTTGGTCAGCAATTTTCCCAATAAAGTACGCAACAGCTGCTTAGTCTATAACGATCAAGGCGAGCAAGTCGCACGCTACGACAAAATTCATTTGTTCGGTTTAAATCTAGGCAATGAGCAATACCACGAAGAGAAAACCATAGAATCCGGCGACGTCATCAAAGTGATAGAGACCCCATTTGGCAAGATAGGCTTATCCATCTGTTACGACTTGCGTTTTCCTGAACTCTACCGCGCCATGAAAGACGTGAACATCATCGTCGTGCCATCGGCCTTCACCGACACCACAGGCAAAGCCCATTGGGAAACACTGATCCGTGCGCGCGCCATAGAAAACTTAAGTTACGTGTTGGCCCCAGCGCAAGGTGGCTACCATTTATCCGGCCGCGAAACGCACGGCAACAGCATGATCGTTGATCCCTGGGGCGTGGTGCTGGATAGATTGCCACGCGGCTCAGGCGTGGTCATCGCTGCCATGAACCCAAAATACCAAGCCAGCCTTAGAGCCAGCCTGCCTGCACTCAAACACCGCGTTATTACTGAAATTTAAATGAAAAAATCCAGCACGCCCACTGACGGCAGTCAGCACCTGGGCAGTCATTTCGACGTCGCCAAGGCCAATTTACTGGCACCGGCCAATTTAGACCTAAGCCAACTGCAATCGGTATTGGGCGACATGATGTCACACCAAATCGACTACGCCGACTTGTATTTTCAATACAGTCGCAGCGAAAGTTGGGGCTTGGAAGAAGGCCAGGTCAAGTCCGGCAATTTCTCCATAGACCAAGGCGTGGGTGTGCGCGCCGTCAGTGGTGAAAAAACCGCGTTTGCCTACTCGGACGACATCAGCTTGAGCGCGCTGCAAGCCGCGGCCAAAGCCAGCAAGGCGATTGCCAATCAAGGTGGCGATCATTCCGCCAGCGCCTTAATAGCGCGCAGCCATGCCCCGCTTTACCTAGGCCTAGACCCTATCGCCTCGCTGTCTGCCGAGGCCAAAGTGAAACTCTTGGAACGGCTGGAATCCTACGCAAGAAAAATAGATGCGCGGGTAAAACAAGTCACGGCCTCCATCGCCGGCGAATACGAAGTGGTTATGGTGGCCCGTCATGACGGCGTCATGGCGGCAGACGTTAGGCCCTTGGTGCGCTTGTCCATCAATGTCATTGCCGAGCACAACGGCCGCCGTGAACAAGGCTCCAGTGGTGGTGGTGGACGCTTTGATTACAGCTACTTCACGGACGAGGTCTTGCACGATTACGCACAAAAAGCCGTGCATCAGGCCCTGGTCAATTTGGATGCACGCCCTGCACCCGCTGGCAGCATGACCGTGGTATTGGGCGCCGGTTGGCCTGGCATTTTGCTGCACGAAGCCATAGGCCACGGCCTAGAAGGCGACTTCAACCGCAAAGGCAGTTCGGCATTTAGCAACAAAATTGGCCAGCAAGTGGCCGCCCGTGGCATCACCATCGTCGACGACGGTAACTTGAGCAACCGCCGCGGTTCACTGAGCATGGACGATGAGGGCAACCCAACCAACAGAACAGTGCTCATAGAAGACGGCATATTGCGCGGCTACCTGCAAGACACCTTGAACGCGCGTTTAATGAAGATGCCGATTACCGGCAATGCCAGACGCGAAAGCTATGCGCACATCCCCATGCCACGCATGACCAACACTTACATGCTCAATGGCACGGCGGCGCCTGAGGAAATCATCAAATCGGTCAAACGAGGCTTGTACGCAGCCAACTTTGCTGGTGGCCAGGTCGACATCACCAGCGGTAAATTTGTCTTCAGTGCGGCCGAGGCTTACATGATAGAGGACGGCAAAATCACTTACCCAGTCAAAGGCGCCACCTTAATAGGCAATGGCCCAGACGTATTAAAACGGGTGTCCATGGTAGGCAACGACATGGCCCTAGACAGCGGTGTCGGCACCTGCGGCAAAGAAGGCCAAAGCGTGCCTGTGGGTGTGGGTCAACCCACCCTAAAAATTGATGCGCTGACCGTGGGTGGCACTGCTTAATTCACCCTTGCAACCCAGAATCTAACGAAACCCGATACATGAGCCTTTGCGCAATAGCTATACCCAAACCCGGCCTCGCCACGCGCGTGTACTTAAGCC